>NZ_WLYK01000002.1 GCF_009707545.1 Nakamurella alba | reverse complement strand
GGGCGTCAACGACGTCCTCGTCGAGTCCAACTTCGTCCAGGGCTGCCTGGTCAAGTCCGCCGCCTGCAACGGCGGCACCAGCATCGACCTGCGCTACACCAAGATGACCGGCATCACCGTCCGCAACAACACCTTCCTCGACGGCGCCGCCCGCATCACCACCCCCGGCGCCGTCTTCGACCGCAACATCGTCGACTACCTCTCCGACTGCGGCGCCGTCATGACCAACACCGTCGTCGCCCGCTGGAACCTCGGCCTCTGCAAGACCCCGAAGGCGATCGGTGCCAACGGGAACCGGGTCGGCACCGTCCAGATCGTCGACCGTGAGGCCAACGACCTGCGCCTGGTGAACGCCGACGACGCCGCGATCACCCCCGCCGGCACCTCCACCCCGGCCACCACCGATCGCTTCGGCACCCCGATGCCGGCCACCGTCGCCGGTGCGAACACCCCGTCGATCTCCGCGATCGCCACCGCGGTCGCCGCCCGTGCCGCCAAGGCCGCTGCGGCGCAGGGCACCTCGACCGGCAGCACCGAGGCCGCCACCCCGTCCGCCCCGGCTGCCGCGGCGCCGGCCAAGGACACCGTGAAGCCGACCGTCGCCATCACCAGCCCGACCACGAAGTCCACCGTCACCGGTACCGTGACCGCCACTGTGGCCGCCTCCGACAACGTCGGCGTCACCAAGGTCCAGATGCTGGTCAACAAGCAGGCTCTCGGCAACGCCTCCCTGAAGAACGGTGTCTGGAGCTTCACGGTGAACACTGCCTCGCTGCCCAAGGGCACCTACTCGGTGGTGGCTCGGGCCTCCGACGCCGCCGGTAACACCGCCGACAGCACCGCGGTGTCCGTCACCGTCCGCTGACACCAGCCACGGCAACGGCTCTCGCAGCAGTCGGTAGCCGCCGTAGTTCTCGGTGGTTCACAGATTCGCAGCAGTAGCACTTGCAGTACCGGCTCCACCTCAGGCTTCACCACCGCACGCTGACCTTTCGGGCCCGGTCGCTCCCCACGGAGCGGCCGGGCCCGAGGTCATTGCCGCAGGTCAGATGCGGTATCCGAGGTCGCTGCCCGGGTCCGATGCGGTATCCGGGGTCGTTGCCCCGGTCCGTTCGCAGGTATCCGCGGTCGTTGCAGAGCCCGTGGTCGTTGCAGACCCGGGAACAGCGGGAAGTGGCAGGACGGTGTTCGCGTCGCTACGGCGGACGGTCAGCGCGGGACCAGGTCCTTGCCGAAGCAGACCGAGAGCGGTTCTCCCACATAGGGTCCGTAGTTGTCGGTGCGGGTGTAGCCGCACGCGGTGTACAGGCCGACGGCCTCCGGCAGCTCCTCGCCCGTCTCCAGCAGCATCCGCGTCCAGCCGTGGGTCCGGCCGATCCGCTCGAGTTCGGCCAGCACCATTCGTCCCACCCCGCGCCCGCGGGCGTCCGGCGCGGTGTACATCCGCTTGATCTCGCCCGTCCGCGCGTCGATCGCGCGGATACCGCCGCATCCCAGGGCAACACCCGCGCGGTCGCGCACCAGCACGAAGGCGACGACGTCGGCCGCCCTCGGCCGGACACCCGGCTCCGCATCGGCATCGGCGAACCGGGCGTGGATCTCGGCCTCCTGCCGCAGCCGGAGCGCGACGGCGTCGGGGTCGTCCCAGGGCACCTCCTCGACGGCGAGCGGGCCCGGAGCAGCGTCCTGCGGCCGGTTCGGGTGTCGGCCGGTCCCGCCCGGGCGGTCGGCAGCGGCGCCGACGGTCACCGGCGGTCCCGCTTCGGTCGGCGCAGACCCGCGTGGGTGATACGGCGCAGCAGCTCGCGCGAGTCGACGGCGACGGCGCCGGCCGCGACCAGTGCGTCGTAGCGATCGGCGGGCACGTCGTAGTGGTCGTGGTCGAACCCGCGCTCGGGAATGCCGGCCGCGGCGGCGAAGGCGTGCAGCTCGTCGTAGGAGGCGTCCGACACCAGGTGTGCCCACAGCCGTCCGTGCGCCGGCCAGCGTGGAGGGTCGATCAGCACGGTCACCGGAACAGTCTGCGCCATCGATCCGGGCCTCCTGCCGTGGGTGGCGCTCGTACTGGTCACGCCGGGGACCGGTGCCGCACCGGCGGTGAACGACAGCCGCAGTGCAGCCGCAGCCGCACCGCAGTGCAGCCGCAACCGCAGCCGCGCCGTAGGGCAGCCGAGCCGGAGCCGCAGCCGCGCCGCAGTGCAACCGCAACCGCGGCGCAGCCGCAGCCGCGCCGCTGCGCCGCGGTGCGGCCGCAGTCGCAGCGCAGCCAAGCCGGAGCCGCAGCCGCAGCCGCAGCCGCGCCGCAGTGCAGCCGCAACCGCAGTGCAGCCGCAACCGCAGCCGCAGCGCGGCCGCTACCGCCGCGCCGACGGTGCGGCCGCTGTCCGTGCTGCTGCGCTGCCGCCGCCGCTGTTGCGGAGGTGCCGACGTGCCGTCAGGGTCCACCGTCGGGGTCGTCGCCGTTCGGTGGTGATGCAGACCGGTTGTCATCCGGTGCCGCCTGTCGCCACGGTCGGTGGAGGGTGTTGCGAAGCGGTTGACGGTCCGGGTCGAGCCACGCCGGCGGGATGAAGTCAGGGCGCTCGTCATCCGGGTTCATCCGGACGATCCAGTGCTCCTGATGGATGACGGAGTGATGGTGGGCGCACAGCAGCACGCAGTTGGCGAGGTCGGTCGCGCCGAGATCTCTTCCCCAGTAGTTGATGTGGTGCGCATGGCACCATGCGGGAACGCGATCGCAACCGGGGAACGCGCAGCCGCCGTCACGGGCCGCGAGGGCCCGCCGCAGTGCTCTGTTGGCCACCCGCTGGGTGCGGCCCAGGTCGAGCGGAACGGATCGTCCGTTCATCACGACGGGGAGCACGTTGGCATCGCAGAGCAGTCGCCGGGTCTCTTCGATGCTGAAGGTGAAGCCGTGGGCGGTGGTCGCCGGGTCGGTCACCTGCTGCCGGAGCAGGTCCCAGTCGAGCATGATCTCCAGGACCGGCCCCCCGTACCCGCCCTCGTCGTCGTCGCAGTGGCAGCGCTGCAGGCGGTCCAACGCCTCGGACAGGGCATGGGCGTTCCTGGTCGGAGCCGATCGCGGGTCGGGGATGTCGCCCGCGGGCCTGGGCCTGGCCAGGGTGTCGAACAGGTTCCGCAACTGCTCGGTGCCGTAGTCGTCGAGACGTCCTTTGAACGGCGTCAGCCCCGAGGCGTGGTCGCGGACACCGATGGTCAGCTCTTCGCGGTCCTTCGGGTTCGGCTTGTCCTCCGGTGGGATCTCCTGCTCGAGCAGGGACTGCAGGTGCGTGGCGAGGGTGGACAGAGCTCCGGGGTCCGCCTGCTTCGAGAGGCCGACGAGGGCCTCCTCGAAGCCGGCACGGGACTCCGCCGGGACCACCTCGGGCAGTCGTCGGAAGCAACCCTCGATGATCCGGGCGTGCTCGGAGCTGATCTCGCCGCCCTTGAGTGCTGCCGCGAGAAGTGGTAGTTCCGGATCGGTCTCGCCGCCCGAGGGCAGATCCTGCGGCAGGGTCAGCGCGGCGACACGGCACCGGTGGCGTGCCTCCCCGATGCCGATGCGCAGCAGCCCGGACAACATCGAAGCGGTCGAGGAGCAACCGCGGGTACGCGCGACGTGCTGGGATTCGTACTCCCCGGCGACGGCGACCTGGACGGTGAAGGCCAGGCGGGTGGCCTGTTCGACGGCCCGGGCGAGGTCGTCGAGCTGTTCGGGGGTCAGCTTCCAGAAGGCACCCGCCCCGAGGTCGCGGAGTGCGTCCGTGGCGATCCCGGCGAGGCGGGAAGCCTCGTCGGGATCGGTCCAGCCGGTTCGCGCTCCGTCCACGTCTCCGAAACTAGCGAGGTCGGCTGGGTCGTGGGCGATTGCGAGAGCGCACTGTGGACAACGGGTGTGGTGTGGACAACCGGGCACGCAGGGTGGCGCCCGACGGTTGCGAGGGACCGGACCAACCGGACCGCCCGACAGGGGCGACACCGCCGACCGGCGGTCGGAATCCCCGGGCAGCGTCGGTCGCCGGCAACCCGGGCCGTTGGCAACGAGGCTCCGACCTGGCGGTCGGCAACCTTCCCCAGAACGGCCGGCCGAGCGTCACCCGCCGGTGCACCGTCCGAACGCAGCACCACCCGGTCGGTGTCGCGGATGTCGACTCCCACCGGGTGGCGGCGTCCGGACGGTGTGCCCCCCGTTGTCGGATCAGAGCTGGCTGCGCAGATGCAGCCGCTCGTCGTCGTAGTAGAGGATGCGGGCCTTCCCGCCCTGCCCGAGCACCGCGCTCGCCACTCCCGGGAACCCGCCGACCGGGACGCTCGACCAGACCCCACCCGACCGCTCGGTGAACAGCAGCTTCTGGTTGATCCCGCTGCCGGTGGTCCAGGCGAGGAAGGTCTTCCCGCCGGAGTGTCCGATCCTGGGCAGCCGGCCGCCGGTCACGAAGGTGTGCGATACGAAGGCGCCGGTGGAGTTGTCGGCGACCACGATCTTCCCGTCACGCTGCCAGGTCGTGTACAGGATGCCGTTGTAGTTGATGCTGTCCACCCGGTCGTTGTCGGTGCCGAAGGTGGCGAAGTCGAACGACGCCCACGGGCCGCCCGTGCTGTTGGCCATCCGTAGGTCGGAGTGGTCCTCGTACCCGCGGCTCCAGATGAGCGTGACCCGGCCGTTGCGGTAGGTCAGCGACGGATGGGTGTTGGTGATCGACGGCGGGGTGTGGGTGATCTGCGTCGGCGCCTGGGTGCCGAGCAGGGTGTGTGCCTGGAAGAGCTGGACAGGGGCGTCCATGCCTGACCCGGCCGGCCGGCTCCAGACCGCCCACCACTTGCCGTTCGAGGCGACCACGTCGGCCTGGAAACCGGAGTCGAACGAGAGCAGGGTGGTGGCCGAGTACGCGCCGGTGCTCGACGTGCGCTTGGCGATGCGCAGCATGCCCTCGTCCTCGAACACCACGTACATCGCGTCGACACCGTCCCAGGCGGTGGCCAGCACCTCGCCGGTCCAGGGGGTGTCCTCCCGGTAGAGGGTTCCGCCGGCCTGTTGCCGGAAGTAGGAGATGGGGCCGTACTCAGCGCCTCCGGTGCAGGCGGCGAAGCCACGCACCGTGCCGTCCGTCGAGATGTCCGCTGCGGAAGGCCCCGAGATGCACGACCCGACGATCTGATCGGCGCCGAATGCGCCGGGGGCAGCGGAGACGGCTGCCGGTGGCGACGAGGACGCCTGGACGGCGGCGGCCGGCAGGGCGGCCAGGACGCCGGTGAGTCCGGCGGTGAGCGCGGCGACGACACCGGCGAGGAGTGTTCTGCGCACGGGGACCTCCTGTGGTTCTCCGGACCCGGTCGATCCGGACCCGGCCACTGGACGCCGGGTGCCGTGACCGGATACCCCGCCGGCCGCGGCGTCCGGGTGACCCCGGGACACCCGGACCCGGCACCGACGATGCTGCCGACCGCCGGACGCGACTCCCCGGCCCGGCATCGTGCGGCCCGTTCGCAGATCCGATCGGCCGCGGTCGGGCCCGACGAGACCCAGGCCACGTTCGTGAAGACGGTTTCATGATCGGCTCATCTGCCGTCCATCCCCGCGACGGACGGTGGTCATCGAACCGGACGCACGGGCCGGCGGACGCGATGATCAGGAGGACCAGGGTGAAGGTCACCACGACAGGGCCGGTGGGTGGTCCACGGCGGATCGCGTTCTACTCGCACGACACCCAGGGGCTCGGTCACATCCGGCGCAACATCACCCTGGCCGCGGCGATGTCCGCCGGCGAGGACTGCGACATCCTGCTGCTCACCGGCAATCCCGAGGCGACCACGTTGCCGCTGCCGGACCGGACCGACGTCGTCACCCTGCCCACGGTGGCCAAGGACAAGCGCGGGCGGTACGCGGCCCGGGTGATGGGTTCGTCGCTGCGCCGGATCACCGCCATGCGCTCCGGGATCATCGACGCCGCGCTGCGGGCCTTCGACCCAGATGTGCTGGTCGTGGACAAGGCCGCGGGCGGGGTGTGCGGCGAGCTGGAGCCGGTGCTCGCCCGGCTGCGTGCGGCCGGCCGCACCAGGACCGTGCTCGGACTGCGGGACATCCTCGACGAGCCGGACGTGGTGCACCGCGAGTGGCGGGACCAGCGCACCGTCGAGACGATCACCGCGTTCTACGACCAGGTCTGGGTGTACGGCGACCGCGACGTGCATGACCTGACCGCCGAGCACCCGCTGGTCGGGGCCGTCGGTGACCGGGTCGTGTTCACCGGCTACCTGGGTGAGGGCCGTGCCGACGGCCTGCGTCCCCGGGTGCGCACGGAGCAACGGGTGCGGCCGCCGGCCGGTCCGTACGTGCTCGGCCTGGTCGGCGGCGGCCAGGACGGACTGGCGGTGGCCGAGGCGTTCGCCGGTGCCCGGCCCCCGGCCGGCCACAGCGCCGTCCTGGTCACCGGCCCCTACCTGCCACGACGGCACCGGGAACGGCTCCGCGCCCTCGCCGCGGGCCGGACGGACCTGCAGTTGCTGGAATTCATCCCGGACGCGGACGAGTTCATCGCCGGAGCGGCGGCGGTGGTGTCGATGGCCGGGTACAACACGGTCTGCGAACTGCTGCAGGCCCGGGTGCCGGCCCTGCTGGTACCCAGGGTGATCCCGCGGCGGGAACAGTGGATCCGAGCCGAGCGACTGGCCGCCCGGGGTGCCTGCGACCTGCTGGACCCGGCCCTGCTGACCGCGGACACGCTGACGACCTGGCTGGCGACGGCGGTCTCCCGGCCGGCGACCGACGCGGCCCCGATCGACCTGTCCGGCCTGCACCGGGTGCCCGGGCTGTGCGCCTCGCTGCTGCAGGAGGCCCACCGTGCTGCCTGAGACGATCCGCGGAGCCGTTGCCGGCTCCGTGATACCGACCGACCCCGGCGCCGAGCGCCCGGGCGGGTCCGGTGCTGCGCTGACCGCAGGTCGTTCGCCCGGCGCCGCTCCGCGGGTCGGGTACGTGCTGAAGATGTTCCCACGCTTCTCCGAGACCTTCGTGCTGACCGAACTTCTCGCCCTGCAGCAGCACGGTGTGCCGGTCGGGGTGTTCTCGCTGCGGTTGCCCGACGACGGCCGTTTCCACCGCGAGCTCTCGCTGCTGGAGGCGCCGGTGCACCACATCGGTGGCCACCACCTCCGCACGGCGGAGCTGTGGGCGCTGCTCGGCGCGGCCCGGACGGCGCTGCCCGGCCTCGTGCTGCACCTCGACGACCTGCTCGACGCCGAGGTCGGCGAAGCGGCCCAGGCGGTGCTGCTGGCCGGCGCCGCCGTGGAGAACGGGATCACCCACCTGCACGCACATTTCGCCTCCATCGCCGCCCGGGTGGCCCGGCTCGCCGCGCGGCTGGCCGGGATCACCTACTCGGTCACCGCCCATGCCAAGGACATCTTCGTCGACGACATCGACGACGCCGAGCTGGCCCGGACCCTGGGCGACGCGCACACCGTGGTCACCATCAGCCGCTACAACGCCGACCACCTCGCAGCCCGGTTCCCGGAGATCGGTGACCGGCTCCGCCTGGTGCGCAACGGCATCGACCTGGCGGGATTCCCGTTCCGCGCAGACCTCGTCCACCGGCCGCCCCGGATCGCCGCGATCGGGCGCCTGGTGGAGAAGAAAGGTTTCGGATACCTGCTGCAGGCGGCCGCGCTGCTGCGGGACCGGGGTGTCGGGTTCCACCTCGACCTGGTCGGGACCGGCGCTTTGGCAACGGTTCTCGCCGCCGACGTGCAGCAGCTGGGGCTCGCCGACCGGGTCCGGCTGCACGGTGCACAGCCGCAGGACCGGGTCCGCGAGGTGGTGGCCGGTGCGGCCGTGCTGGCGGCGCCCTGTGTGGTCGGCGCCGACGGCAACCGTGACGGGCTGCCGACGGTGCTGCTGGAGGCGATGGCCCTGGGGACCCCGTGCGTCTCCACCCCGGTCACCGGCATCGGCGAGGCGGTCGTCCCGGGCCGGACCGGGTTGTTGGTCCCGGAACGGGACCCCCGTGCGCTGGCCGACGCCCTCGAGTCGTTGCTGACCGACCGTGCGCTCGGCGCCGGGCTCGCGGCGGCGGCCCGCCGGTTGGTGGAGCAGGACTACGACACCCGGCGGCAGGCCGCTGCCGTCGCGGCCGGATTCGGGGTGCCCACCGCGGCGCCGGAAGGAGCACTGCGATGAGGATCGCCTTCGTCTGCGCGGACCCCGGCATCCCGGTCTTCGGCACCAAGGGTGCGTCGCTGCACGCCCGCGCGGTGATCGGCGAGTTCCGACGGGCCGGGCACGACGTCCGGGTGGTCGCGGTCCGCCCCGACGGGGGCCCTGCCGACGTCGGCGTCCACCGGCTGCCTGCCGTTCCCGCGGGCAGCGGGATCACCGTCGCGGACAGGGAACTCGCGGCCATGGCGGCGGACCGGGCGGTGGCGGACGCGCTGGAGGACATCGATCCGGACCTGGTCTACGAGCGGTACTCGCTCTGGGGGCGCACCGCCACCGACTGGGCGCGCCGGCACCGGCGCCCGTCGGTGTTGGAGGTGAACGCCCCGCTGGTGCAGGAGCAGCAGCTTCACCGGTCGCTGGTGCACACCGCGGTCGCGGAGGAGTGCGCCGTGGCCGCGCTGTCGGCGGCATCGGTGGTGGTGTGCGTGTCCGATCCGGTCGCCGACTGGGCCCGGGAGCGCGGCGCCGATCCGCTGGTCGTGCCGAACGGGGTTGATGTGCAGCGGATCTCGCCGCGATCGGGCCCGGTCACGCCGGCGGACGCCGGCCGGTTCGTGGTCGGCTTCGCCGGTTCGCTCAAACCCTGGCACGGGGTCGAGGTGCTGCTGGAGGCAGTGGCGCGGCTGCACCGGTCCGACCGGCGCTGGGCGGCCCTGGTGGTCGGCGACGGTCCGCGCCGGGTGGCCCTGGCCGGCTCCGCGGCAGCGTCCGATCTCGGAACGGCCCTGGAGTTCAACGGCGCGGTGCCCGCGGACGCGGTGGTGACCCAGCTCCGGCGCATGGACATCGCCTGCGCCCCTTACCCTGTCGCCCAGGACCAGTACTTCTCGCCGCTCAAGGTCTACGAGTACCTGGCCGCCGGGCTGCCGGTCGTCGCCTCCGGGGTCGGGCAGCTGCCGGCGGCCCTGGACCACGGCCGGCTCGGAGTCCTGGTGCCGCCCGGGGATCCGGCGGCGCTGGCCCTGGCCCTGCACCGACTCCGGTCCGACACCGCGCTGCGCACCGATCTGGCGCGCCGCGGGCGGGCTCGTGCGGTCGCCGCCCACACGTGGGCCGACGTCGTCCGCCGGTCGCTGGCCCCGCTGGGTGGCCTGGTGCGCGGCGACGGGATCCGGAGCACCGCATGAGAACATCGGCAGCGCAGAGGACATCGGCAGAATCCACGGGCACGTCCACGTCGAAGGAGCAGGCCACCTGGCCGCAGCTGCTGCGCGTGCTGCGGCGGCTGCGGCCGCACCTGCACGGCCAGCGGCTGCTGATCGCCGGCGGCATGCTGGCACTGCTCGGCGAGGTGCTGATGCGGCTGCTGGAACCGTGGCCGCTGGCGGTGGTCATCGACCGCCTGGTGCCGGTGGTGGCCACCGGTCAGGGCCGGGACGGTCTGCTGCACGGAGTGACATTGTGCGCACTGGCGCTCGGTGCGGTTGTCGCGCTGCGGGCGCTGTTCTCGTTCGCCATGACCATGTGTTTCGCGCTGGTCGGCAACCGGGTGCTCACCCGGGTGCGGGCCGAGCTGTTCGCCCACCTCACCCGGCTGCCGATGGACTTCCACGAGCGCAACCGCACCGGTGACCTGGTCACCCGCGTCACCGGTGACGTGGGACGGCTGCAGGAGGTGGCGGTCACCGCGGCCCTCCCACTGGTCGGCAACCTGGTCACCCTGGCCGGGATGCTCGCCGTGGTCGCCGTTCTCGACTGGCCGTTGGCCCTGGCGGCGATCACCGTGCTGCCGCTCTTCGCGCTGCTCTCCCGACGGTCGACACGGCGGATCGCGTCGGTGTCGCGGTCCCAGCGCTCCGCCGAGGGCGATCTCGCCGCGGTGGCCGCCGAATCGCTGTCGGCGATGCCGGTGATCACCACGTACTCGCTGCAGGAACGGCTGCAGCAACGGTTCTCCGGCGGCAACGAGAAGTCCTTCCGGGACGGGGTGAAGGCCAAGCGGCTGGCCGCCGCGCTGGAGCGGTCGACCGATGTCCTGGTCGGCATCGCCACCGCGTTGGTGCTCTGGTTCGGCGCCACCCGGGTGCTGTCCGGTGCGTTGACGGTCGGCGAGCTCACGGTGTTCCTGACCTACCTCAAGACCGCGTTCAAGCCGATGCGCGACATCGCCAAGTACACCGGCCGGCTGTCCAAGGCGCTGGCCTCCGGGGAACGCATCGTCGACGTGCTGGAACAGCGCTCCCAGGTGCGTGACACCAGCTGGGCCCGACCGGCGCCGCGGCTGCGCGGCTTCGTGCGGTTCGAGCAGGTGTGGGCCGGGTATCCCGGCGGCCCGCCGGTGCTGCGCGGACTGGACCTCACGGTGCGGCCGGGGGAGCGGATCGCCCTCGTCGGGCCGTCCGGGGCGGGGAAGTCGACTCTCGTCGGCCTGCTCGCCCGGTTCCGCGACCCGGACGGCGGCCGGTTGCTGCTCGACGGCCACGACGTCCGCGACCTGACCATCGACTCGGTGCGGGACCAGGTGACCGTGCTGCTGCAGGAGTCCGTCCTGTTCCGCGGCACCATCGCGGAGAACATCGCGCTGGGCTCGCCGTTCCCGGTGTCGCCGCAGGAGATCGTCCGGGCGGCGACCCTGGCCGGTGCCGACGAATTCGTCCGGCGGCTTCCGCACGGCTACGAGACCGTGGTCGGGGAGAGGGGTTCCACCCTCTCCGGCGGTCAGCGGCAGCGGATCGCGATCGCCCGCGCCGCAGTGCGCCGGACGCCGATCATCGTCCTGGACGAGCCGCTCACCGGACTCGACGAGAAGACCGAGGGGGAGGTCCGCGCCGCGCTCCGCCGGTTGACCGAGGGGCGCACCACCTTCGTCGTGACCCACGACCCGGCGCACGCCGCGGACGCCGACCGGATCGTCACGGTCGGCGTCCCGGCCGTCGCCGGGCCCGCACGTCCGGCGAACACGGGACCGCAGATGGCGCGACGACCGTGGTGACGGGTGCTCCGGCTTGCGGCGGGATCGCAGGCATCGCCATGGATCCCGATGTCCCGGGGTTCCCGGTCGCCACCGACCCGGACCGGCTCGCCGGCTGGTTGGAGCAGGTCGGCGCGCCGGCGGCGGGTCGACTGCGCTACCGGCGCTGGAAGCCAGGTACCAGCGTCGTGCTCGCTCTCGAAATCGGTGGCCGCCCGGCATTCCTGTTCGCCGTCGCGGACCACGCCCGCCCCAAGGTCGCCAAGTACGTCCGCAAAGCGCCCGACGCCGTCCTCGCCGTCGACGAGGCCGCCGGGGTGCTGCTCGCCGGGCCGGGCGCCGACCGTGACCTCCCGGGCCTGCGGACCCCGCCGGACGGACAGCCACTCGCCTGGAAACCCATGCGGCGATGGGTGTCCCGGTCCGCCGACGGATCCGTGCTGCGTCGCTGCTACCGGGCCGGCCGGTCGACGGATGCACTGCTGCGGTACCGGTCGGCAGTAGGGGCCACCGTCGCCACCTCGCCGGTGCTCGGACACGACCCGGACACCGCCACCCTGGAACTGGGGTTCCTGCCGGGGCGCCCGGCAGGTCCGCAGGACCTCGTTGCGGTCGGCGCGGCGCTGGCCCGATGGCACGCGACGCCGATCACTCCTGCGGTCCCCGCCGCCGGTGCACCCGCCTGGCGGGAATCCGCGGCGATGGCGGCGCGACTGGTGCCCGGCCTGGCACCGCGGATCGCCGGCCTGGTGGCACTGACCGGCGCCCTCCCCAGCAGGCCGCCGGCTCCGGCTCTGGTGCACGGGGACTGCTCGCTCGATCAACTGCTGATCGAACCCGGCGGCGGGGTCGCACTGCTGGACCTGGACCGGGCCGGGACCGGCTCCGCTGTCGACGATCTCGCCTCGCTCCGGATGGCCGCTCCGGACGACTCCGGATGGCCGGACCTGCTCGCCGGCTACGGGCAGGCCACCGCACCACCGGTCCCGGACCTGCGGGACCTGCTGGTCGCCGGGCTCGGCCGGCTGACCGACCCCTTCCGCTCCTGTGCGGCGGGCTGGGTGACCGACACCGCAGGCATGGTCCGGCGGATGGAATCCCTGGCGGTGCAACGATGATCGACGACGTGTTCCGGGACGCGGCCGGTGTCGGGGCCGAACGGATCGTGGCCCGGCCGGTGTCGGCGACCGAGCTCTCCGTGGCCCTGGAGGTCGGCGGTCAGGAGTGGGCGGCACGCTGGTTCGAGCGGGCGCAGGACGCGTCCGCCGCTGCGGCGGCGGTGCCGGCGGCCCGGCCGTTGGGCCGCTTCGTCCTCTACCCGGGTGGCGCGGACCCCAGGCTGCCCGGGCTGGCCCGCCGGATCGCGGGAGGTGGGGTGCTGGTCTCGCACCGGGTCGGCCGGCGGGCGGTGCTGACCGACCGGGATCGCCGGACCTTCACCAAGGTGGTCCGGGCGTCGCGACTGCCCGGACTGCTGGAAGCGGCCCGGGCATCGTCCGTTCTGGGCGTGACGGTCCCGGAGATCGTCGCCGTGGACGGTGATGCGGTGACCACCGCCGCGCTGCCGGGACGGTCGCTGCACGAGCTGATCGCCGCCGCCGACCCGGCACTGCCGGGGATGGTCCGGGCGGTGGGCCGCGCGCTGGCCGCGCTGCACGCCGCCGAGCCGCCGGACGGGCTGCCGGTGCACGACTCCGCGGCCGAGCTCGCCGTCACCCGCAGGTGGGAGGACCTCGCCCGGCGCTGGGGTGCCGCACTGCCGACGGCGGCGACGCCGCCACGACCGCGAACAGCAAGAGGAGTGGCGCTGCACCGGGACCTGCACGACAAACAGCTGCTGATCGGCGGCACCGGCCCGACCGGAGACCCGGCGACGGACTCCGGTCCCGAGGTCGGGTTCATCGACTTCGACCTGCTGGCGATCGGTGACCCGGCGCTCGACCTGGCGAACCTGCTCGAGCACCTGCGGTGGCGCGAGGTGCACGGCGGTCACCGTGGTGCCGCCGGGCTGCGCGCGGCCCTGCTCGACGGGTACGACCCGTCCGCCGCCGTGCGGGCCGCACTGCCGTTCCACTGCGCGCTGACCCGGCGCCGGTTGGCCGCGGTCTACCACTTCCGGACGCACCTGCGGCCGGAGCGGAGTTCCCGGATCCCGGATGAGAATTTCCTCATCCACGGCTCATGATCCCGACCCCGGGCGGCGGAAGAATCGACCCATGCGCAATCCGACCGTGGCCGCGACCATCGTCGGTGTCGTCGTGGCCAACTGTCTGCTGGTGGCGGTGACCATCGCCGTCGCCGCGCGGCCCTACGAGCCGACCTTCCCGGACATGGTCACGGTGGGAGCGCTCGACCCGACCACCGGCACCCGCGGCACCGACCGCATCCCGATCGGCCCCGCCACCGGATCCAGCAGCACCGGATCGAGCAGCACCGGATCGGGGGCCTCCTCGACCGGGCGACCCTCCACCGGCCCCGCCACGTCGACGACCCGGACCCCCGCCGGCTCGGGCACCCCCGCGACCACCCGGCCTCCGGCGACCACGCGCCCACCGGCGACCACGCGGCCCCCGACGACCACGCGCCCACCGGCGACCACGCGGCCCTCGACGACCACGCGCCCGCCGGTGACCACTGCAGCGCCGCCGCCCGTCACGACCCGTCCGCCCGCCGCTCCCGCGCCGACGACGACCGTCCGGCCGCCGGCACCCCAGCCCGCGCCGGCACCGCCGGTGGTGGTGCCACCGGACGTGGACGACGACGGCGATGACGACGACAACGTGGGCGACGACGACGCGAGCGACGACGACGCGGACGACGACGCCGGGGACGACGGGGACGACGACGGCGGGGACGGATGAGGCCACCCCGACGCAGCGCGACGGGAGCAGGGACCGGGACCGGGGGGCGGACGACCGTGGGCGCAGACACCGGCCCTGATGCCCGCGTCGGCTCCGGCACCGGGCCCACCGCTGGTCCCGCCGCTGGTCCCACAGCAGCCGATACCGCAGCCGATACCGCGGCCGACACCGCGCCGATCCCGGTCGTCCGTACCGCCTGGTCGGACTGGACCGGCTCCGGACCGTCACCGACCGCATCGGCGGCGCCGGCGGCACCGTTCCCCACCGCGCCGTTCCCTGCCGACAACCTGTCCGGGGCGTTCCTCGCTGCGCCGGCACCGCTGCACCCGTCCGGCCCGTTTGCGGCCGGCCCGTATGCGGCCGACCCGGGTGCAGCCGGCCCGTACGCGGCAGACCCGTATGCGGCCGACCCGTATGCAGCCGGCCCGTATCCGACCGAGCGCCACCCGTTCGCCGGTCGCCCGGCCGACGCGCCATCGCCGAGCGACGTGGCCCGGGCGCCCTCACCGACCTACCCGGCCGGTGCCACCGGGTCGGCCTTCCCGGCGGGCGCAGCGGCGACCCTCCCCGCCGGTGAACGCCGCCCGGTCCCGACGGCCGCGGGCGGCCGGGACCTCCCGCCCACCGGCCGGGATCTCGCGGCCACCGGCCGGGACCTCGTGCCCGGTCCGACAGACAACGCCGACCGCGGTGCCCCCGGTACGCCCGCCGGCGGGACGGACCCGGCTGCCCGGCCACGCCGGTTCCGGCTCACCGCCCGGATACGGATCCTGTTCTGGGTGCTGTTCGCGATGCTGCTCACGCTCACCACGGTCGGCTTCACGCTCGGCGCGATCCTGCTGAACCGGGTCGAGCACGAGGTGGCAGCGGGCGCCGAGCAGGAGGTCAACGAGTTCACCCAGTTCGCCGGGGTCGGCATCGACCCGGACACCGGGGCCCCGTTCACCGACATCCGCGACCTGATCCGGACGCACCTGCAGAACCAGTACCCCAACGAGAACGAGTTGCTGTTCGGCTGGAGCAACGGGCTCATCCGGCAGTCCCACTCGGTGGTCGGCGACCCGCTGGCCGACCCGGCGATCGTCGCCGCGGTCGTCGACGCCCCGGGCAGCGTCGGGACGGTGCCGACCGCCGGTGGTGACATGTACTGGAACAAGCAGGTGGTCCGGCTGCCGGGAGGCAACGAACAGGGCGCGTTCGTCAGCGCTTACCTGGTCGATCGCGAGGAGGCCGAGGTCTTCGACACCATCGGCCTGATCGCGGCGGTCTCCGCGATCGCGCTGCTGTTCTCCTGCCTGGTGGCCTGGGTGGTGGCCGGCCGCATCCTGGAGCCGATCCGCTGGGTCCGGCAGACCGCCGAGGAGATCACCGAGAAGCGCATCTCCCGCCGCATCCCGGTCCGCGGTCGGGACGACATCGCCGAACTGTCGCGAACCTTCAACGACATGCTGGACCGGCTGGACGCCGCCTTCGCCACCCAGCGGCAGTTCGTCGACGATGCCGGCCACGAGCTGCGCACCCCGATCACCATCGTGCGCGGCCATCTCGAGGTGATGGGGGACGACCCCGAGGACCGCGAGGAGACCATGCAGGTGGTCAGCGAGGAACTGGACCGGATGAACCGGATCGTCGACGACCTGCTGGTGCTGGCCCGGGCGGAGCAGCCGGACTTCGTCCGGCCGGCCCCGACCTCGCTGGCCGAGCTGACCGCCGGGGTCCACACGAAGGTGCAGGCACTCGGCGACCGTCGCTGGGTGCTGGAGGCGATCGGTGACGAGGAGGTCGAGGTGGACGTGCAGCGGATCACCCAGGCGATGGTGCAGTTGGCGCAGAACGCGGTGCAGCACACCGCATCCGGGGACACCATCCGGATCGGTGCGATCAGCGGCCCGGACAGCGCGACGTTCTGGGTCAGCGACAACGGGCCCGGGGTGCCGGAGGAGGACCTGGACGTGATCTTCGGCCGGTTCAGTCGTGGCTCCACCGGCGGTGCGCAGGACAACACCGTCGGTGCCGGTCTCGGGTTGAGCATCGTGGCGGCCATCGCCCACGCGCACCACGGCCGGGTCTGGGTGCGCAACAACCACGGCGGCGGCGCCCGTTTCGGCATCGACGTGCCGGTCGCGGCGGCCGCCGCCGGTGGGTCGTCCCGTCCCGCGGCCGGGGCAGGGGCGCACCGGTGAACCGCATCCTGATCGCCGAGGACAACCCGCGGATCTCCTCGTTCGTCGAGAAGGGGCTCAAGGCCAATGGTTTCACCACATCGGTGGTGACCGACGGGATCTCCGCGGTCGACTACGCGAGCACCGGCGAGTTCGACCTGGTGATCCTCGATCTCGGCCTGCCCGGCCGGGACGGCTTCTCCGTGCTGGCCGGCCTGCGGGCCGGTGGGGTGAGTACGCCGGTCATCATCCTGACCGCCCGGGACTCGCTCGCCGACACCGTCAACGGGCTGGAGAGCGGCGCCGACGACTACATGACCAAGCCGTTCCGCTTCGAGGAGTTGCTGGCCCGGGTCCGGCTCCGGCTGCGCGGTCCGGAACGGGCCGCCGAGGTCACCGTCCTGCACCGCGGCGAGCTCTCGCTGGACCTGCGCACCCGCCGGGTCCGGGTGGGGGAGCGCACCGTCGACCTCACCGCCCGCGAGTTCGTCCTGCTCGAGCTGTTCCTCCGCCACCCGGACCAGGTGCTCTCCCGCGAGCAGATCCTGTCCCACGTCTGGGGCTACGACTTCGACCCCGGGTCAAACGTGGTCGATGTCTACGTGCGGTCCGTGCGCAAGAAGATCGGCGCGGACCGGATCGGCACGGTGCGGGGCATGGGGTACCGGCTGGTGGGCGCGGGCTGAGGGTCCGGGACCACGATCGCGCCACGACCGCGGGCGGCCGGGGCATGTCGTAGGGTGGTGCCGCTGACCGACGACGGTGACTTGGGTTCCGCGTGACCGGGCGATGCTCCCGGGCACGGACCGCGACCGAGCGTCACATCCGCCGGCCCGGGTGACCGGACCGGCGGGGACACCTCCGGGAGAGAAACCCAGGGAGGGACC
The DNA here is from genome assembly GCF_009707545.1 of Nakamurella alba. Lineage (NCBI taxonomy): Bacteria > Bacillati > Actinomycetota > Actinomycetes > Nakamurellales > Nakamurellaceae > Nakamurella > Nakamurella alba. The sequence continues at coordinate 355,050 of NZ_WLYK01000002.1, read as the reverse complement.
GGTCGGCACACGTCGTTGTCCGTGTGCCGTCCCAGGCCCGATCGAGAGGCAGACCCTCGTGAGCAGTCCGCAACCCCCAGCACCCGAGAACCCGGGCGTCCCGCTGTCGCCGCAGGACGACCCGGCGGCCACCACCGGCTCGCTGGAGGACCACCCCGTCCTCGTCGTCGACTTCGGCGCCCAGTACGCCCAGCTGATCGCCCGCCGCGTGCGCGAGGCCGGCATCTACTCCGAGATCGTGCCGTCCTCGATGCCGGTCGACGAGTTGCTGGCCAAGCAGCCGGCCGCGGTCGTGCTGTCCGGCGGCCCGTCTTCGGTCTACGCGGAGAACGCGCCGTCGGTGGACCCCGCTCTCTTCGACGCCGAGGTTCCGGTCTTCGGTATCTGCTACGGCTTCCAGGCCATGGCCCAGGCGCTCGGCGGCCGGGTGGACCGCACCGGCCGGCGGGAGTACGGCGCCACCGGCCTGACCGTCACCGGCACGGAATCGGCGCTGCTGCACGGACTCCCGGAGTCGCTCGACGTCTGGATGAGCCACGGCGACTCGGTGGCCGAGGCGCCCGAAGGCTTCGCCGTCACCGCGCACACCCCGGACACCCCGATCGCCGCGTTCGAGAACGTCGACCGCCGGCTGGCCGGCGTGCAGTACCACCCGGAGGTGGTGCACTCGCAGCACGGTCAGGAGGTGCTGCGCCGCTTCCTGCACGACATCGCCGGGCTGAAGCCGGACTGGACGCCGGGCCACATCCTCACCGAGCAGGTCGAGGCGATCCGGTCCGTCGTCGGCACCGAGAAGGTCATCTGCGGGCTGTCCGGCGGGGTCGACTCGGCGGTCGCCGCAGCCCTGGTGCACCGCGCCGTCGGGGATCAGCTGACGTGCGTGTTCGTCGACCACGGCCTGCTCCGCCAGGGCGAGCGGGAGCAGGTGGAGCGGGACTACGTGGCCGCCACCGGGATCCGCCTGGTCACCGTCGATGCGTCCGCGCAGTTCCTCGGCGCGCTGGCCGGGGTGACCGACCCGGAGACCAAGCGCAAGATCATCGGTCGCGAGTTCATCCGCACCTTCGAGGCGGCCGCGGCAGACATCGCCGCCGCCGAGGGCGGGGTGCGGTTCCTGGTCCAGGGCACGCTCTACCCGGACGTCGTCGAGTCCGGCGGCGGCACCGGCACCGCGACGATCAAGTCCCACCACAACGTCGGTGGGCTGCCGGAGGACCTCACCTTCGAGCTGGTCGAGCCGTTGCGCACGCTGTTCAAGGACGAGGTGCGGCTGCTCGGCGCCGAACTCGGGCTGCCGCCGGAGATCGTGCAGCGGCACCCGTTCCCGGGGCCGGGGCTGGGTATCCGGATCATCGGCGCGGTCGACGCCGAGCGGCTCGCGACGCTGCGGGCCGCCGACGCGATCGTCCGGGAGGAGATGACGGCGGCCGGTGTCGACGCCGAGATCTGGCAGTGCCCGGTGGTGCTGCTGGCCGACGTCCGGTCGGTCGGGGTGCAGGGCGACGGCCGCACGTACGGGCACCCGATCGTGCTGCGCCCGGTGTCCAGCGAGGACGCGATGACCGCCGACTGGTCGCGGCTGCCCTACGACCTGCTGGCCCGCATCTCCGGCCGGATCACCGGAGAGGTGGCCGAGGTGAACCGGGTGGTGCTGGACGTGACCAGCAAGCCGCCGGGCACCATCGAGTGGGAGTGAGTCCCGAGCACCCCGGCGGCAGCGACGCCGGCGGGGGAAGCGCGGGGGACGGCGCCGCCGGATCGAACGCCGCCGCATCGAACGACACCGGGTCGGACGGTGCCGAATCGGATGGTGCCGGATCGAACGATGCCGGATCGAACGATGCCGCCGGCCGGGCCGGCGCCGGGCTGGTCATCGCGCTCGGTGCGCTGTCGGCGTTCGGGCCGCTGTGCCTGGACATGTACCTGCCGGCGCTGCCGGAGCTCGCCGACTCCCTCGGGTCCACGGCCACGCTGGCCCAGGTGTCGCTGTCGGCCTGCATCGTCGGCCTGGCCGTCGGGCAGCTGGTCGTCGGACCCTGGTCGGACCGGGTGGGCCGCCGGGGACCCCTGCTCGCCGGGCTGCTGCTGTTCGTGCTCACCTCGGTCGGCTGTGCGCTGACCACCTCGATGCCGTTGCTGATCGGGCTGCGGCTGCTGCAGGGCGCGGCGGGCGCGGCCGGGATCGTGATCGGCCGGGCGGTGGTCGCGGACCGGTTCAGCGGCACCGCGGCCGCGTCGTACTACGCGACGATGGCGGCCATCAACGGGCTGGCGCCGATCCTGGCGCCGGTGATCGGCGCCCAGGTGCTGCGGTTCGGGTCCTGGCGGATCGTGTTCTGGGTACTCGCCGGCATCGGGGTGCTGCTGGTGCTGGCCGCGCTGCGGTCGGTACCGGAGTCGCTGCCCCCGGACCGGCGCAGCAGCGGAGGCCTGGCCGGCACGCTCCGCGGCTTCCGGGTGCTGCTGGCCGACCGCGTCTACCTGGGCTGGGTGCTGGCCGGGACCATGGTCAGCGCCGCGATGTTCGGCTACATCTCGGCGTCCCCGTTCCTGCTGCAGGACGGGTTCGGACTGTCCGAGCAGTGGTTCTCGCTCTGCTTCGCGCTGAACGCGCTGGGCATCGTGCTGCTGAGCCAGGTCGGCCGGGTGCTGGTGGTCCGGTTCGGATCCGTGCGGCTGCTGAGCTGGGCCTCGGTGCAGGGGCTGGTCGGCGCGGCGCTGCTCGGGGTGACCGTGCTGACCGGCCCGGTGCTGTGGGCGGTGATCGTCTCGCTCTTCGTGATGGTGTCCTCGGTCGGCCTCGCGCTGCCGCACAGCACCGCGCTGGCCATGGAGCTGCACCGCGAGACCGCCGGCGCCGCATCGGCGCTCATCGGGACGCTGCAGTTCCTGCTGGGCGCGGTCACCGCGCCGTTGGTCGGCATCGGCGACCGGACGACCGGTGGCGCGCTGGCCGTCACCGCGCTGGTCGCCACCGTGCTCGGGGTGCTGGCGCTGGCGCTGACCCGGCGGGCCGTCGGCCGGGTCCGCCCGGTCTGAGGGCCCGGGCACGTCCGATGCCGCCCGTGGGTCGGGGCACCGGACAGGACACCGCGACACGACACCGCCCGCCCGGTCCGGGTTCTCGGACGGGGCGGGCGGTGGAGGTTCGTGCCGGCGGGCGGATCGCCGACAGGTTCAGCGACCGGAGGCCTGCTGCTCCTGCTTGCGCCGGGGGAGGGCGCTGATCAGGAACCCGATGCCGATCAGGCCGATGATGCCGGTGACGATCCACTTGCCGGCCTCGGAGAACAGCCAGAGCGGGCTGCCGCCGAAGGACCCGACCGCCACCCCGAGGAAGATCACCCCGAAGATCAGGCCGAGGATGTCGACCCGGCGCGAGGGCTGTTGATCAGCCACGGGTCACCTCCGCGTTGCCCGCCCGGACCTCGATCGTCAGGTCCAGGTTCCCGTTGCCCTCCGTCGCGGTGAGGGTCTGGGTCGTCGACCGGTCGACGCCGCTGATCCGGTCGCCCAGGCAGTCCACCGAGCCGGCGTCCGCCTCGCAGGTGACCGTTCCGCCGATGCCGGCCGGCAGCACGACCGCCCCGTGCCCGGCCCGGACCACCAGGGTGACCTCCTCGGTCTCGCCGGCCGGGATCTGCAGCGCCGACAGGTCCAGTTGCCCGTACCCGGCGTTCAGCTCGTACTCGTCCTCCAGCTGGCTGACCGAGGTCGGCCGCCACTCCTGCTGGCCGAAGCCCTCGGTGCCGTGGATCCCGGTGACCCCGAGGGCCACCGTGACCAGGGACAGGAACACCCCGGCGGGGATCAGCGAGCGGCCTCGGCCGACCAGCGCGGAGGCGAGCAGCCCGAACGCGAGCACACCGAGGGCGGTGCCGGTGACCGCGGCCCAGGGCAGGGCCCACCAGCCGGCGAAGATGCCGGCCGTCATCAGTCCGCCGGACAGGAAGGCGAGCGCGACGGTGATCCGGCCGACGGCGCCCAGCCCGCGGGGCCGGGTGCGGACCACGGTCGTCGGCTGCGGCGAGGACGGTTCCGGCAGGTCCCAGGCGAACGGCGCGACACCCAGCGGGTCCCAGGCGGGCGGGGTGCGGTCGGCGACACCGTACGGATCGTCGACGGACGGCTCGCGGCGGGCCGCTTCCGGACCGGACGGGGCGTCCGCGGTCGGCGCGCTCTTCGAGAAGTCCACCCGGTCCCGGGGCTCCGGCCGGGTCGGGCCGGATCCGGGCACCCGGTCGGTCGGCCGCGGGCTGTCCCAGAACGCCGGCTGGTCGAACGGCGAGTCCGGCCGGGAGGTGTCGGTCGACCCGGCGCGGTTGCCGGTGACGCTCGCGCCGCGGTTCCGGCCACGGCCGCAGCCGTGACCGCCCTTGTTCCAGCCCTGCCGGTCGACCCACTCCTCCGCCTGCCGGCCCCAGGTGCCGGCGTGCCGGGCCATCCGGTCGGCGTGATCGGCGATCTGCGAGGCCCACTGGTCGGCGCGCTGCTCCCAGCGGCCGCTCTGCTCGGCGAACCGGCGGGCACGCCGCTCGGCGTGCTGGTCCCAGTCCCCGCCGAACCGGTTCCGGCGGCGGGCGACCTTCACCGCGATGATCGCGCCGATGATGACCAGCGGCCAGAACGGCAGGCCCCAGGAGAAGATCGAGATCAGGCTGATCGCGGCGATCACCGCGAGGCCGACGGCGAGCACCGGGGGCACGGACGACCGGCCGCGGCCGATCAGCGCCTCGGCGGCGGAGACCTCGTCGCGCTCGTCCGGCAGCAGCAGCCAGCCCAGCACGTAGAGCAGCGCGCCGAAGCCGCCGAAGATGGTGAGGACGACGAACGCGACCCGGAGGACGACCGGGTCGACGCCGAGGGCGCGCCCGAGGCCGCCGGCCACACCGGCGATCTTGCGGTCACCCGCCGAGCGCCGCGGGAGACGGCTGCGGCGATCCGTTCCGGATGCCTGGGGAGGGAGGCCGGTCTGCGGCCAGCTGTCGGTCATGGCATCAACAGTGGCCGGGAGAGGGGTCCGAGCACCATCGGGGATCACCCTGGTTCGGCGAACCGGGGTCCTCCCGGATACCCCTTCGCGCGCGCCCGTGTGACCCTGGTGGGGTGAGTTCCTCCTCCGTGCCCGGGTCGGGCCAGCGCAGCAGCGGCCGGTCGGCCGACCGCCGTGGCCTGCTGCCGCGGTGGCACCGCATGCCGCACCGCGCGGGTGGTGGTCCGGACCCGGCCGGGACCCGTGGTGCGGGAAGGACTTCCGACGATGCGGTGGCCGGCACCGCGGACCAGATCCCGACGCAGTGGACGGCGGGCACCCCGCGCCGGAACGGTGACCCGGACGGATCCGTCGACCTCCGGAAGGGGCCGGCACTCCCCGACCCGGGCGCCCGGCCGGGGCACCCCGGTACGACCCCGGACGTGATCCCTGACCCGACGACCGGGGGGACGTCCCACCGTGGGACCGAGCAGGAGCTGCGGGAGGGCGGGGTCGCCGCGCCGGAAATGACGGTGCCGGGCTCCGACCCGTCGGGTCCTGATGCCGCGGGACCGGTCGACGGGCAGCGGCGCCCGCACCGGCCGGCCGGCCCCGGCGTCCCCGATGCCACCGACGCCATTGCTCCCGACATCACTCCATCGGCGGGCGCCCTGCCACCGCTACCCACCGATCCGACCACACCGGACGGCATCCCGAAGCTGTTCCGGTCCCGCGACGGAGCGGTGATCGGCGGCGTGGCCGGCGGGCTGTCCACCCATCTGAAGGTGCCAGTCGGCTGGGTCCGGGTGGTCTTCGCGCTGATGGCGGTGATGGGCGGGGCCGGCGTGCTGGCCTACGCCCTGCTGTGGATCTTCGTCCCGCAGCGGCCGGCCACCTCGGCGGCGGCCCCGGAACGCAGCTCCCGCAACGACCGGCGGCAGGCGCTGGGCATCGGCGCGGTCGGGCTGGCGCTGATGATCGCCGCCACCGCCCTCGGGCTGGGCCAGGTGCTGGGTTGGGTGCTCGGCCCGCTCGGCCTGGCCGCGGTCGGTGCCGCGCTGATCTGGCGGGAGGCCGACGACGCCCGGCGGGCGAAGTGGCGGCGCACCGCCGTGGGCATCGTCGGTCCGGGCGGGTCCGGGTGGTGGCGGCTGATCGGCGGCTGCCTGCTGGTGGTCGGCGGCCTGTCCGTGTTCGCCCTCGGCCAGCTCGACTTCACCGCGGTGCGGTCCGCGCTCATCGCGGTGCTGCTGACGCTGATCGGCGTCGCGGTCATCACCATCCCGTGGTGGGTCAGGCTGGTCCGCGACCTGGGCACCGAGCGGCAGGGCCGGATCCGCGAGCGCGAACGCGCCGAGATCGCCGCGCACCTGCACGATTCCGTGCTGCAGACCCTCGCGCTGATCCAGCGCCAGGCCGCCGACCCGCGCGAGGTGCAGCGGCTGGCCCGCGGTCAGGAGCGGGAGCTGCGGACCTGGTTGTACGGGCCGGCGGGCTACGCGTCCCCGGGTGCCGAGCCGGCGGCGCCGGACACCACCTTCGCGGCGGCGCTGGCGCTGGCGGCGGGTGAGGTGGAGGACACCTATGCGGTGGCGGTCGCCCCGGTCGTCGTCGGCGACACCGGAATGGACCAGCACCTGGCTGCCCTGGTCGCCGCCGCCCGCGAGGCGATGGTCAACGCCGCCAAGCACGCCGAGGTGACCGACATCAGCGTCTACGCCGAGATCGAGGACGGCACCGCCTCGGTGTTCGTCCGTGACCGCGGTGCCGGCTTCGACCCGGAGGCGGTGGGCGCGGACCGGCGCGGGCTGGCCGAATCGGTCCGGGGCAGGATGGAACGGCACGGCGGACGAGCCGTCGTGCGGTCCTCGCCCGGCGCGGGGACCGAGATCGAGCTGTCGATGCCCGTCTCTCGCGTGCCCGGTGCCGAACCGGCGGGCGACGAGCAGCCGGCGGCCCGGGAAGGTGCCCGATGACCGAACCCACCCCGGTGGTCCCGCCGACCAGACCCGTGCGCGTGTTCCTGGTCGACGACCACGCCCTCTTCCGCTCGGGTGTGCAGGCCGAACTGGCCCGGCTGCAGGACGACCGGATCAGCATCATCGGCGAGGCCGGGTCGGTGTCCGAGGCGGTCGTCCGGATCGTCGGTGACCCGCCGGACGTGGTGCTGCTGGACGTGCACATGCCGGACGGCGGCGGGCGCGCGGTGCTCGAACAGGTCCACCCTGACCTGCCGTCGGTGGTGTTCCTGGCGCTGTCGGTGTCCGACGCCGCCGAGGACGTGATCAACGTGATCCGGGCCGGCGCCCGCGGCTACGTCACCAAGACCATCTCCGGCAACGAACTCGCCGATGCCGTGGTGCGGGTGGCGAGCGGGGACGCGGTGTTCTCGCCGCGGCTGGCCGGGTTCGTCCTGGATGCCTTCTCCGACCGGCCCGGCGCCGCACCGGTGACCGACCCGGAGCTGGACATGCTGTCGCCCCGGGAGCGCGAGGTGCTCAAGCTGCTCGCCCGCGGGTACGCCTACAAGGAGATCGCGGCCCAGCTGTTCATCTCGGTGAAGACGGTCGAGACCCATGTGTCCGCGGTGCTGCGCAAGACGCAGAAGTCCAACCGCTACGAGCTCTCCCGCTGGGCGACCGACCGCCGGCTGGTCTGAGACCGGCGGCGCCCTGGCGGCATCTGCCGAACTGGGCCTACTTGCGGCCGAGCTTTCCGCGGCCCATCGCCAGCAGCAGCATCCCGAGATCGGTGCCGGCCGGGCCGAGGGCGCGGAAGCGGTCGAGAATGGCCATCTCCCGGCTGTAGACGATCCGCGGTCCGCCGAGCGACTTGCGGGCCTGCCCGATCGCCTGCGACAGCGCGGTGCGGCGCTGGATCAGCCGGACGATCTCCGCGTCGGCGGCGTCGATCTCGACCCGGAGCAGGTCGATGCCGTCCTGGTCGGACGGGACGGGGATCTCCGGCAGGGGAGCGGGCTCGGACACGTGACGCATTCCTCTCGCCGCCGGACCGGTGGCCGGACGGTCGCCGACCGGGGTGCGGACGGCACTGGTGCTGCTGGTCATGACTCGTTCCTCATTCTGCCCCGACCCCCGGCCCCGGCACGGAAAACGCCCCGGGTCCTGGTGGACCTCGGGGCGTCGTCGTGGGCGTGGATCAGCCGCTGACGGGCACCGGAGTCCGGTACCCGAAGTAAAACTCTCGACTGGCCATGCAGCGATGAAACCACATGTTCGGGACGCCGCCAACCCCGGGGTGTCGGACCCGGGTCCTACGGTGGCACGGTGCTGACCACGGTCGCGGTGCAGAACTACCGCTCGCTGCAGGACCTGGTGCTGCCGCTGGCTCCGCTGACGGTGGTCACCGGGGCGAACGGTTCCGGGAAGACGGGCCTCTACCGGTCCCTGCAAATGATCGCGGCGATGGCCAGGGACGGTGCGGTCGGCGCGCTGGCGGCCGAGGGCGGTCTCGGCTCGGTGCTGTACGCCGGTCCGGACGGCGCCCGGGTGGCGGACCGGTCCGGCCGGATCCAGGGTCGGGTGGGCAAGGCGCCGGTCGCACTCCGTCTGGGCTTCACCGGCGAGGACCTCGGATACGCGGTCGACTTCGGACTGCCGGTCGGGGCGCCGCCGGGCGGCACGAAGTTCGTCCAGGACCCGGAGATCAAGAACGAGACCATCTGGGCTGCACCGGTGTTGCGGCCGTCCACCGTCCTGGTGGAGCGCGGCGGGCCGCTGCTGCGGGCACGCGACGAGGACGACCGCGGCCGGCTGCAGGTGCTGCACCGGAACCTGGCGCCCTACCGCAGCATCCTCACCCACGCCATCGACCCGGTCCGCGCCCCGGAACCGGTACTGCTCGCCGACCGCCTGCGGGAGTGGCGGTTCTACGACTCGGTGCGCACCGACCGGCACGCCCCGGCCCGGGTCCCCCGGCCCGGCACCCGGACACCGGTGCTCGCCTCCGACGGCAGCGACGTGGCCGCCGCCCTGCAGACCATCCTGGAGAACGGCGACGACCAGGAGCTCAGGGCGGCCGTCGACGCCGCCTTCCCCGGTAGCCGCGTGGAGATCGCAGTCAACGACGGGCTTTTCGAGGTGCAGCTGTGGCAGCGGGGGGTGCTGCGGCCGCTGCGCGCGGTGGAGCTGTCCGACGGGACGCTGCGCTACCTGCTGTGGGCGGCGGCGCTGCTCACCCTGCGGCCGCCCGAGCTGATGGTGCTCAACGAGCCGGAGACCAGCCTGCACCCGGACCTGCTGCCGGCGCTGGGCGCGCTGATCGCGCAGGCCGCCGGGCGGTGCCAGGTCCTGGTGATCACCCACGCCCGGGCGCTGGTCGCCGGGATCGCCGCCGCCGCCGAGGCTCTCGACGTGCGGACGGCGGCCGCCGAGCTGATCAAGACCGACGGTCGCACCGCGGTGGCGGACCAGGGGCTGCTGGACGGTCCGTCCTGGCGCTGGCCGTCGCGCTGACAGCTGTGCTGCTGCAGCAGGTGTGGCGTCGGCGGGGTGCGTTGCGGTCGGTCGGTCGGGATTCAGGCGTACCGGCGGGCCACCTCGAGCACGGTGGCCTCGAAGGCGTCGATCGCCACGGCGACGTCGTCCAGCATGACGGCCTCGCTGGCGTGGTGGGAGATCCCGTCCTCGCAGCGGATGAACAGCATGCCGATCCCGGTGATCGCGGCGATCGCCATCGCGTCGTGGCCGGCCCGGCTGAACATCTGCATCGGCTCGACCCCGCCGACCGATTTGATGCCGTGCTGCACGGCGGCCCGCAGGTCGTCCGCGCACCAGACCGCCGGCGCGCTGTGGTTCTCCTCCACCACGAAGCGCAGGCCCAGCCGCGCGCAACGGGCCAGGATCGCGTCGTGGATCTTCTCCCAGACCAGGTCGCGGTCGGCGTCGTACTCGGCGCGCAGGTCCAGGCTGAACTCCACCCGGCCCGGGATCACGTTCACCCCGCCGGGATAGGCCTGCAAACGGCCGACGGTGGCGATGCAACCCGCGGCGCGGGCCAGCTTCTCGATCTCCAGCACCGCGTGACTGGCGCCGATCGCGGCATCCCGGCGGCGGGCGTACGGGGTGCCGCCCGCGTGCCGGGCCTCGCCGAGGATCGCCAGGTTGAACCGGCGGGCACCGGCGATGGAGCTGACCACGCCGAGCGGCTGGCCGGCGTCCTCCAGGTACGGGCCCTGCTCGATGTGCGCCTCCAGGTAGGCGATCACGTCCTCGCTGCGGCGGCCGGCCCGGGCCACCTCGGCCGGGTCCAGTCCGAACTCGCGGAACGCGGTCGCCAGGTCGGTCCCGTTGTCGTCCACCAGGTTCCACCAGGCCGGGTCCCAGGTGCCCGCCGCGCCGCGGCTGCCCATGAGTGCGGTGCCGAACCGGGTGCCCTCCTCGTCGGAGAAGCCGAGCACGTCCACCGCGAACGGCAGCCGCACACCCCGGTCGTGCAGCCGCTGCACCACGGCGATCGCGATCATCACCCCGAGCGGGCCGTCGTAGCGGCCGGCGTCGGGGACGGTGTCCAGGTGCGAGCCGAGCAGCAGTGACGGCAGCCCGGGCTCGGTGCCCTCGTACCGACCGCACTGGTTCCCGACCTCGTCCTGCCACACCGTCATGCCGGCGGCCGACATCCACTGCGCCACCAGGGCATTGCCCCGGGCGTGCTCGGGGGTCAGGTAGAAGCGGTCGATCCGGCCGGGCAGGGCGGAGATGGTCGCGAGCTCGTCGCAGCGGTCCAGTGCCAGCCGGCCGTCGAGCATCCCGGCCTCGGTCGCGGTCGGGACGGGGGACAGCGGGGCGCTCATCCGGCGTAGACCTCCTTCGCGGCCGCCACCCCGCCGCCGGGGACGGGAGACAGGCCCCCGCCGCGCAGCACCTGCTCGAGTGCGGCCAGGGTGCCGAGCACCGCGTCGTGCCGGGCGTTGTAGCCCATGGTGCCGATCCGCCAGACCCGGCCGTGCAGCGGTCCGAAGGACGTACCGATCTCGATGCCGAAGTCGTGCAGCATCGCGCTGCGGGCGCCGTCGCCGTCGAGGCCGGCCGGGATCTCCACCGCCACCACGTTGTTCATCTTGTGCGCGACATCGCCGAACACCTCCAGTCCGAGACCCTGCACCCCGGCGAGTATCGCGGCGCCGTGCAGCCGGTGCCGCTCGATCGCCGTGCCCATGCCCTCGTTGACCAGCAGCCGGGCGCACTCGCGGGCGCCGTAGAGCATCGAGCTGGCCTCGGTGTGGTGGTTGAGGCGACGCGGGCCCCAGTAGTCCAGGATCATCCCCAGATCGAAGTAGTTGGACCGGATCCGCGGCCGGATCGTGGCCTCCTCGTCGAGATCGTCGGAGCTCTCCCGGATCCCGGCCTCGACGTGCTTACGGGAGCGGATCACCTCGACGGCGGCGTCGGACAGGCTCGTCGGGGCACTGCCGGACGGGCCGGCCAGACACTTCTGCAGCCCGGCGGTGGCGGCATCCAGTCCCCAGCCGTCCATCTCGAAGGCGTTGCCACCGAGGGAGGCAGTGACGTCGCTGTAGAACAGCACCCCGTGCCGGCGGCAGATCTCCCCGACGTCGGCCAGCGGCTGGCACATGGTGGTGGAGGTGTCGCCCTGCACCAGGGCCAGCACCTTCGGCCGGACCTCGACGATCGCCGCCTCCAGCTGCTCGGGCTCGAAGACGGTGCCCCACTCCGCCTCGATCACGTGCACCTCGGCCAGACACCGCTCGGCGATCTCCTTGAGCAGGTGGCCGAAGCGGCCGAACACCGGGACCAGCACGCGGTCACCCGGCTCCAGCAGCGACACCAACACCGCCTCGATCCCGGACCGGGACGTGCCGTCCACCAGCAGGGTGGCGTCGTTGGCGGTGCGGAAGACCTGCCGGTAGAGCTCCTGGGTCTCGGTCATGTAGGCCGTCATCGCCGGGTCGTACTGGCCCAGCAGCGGTGCGGACATCGCCCGCAACACGCGTGGGTCGGCGTTGATCGGGCCCGGCCCCATCAGCAGCCGGGGCGGCGGGTTGATCTGAGCGAATGACACGGGTGACTCCTCCCGGTGGCCGTGCGGCCGAACCTAGGCTGCGGACGTTTCTGTGCTGTTTCCCTGCCCTGCGGTGGGCTTCGGTGCGCGGTGCGGGCGGTGGCCGAGATGCCCGACCACGGCGACCACCGCGGTCACCACGGCGGCCAGGGCGATGCCGCTGCCGATGTGCAGCCGGAGCAGCAGCGCGCCGACGGCGGCACCGAGGATCAGCAGCACGATCGCGCCGAGCCGGCGCTCCCAGCCCTTGGGGGAGCCGCCGCCGAGCGGGGAGTCGGCGGCGATCGCGGTGATGGTCGAGGTGACGACGACGGTGGTGACGTCCTTGACCGCGATGTGCCGGGCGGTCGCGGCCTGCAGACCCATCGCCGTCGACAGCAGGGTGGTGACGGTGACGGCCACCGGGATCGTCGGGTGCGGGAAGACGAAGAGCAGACCGGCCAGCGCCGCGATGACCACGGCCACCACGGCCAGCAGGATCGTGGTCCGCGGGAACCAGCCCGCGTCCAGGCCCTTCAGCGCCCGGCCGCCGACCGCGGCCCCGACCAGGAAACCGACCAGGGCGAGCAGCGGGCCGGTGACGGGCAGTCCCTCGGCACCCACCAGGCCCATACCGAGGATGACCACGTTGCCGGTCATGTTGCCGGTGAAGACCCGGTCCAGGCCGAGATAGCCGACGGCGTCTCCGATGCCGGTGGAGAAGGTGAGGGCGAGCATCAACTGCACCTGGCGCGTCGAGGTGGCCATCGCCGGCATCCACACCTTCCGCTCGCTGCGCCGGGCGGCTTGCCCGGTCGGCGCCCAGTGTCTCATACTTGGTCCGACCAACCAACCAGGTATGGCGAGGTGCGCGCGATCGGAGGGGTGGCGGTGAGTGAGTCCGTGCCCGGCGCCGCCGTCCCGGTGATCCGGCGCCCGCGGTCGGTCAGCGGGGAGATCGGCGCCTACCTCGAGCAGCTCATCGCCACCGAGCTGACACCGGGCGACAAGTTGCCCACCGAAAGGGAACTCGCCGAACGGCTGGCGGTGTCCCGGACCTCGGTGCGCGAGGCGTTGCACGCCCTGGAACGGCGCCGGGTGGTGGACCGGCGGCCGGGTCGCGGCACCATCGTGCTGCCGCCCGATGCCCGCGCCCAGGACCTCGCCGAGCTGATGGACGACGTCGCCGACGGCCGCCGGGAACGGGCCGACGTCGCCGAGCTCCGACTGGTGATCGAACCGCGGATCGCGGGCCTGGCCGCAGCCCGGGCGACCGACACCGATCTCGCGCAGCTCGAGCGGATCCTCACCGACTCGCACGCCGGCCTCTCGCCGGACGAATCACTGGCCCTGGACCGGGACTTCCACGTGCAACTGGCGACCGCGAGCGGCAACCCGCTGCTGGTCACCTTGTGCGACCTGGTCAGCGGGTGGACCGCCGACGTCCGGCGGCGGTCGCACGCCACCCGGGCGGGGCGCCGGTCCAGCGTCGAGGGCCACCGTGCGATCCTGGCGGCCGTCGCGGTGCACGACGCCGGGGCCGCCGAGGCCGCGATGACCCGGCACCTGCAGGACGTCGCCCAGCTGGTCGAACCGGCTGCTGATCCCACCGCCCGAGGAGACCGATGATCCCCTGGAACGACGAGATCCTGCAGACCGGAACGGGTCCGGTCGACGGATCGGTGTACCTGTCCTGTGATCCGGAGCAGGTGCTGTGGGGGCGGCTGCCCTGCGCGGCCGACGCCCCCGTGCTGCGGATCGACCCCGGCACCTCGGTGACCGTCGACACGCTCAGCCACGAGGGCATTCTCGAGGACCAGGGGCGGGACCCGCGGGCCTGGTTCGGCGGGCACGGGGTCGACCCGGAGCAGGTGCTCGCCGAGGGGATCGCGCTGGCCGGTTCCGACCGGTCGCACGACCCCGCCGTCGACGGTCCGCACGTGGTGACCGGCCCGATCGCCGTCACCGGTGCGCGGCCCGGGGACCTGCTGCGGATGACGCTGGAGTCGACGCAGCTGCGGGTGCCGTACGGGGTGATCTCCAACCGGCACGGCAAGGGTGCACTGGTCGGCGAGTACCCGGCAGGCCCGGGCAATGTCAGCGTCTTCGCCGCCGCCCGGCGCACCGCCGACGGTGATCTGGGGGTGCTGCCGCTGGCCGCCGGCTCCGACCGTGAGGTGACGTTCCCGCTGCGGCCGTTCCTCGGGATCATGGGCGTGGCGGTCGCGGAAGAGCAGCGCCCGCACTCGGTCCCGCCCGGGCCGCACGGCGGCAACATCGACATCAACCTGCTGACCGCGGGCTCGTCCCTCTACCTGCCGGTGCAGGTGGCGGATGCCCTGGCCTACGTCGGTGACCCGCACTTCGCGCAGGGAGACGGCGAGGTGTCGCTCACCGCCATGGAGGCGTCCCTGCGCGCGACGGTCCGCTTCGACGTGATCCCCGCCGAGCAGGCGGTCGCCGAGTTCGGCGAGTTGATCGGCCCCCTCGCCGAGACGGCCGAGTACCTGGTGCCGACCGGGATGGACCCGGACCTGGACGTCGCCGTGCAGAACTGCGTCCGGGCGGCGATCGCCCTGCTGCAGGCCAGGTTCGGGATGGACGCCGTGCATGCCTACGCGTACCTGTCCGCCGCCACCGACTTCGACATCTCGCAGGTGGTCGACATCGTCAAGGGCGTGCACGCCCGGATCCGCGTCGAGGACTTCCGGAGGTGACCAGGATGACGCCGATCGACCCGGCCGACGCCGTTCCGGACGGGCTGCTGGAGGCCTTCCGCGCCTACGAGCGGGCTCTGATGACCGACGACATCGATGCCATGGACAGCCTCTTCGCCGCCGGCCCGGAGACCCTGCGCGGCGACCGCGGCGGGCTGCTGGTCGGCCACGAGGCCATCGCCGCGTTCCGGCGGGGTCGGGGCGGGGCGCCTGCCCGCACCCTGGGCGACCTGCACGTGCAGGTCGTCGACGCCGACACCGCGCTGATCATGGTCGTCACACTGGCCGCCTCCGGCGGACGTGGTCTGCAGACCCAGCTCTGGCGCCGCATCGACGGCACCTGGCAGGTGACAGCGGCCCAGGTCGGTCCGCCGCCGCAGACCTTCGATCCGACGGTCTGGCGGGTGGTCGGCGACCCGCTCGTGGCCGGTGCCGAGTCCGGGCCGCTGGCCGGCGAGGGGATCGCGGTCAAGGACGTCTTCGCCGTCGCCGGACATCAGGTCGGCGCGGGGGTGCCGGCCTACCTGGCCGGATCACCGCTGGCGGAGACGTCGGCGGCGGCAGTGGGGTTGCTGTTGGCAGCCGGTGCGTCGGTCCGTGGCATCGCCCGGACCGACCAGTTCGCCTACTCCATCGCCGGCACCAACGAGCACTACGGTGCGCCGGTCAACCCGGTGGTCACCGGGGCGGTGCCGGGCGGATCGACCAGCGGGTCGGCGACCGCCGTCTCGCTGGGCGCCGCGAAGATCGGCCTGGGCACCGATACCGCCGGATCGATTCGGGTCCCGGCGTCCTACCAGGGTCTGTGGGGTCTGCGGACCACGCACGGGTCGGTACCGACCGACGGGTTGCTGGCACTGGCGCCGGATTTCGACACGGTCGGCCTGCTGACCCGCGACTCCGAGCTGCTCCGACGGGCCGCTGCCGTCCTGGTGCCGTCCGCGACCGCGGGGTGCGGCGGACTGGTGATGGATCCGGCGGTGATCGCCCGGGCGTCGGCCGACGTGGCCGCCGCCGTGGCCGCCGCGGTCGACGGCCTCGGGACGCGGAACACCGTCGACCTCGGGGATCTCGAGAAGGCGTACGAGGCATTCCGGGTGCACCAGGCGTTCCAGGCGTGGCAGGTGCACGGGGAGTGGATCACTTCGCACCCCGGTGCGTTGAAGGGCGCTGCTGCCGGCCGGTTCGAGATCGCAGCTGCAGTGACCGTGGAGCAGGACGCCGCCGCGCGGCAGGTGTTGGCCGGCGCCAGATCCCGGTGGGACGAGGCGCTGGGCGATGGCGTGCTGGTGCTGCCGTCGGCCGCTTCGGCGCCGCCGCTGCTCACCGATCCGCCGGAGGCGGTGGACCGGGTGCGCGCCGCGACCCTGACCCTCACCTGCGTCGCCGGTATCACCGGACGACCGGCGGTGTCGGTGCCCGGACTGACGGTGGAGGGCGGTCCGGTCGGACTCTGCCTGGTCGGGCCACGTGGCAGCGATCTGGCGCTGCTCGACCGGGCCGCCGCACTGGCGGCGACCCGGCCGTGATCAGAGCGATTCGGCGATGCGCTTGATCGCAGCGAGTTGCTCGTCCCATGCCGCGCCGATGGCGGCCAGTCGGTGCGCTGCCGCACTGAGCGTGGCGCCCACCGCCCGGTAGCGGATCTCGCGTCCGACCGGGACCTGCTCGACGAGCCCGGCCTGCTCCAGCACAGCCAGGTGCCGGGCGATCGCCTGCCGGGTCACCGGCAGCACCTTGGCCAGGGCCGAGGCGGATCGGGCACTGTCGCCGACAGCCTGCAGCACTCCCCAGCGGGTGTCGTCCCCGAGCGCGGCGAACACCGGGACGAGATCGGTGGCGGCAGTCACGATCCGGAGGTAC
Organism: Nakamurella alba; assembly: GCF_009707545.1. Taxonomy (NCBI): domain Bacteria; kingdom Bacillati; phylum Actinomycetota; class Actinomycetes; order Nakamurellales; family Nakamurellaceae; genus Nakamurella; species Nakamurella alba. The sequence goes on along the minus strand of NZ_WLYK01000002.1, from coordinate 338,478 downwards.
CCGGGGCGAGGAACTCGACCAGCTCGTCCAGCTCGAAGGTCCACCCCTCGACGTTGCCCTGCCGCGCCGCGATTCGGTCCGGGACATCGAGCTCGTCGAAACCGGTCTCGACGACGGTCAGGTCGGTGCCCCCGGCCACGGGCTCCAGGGTGAACCGCACGTCGGTGGCAGTCCCGGGTGCCGGCTCGGTGTCACGCTGCTGCGCCCAGCGGAATCCGAACACCAGCGGCTGCTCGAGTTCGGTCACGATCCCGATGAAGGTGCCGTAGCAGGAGTCGTCCTCCGGCGCGGGGTCCGGCAGGTCCCAGGTGACCGTCAACCGGCCGCCGATCCGCAGATCGATGGTGGCCGAATTGCCGAACCACCCGCCGATCAGATCGGCGCGGGTGAGCGCGGCCCAGACCTTCTCCGGCGGGGCGCCGATGTGCACAGTGCGTTCGATGCGGTCGGTCTCGCTGCTGATGGTGCCGGACGTCCCTGACATGGTGGCTCCTTCGATGTGGGCACGGCGATCGCCGGCCGTTGGATGTGCAACACGCGCGTTGCATCCACTGTGCCATCGAAGGAGTTGATCTGCAACCAGAGGATTGCAGATTGATGATTAGGCAGCCAGCAGCATCGCCAGGACAGCGGTGTCGGCGTCGTCCTTCGGGTCGATCCCGGCCCGGGTGACCATGCTCGTCACCGCACCGGTGTGGTCGGCCTGGGCCCACCCTGCTCGATGGTCCAGGCCGAGGTGCGGGATACCTGGTAGCAGCACGCATCCGGACGCCACGCCGTCCAGTTCCGGCAGGGCCGGGGTGGTCTCCGACGGCGGGTGCAGCACGAACAGTCCGGCGGGCTGGTGGTCGGCGAAATGGCCCGGTGGGAGAGCGGTGTCGCCGACGAAGGTGCCCTCGGAGAGGACCAGGCCGACGGTGCCCGGATGCGGGTTGTCCGGCAGCTCCTCCCGGACGGAGAAGACGGTGGTCATCGGCAGCAGACCCGGGACGCTCGCCACCCGGACGGCCAACACCAGGAACTTCAACCATTCCAGCGTGGTCTCGGGCCACCGGCCGGACACCACGAACCCGGACAGCAGTCCGTCGGCCTGGAACGCGGAGACTTCGACGGACTGGGGCGACGACGGTTGCGCTTCCACTGCGACCTCCTGTGCGGGGACCTCAGGGTGATCGTGCGACGAGCACCGGCTGGCACACAAGACCCGGTGAGTGCCAACGACTCTGGATGTCCGATCCGCTGATCTTCCGCATCAGGTCCCCCTGAGCTGCGCAGACACGCCGCAGTTGGCCGACTCTCGCTCGACCCGCAACGGTGTCGTCACACGCCCGCGTCCGGATCGAAACATCAAGTGGATCCGGGGCTCCGGCTCCCGATCGCGACATCACGCGACCAGGGATGGGATCACGCGGAAGCGTGAAGGTCGGCCGCCTCACGCTCGATGTCGGCCGGCCGACCGTCGTCGAGCGGCCCGGAGGTCCACGGCGAGGACGTCGGGGGAGTGGGCTCGGGAGACGAATACGTGTGTCCGGTCGGAGTGGTGATCGTGACCACGCCGGTGTCCTCGTCGCGACGGTGCCACCAGCCCGCCACCTCCTTGACCAGACCGCAGAACGCGCACTCCCCCTGCCCGTTCACCAGGGAAGTGGGACCACCGGCGGCGTGGCCGAGGATGTGATCGGCATGCCGGATCTGCGCGGTGCAGTACGGCGTCCGGCAGATCCGGTCCCGGAGCCGCAGGAACATCTTGGCGCTGTCCGGGAAGTAGCGCTGCTGCTGGTCCATGTCGTGGAGCCGGCCGGTCACCGGATCGGTGAACAGCCGTCGCAGATAGGTCCGGGTGGCCGGGCCGACGAGACCGGCGAGCGACCGGGCGTACTCGGCCGGGATGGTGCCGTAGCCCATCAGGTAGGCCGCCACGTCGTCCCCGTCGAAAAGGGCGCGGTCCGACATGACGACGTTGAGGACAATCGTGCCCGCGAGGTCGAGCGGGACGCCTTCGGCCGTGCACCCGCCGACGGCACCACCGCTGCAGAGCCGGACGAAGGCATCCGCGATCTGCTGGTCGAGGTTGCGGGGGTCGCCCTCGACGGCGTCCGCCCGAGCGATCTTCTTCAGGCAGTCCCACACGGCCATGGCGTGCGCGGCAGGGATCAGGGCGGTGAGCCGGCTCATCCCGTTGTCGGCCGGCTGTAGCGAGACCTTGCGCTCCGCAACGGCTTCTTCCTGGGCCTGCAGGAAGATCCCGGGTTCGAGTTCGCAGGCGATCGCCTTCGCCTCGTCCCGGCAGGTCTTGTCGTCGAGGCCGGGCAGGCGGGGTGCGAGACGTTCGTCCAGGACGGCACGCCTGGCCTGGGGCAGTTTCTCGGCCACCTTGGCGATCCGGCCCGCGCGGTACTCGGTGATGTCGCCGGCGTCGAGGGCCGCCAGCAGGTGTGGCATGTCCTCGCACAGGGTTCCGGCGAGCGCCACGGCTCGCCCACCGTGGTACGGGGACCGACGACGGGCAAGCGCGATCTGCCCGGTGACGTCGCGCTTGCGCTTCTTCTTCCCGCGTTCGGACGTGACCGGGTTCTCGGCTTCGACGACCTTCCGGAAGTCGTTCGTCAACCGGGCCTGCTCGGCCGCGCACACGCCGACCAACTGCTCGAGCACGGTGATGTTGCTGATCCGGCCGTGGTTGTCGGTGACCGAGCGTGCGGCCTCCCGGACCAGGTCCAGGATGGCCTCCAGGTCCGTCCCCTGGCCACGTTCGATCACGGTGGCGATGTCATCCGGCGGAGCGGCACGCAGGTCCGACTCGACGATGGGCGTGGTGTTGGTGGTGTCCCCCATGGCGCCCAGCGTGTGCGACCGGCCCCCCGTGCACGAGGAGAACTCCGCCCGGTGTGGATCGATCCGGGTCTGTGGACAACCTGGCACGGACGGATCGAGCGCATTCGGGCGGCCGGACCGGCACTGTCCACCGGTCGGCTCCGCGAACGGCCTCGCTGTCGGGCCGGCCGGGTAGCGTGAGCGCCGATATGACGAGCCTGTTCGACCTGCCCGATGCGACCCCGTCCCGCCCCGCCGCTGCGCGTGGCCGGACGTCCTCGGCGCTGCAGGCGCGGCTCGACGAGCGAGCCGCTCCGCTGCTCGAGGGCCTCAACCCGCAGCAGCAGGCGGCCGTCCAGCACCGCGGATCGCCGCTGCTGGTGGTGGCCGGCGCCGGGTCCGGCAAGACCAGGGTGCTGACCCGCCGGATCGCTTTCCTGCTGGCCGCAGGCGGTGCGCAGCCGGGGGAGATCCTGGCCATCACCTTCACCAACAAGGCCGCCGCCGAGATGAAGGAGCGGGTCGCCGACCTGGTCGGTAACCGCTCCCGCGCGATGTGGGTCTCCACGTTCCATTCCGCCTGCGTGCGGATCCTGCGCAACGAGGCGTCCACGCTCGGGGTGCGGTCCGGCTTCACGATCTACGACAGCGCGGACTCCCAGCGGCTCGTCCAGATGGTGGTGCAGGACCTCGAGCTGGACCCGAAGAAGAACAGCGCGCGGAGCCTGGCCGGCGCGATCTCGAACCTGAAGAACGAGCTGATCGACCCGGAGACGGCCACCGACCGGGCGAGCAACGACCTCGAGCGTCTGATCGCCTCGGTGTACACGAACTACCAGAGCCGGTTGCACGCCGCCTCCGCGTTCGACTTCGACGACCTGATCATGGAGACGGTGCACCTGCTGCAGGCTTTCCCCGCTGTCGCCGAGCACTACCGGCGCCGGTTCCGGCACGTCCTGGTCGACGAGTACCAGGACACCAATCACGCCCAGTACATGCTGGTCCGCCAGTTGGTCGGACCGAGCCTGGCCGAGCAGGCCGCCGCCGACGACGGCACCGGCAGCGGAGACGCGCTGCCGCCGGGCGAGCTCGTGGTCGTCGGTGACGCCGACCAGTCGATCTACGCGTTCCGTGGCGCCACCATCCGCAACATCGTCGAGTTCGAGCGTGACTACCCGGAGTCGTCGACGATCCTGCTCGAGCAGAACTACCGATCCACGCAGAACATCCTGTCCGCCGCGAACTCGGTGATCTCCAAGGACCGTGAGCGCCGGGCCAAGAACCTGTGGACCGCGGAGGGCAACGGGCCGAAGATCATCGGCTACGTCGGGGACAGCGAGTACGACGAGGCCAGGTTCGTCGGTCAGGAGATCGACCAGCTCTCCGACACCGGGGACGTCCGCTACGGCGACGTGGCGATCTTCTACCGGACCAATGCGGCCTCCCGGGCGATCGAGGACGTGTTCGTCCGCACCGGAATGCCGTACCGGATTGTCGGCGGCGTGCGCTTCTACGAGCGGCGCGAGGTCAAGGACGCCTTGGCCTACCTCAAGGCCGTGGCCAACCCGGACGACGAGGTCTCCCTGCGCCGCATCATCAACGTCCCCAAACGCGGCATCGGCGAACGCGCCGAGGCGACCGTCGCGCACCACGCAGAGCAGGAGCGCATCACCTTCGGTGCGGCCCTGGACAAGGTGGCCGAGATCCCTTTCCTGGCATCACGGTCCGCGAACGCCATCAAGGGCTTCAACGACATGATGACCGTCCTGCGGCAGCAGATGGACGACGGCGCCGACCCGGCGACACTGCTCACCGAGGTGCTCGAGCGGTCCGGCTACCGGGCCGAGCTGGAGGGCTCGGACGACCCGCAGGACGGGTCGCGGCTGGAGAACCTGGAGCAGCTGGTCACCGTGCTCCGGGAGAACGCCGAACTGCTGCTCGGCGGTGGCGGGGCCGCCGGGGCACTGGCCGATCTCGGCCCCGACGTCACCGACGACGACGCACCCGCGCCGCCCCCGCAGACCGGACCCGAACTGCTCGCCGCCGTGCTGGAGCAGTTGTCGCTGGTGGCCGACGCCGACCAGATCCCGGACTCCGAGGACGGTGTCGTCACCCTGATGACGCTGCACACCGCGAAGGGTCTCGAGTTCCCGGTCGTGTTCCTCACCGGCATGGAGGACGGGATGTTCCCGCACCAGCGGGCGCTGGGTGACGACAAGGAGCTGGCCGAGGAGCGGCGACTTGCCTACGTCGGCATCACCCGTGCCCGGCAGCGGCTGTACGTCACCCGCGCCGTGCAGCGGTCGGCCTGGGGTCAGCCGGCCGCCAACCCGGCCTCCCGATTCCTGTCCGACATCCCCGAGGAACTGATCGACTGGCGCCGGGTGGTCGAACACACCCCGTACGTCGACCGACCCGACTCCTTCGGTCCCGGTGGATACTTCGGCGGCAATCGCTACGAGTCCGACGACTCCGGGTCGCGCTACGGCGGTCGGTCGGCGCCGGTCACCGCCTCCCGGTTCGGCGCCGGATCGCCTGCCCGGTCGCGGTCGATCAACCGCCCGCCGTTGGAACTGTCCGCGGGCGATCGGGTCAACCACGACAAGTACGGGCTGGGCAAGGTCACCGAGGTGTCCGGCACCGGAGTGCGCGCCACCGCCACCATCGACTTCGGCACCGCCGGCACGATCCGCCTGATGCTCATCGGCGGCGTCCCCATGACCAAGTTGTAACTCTGCGAGCTGGCGCTCGCGGGTCGCTCGTCCTGTCAGGGATCCCGCGTACTGCGCGTCTCGCACTCTGCTCGTGCCTCGCTTCGTGCTGCGATGCTCGCCCGCACGATCCCGACGAGCGACCAGGACACGGCGAGCGTGCAGTGTGCCTCTCCCCCCGGTTGCTGGTCCGGGATCATGCCGGACGAGCATCGCAGCGAGGAATCGGTCGCTCGTCGGGATCGTGCGGTCGAGCATCGCAGCCGGAGTGAGGAACGAACGAAGGCGAGAAGCGCAGGACGCGGGATCCCCTACGAGACGAGTGACCCGCGAGCGCCAGCTCGCCATGTTCAGAGGCGAGAAGCGCAGGACGCGGGATCCCTGACAAGACGAGCGACCCGCGAGCGCCAGCTCGCAGTGTTGCTGTAACACAGTGTTGACACCCGCGTACTTGAAGTGAGGGTGAGCCGGGCGAACCATTCACGCCATGTCGTCGACCATCGCGCCGGAACCTGCTCTGCAGGGCGATCGCCACTACGGCGCGAAGGTGGTGGCCGTCGAACCCGGTGGGGCGGAGCAGATCCCGCTCGCCGAACGGCACGGCCGGCCGCTGCAGCTGCTGTGGACGTGGACCTCGCCGAACATGGAGTTCGCGACGATCTACGTCGGCGCGCTCGGCATCATCTTCGGGCTCAGTTTCTGGCAGACGTTCTCGGCCGTGGTGCTGGGCACCCTGCTCGGTGCGATCTCGCACGCCGTGCTCTCCAGTTGGGGTCCGGACACCGGCCTGTGTCAGATGGTGCTCTCCCGCCGGGCCTTCGGCCGGATCGGCAACATCCTGCCCGCCGGCATCAACACGCTGGTGGCCGGAGTCGGCTGGTTCGCGGTGAACAGCGTGAGCGGTGCGCTCGCCCTGTCGGCCCTGACCGGGCTCAACGGCTACGTCAGCCTGGTGATCGTGGTGGCACTGATGCTCGCGCTCGCGTTCTTCGGCCACAACCTGATCCAGGTCTTCGAGAGGTTCGCGGCACCGGTGCTCACGCTGATCTTCGTCGTCGGCGGGATCGTCATCTTCACCGAGGCCGACATCGGCGGTTCCGGGTCCGGCGCGTTCCCCGGCGCCTGGTGGGTGCTGCTGGGTGCGACCTTCGGGTACTCCGCCGGCTGGAACCCCTACGGCGCCGACTACACCCGCTACCTGCCGCCGGGCAGCGGACGCAAGGCCGGGATCTTCGCCGGCATCGGACTCTTCGTTTCCTGCGTGCTGCTGGAATCCTTCGGCGCCGCGGCGTTCACCGCTCTCGGCCCGGGCTTCGACGGCAATCCCACCGACGGCTACACGAGCGTGCTGCCGGGTTGGCTCGGTAACCTCACCCTGCTCGGTATCGCTCTCGGGGCGATCGCCGCGAACGCCTTGAACATGTACTCGAGCTCGATCTCGTTCGCCGCGATGGGAATCACGCTCCGCACGCCGTCGCTACGGGCGATCATCGCGGTGGTGATGAGCATCGCCGGGTTCGTGGTGGCCGCCATCGGGCTGAACCACATCGAGAACTACGAGGAGTTCCTGCTCGTCATCGCCTACTGGGTCGGACCGTGGCTGGGCGTGGTGTTCGCCGACCGCATCCTGCGCCGGTACCGGCCCGGCGAGACGGTCTACACCGACCGGAAGTACCGGAACTGGGCCGGTCCGATCGCGATGCTGGTCGGTGCCGTGGCCTCGATCTGGCTGTTCTCCGCCCAGGTCTTCTACACCGGGCCGATCGCGGCCGCGAACCCGTCGATCGGTGACCTGACCTTCGTCGTCGGCTTCGTCATCGCCTTCGCGCTCTACGCGGCGCTGGTGAAACCATTGGCCGACCCGATCACCTACGCCCCCTCGACCGACAGCACGACGAAGGCGGCCTGATGGGCAGCGTCCCGATCATCGACCTGGAACCCTGGTACTCCGGCGAACCGGAGGGAATGGCGGCGGTGGCCGCCCAGGTCGACGAGGCGCTGCAGCGCGTCGGTTTCTTCCTGGTCACCGGGCACGGGGTGACCCGGGGGTGTCGCGCCGGCGTGCGCATCGCGGCGCGCAGCTTCTTCGAGCTGCCCGACGAGGTCAAGGAGCAGTACGCGGTGACGGTCGGTGGCCGTGGGTGGCTGCCGCCCGGTGTCGAGGCGAACGGGTTCGCCGAGGGCACCGTCACCCCACCGGATCTCAAGGAGTCGTACTCGATCGGGGCCGACCGCACCACGGACCAGACCGGCGACCCGGAGACCGACGACTTCTGGTTCGCCGACAACGTCTGGCCGTCCGAGATCCCCTGGCTGGAACCGGTCGTCGGCCGCTACCTGGAGCAGATGCAGGAGCTGGCGCAGGAACTGCTGAAGATCGCGGCGGTGGCGCTGGGTGCCGAACCCGACCTCTTCACCCGGCAGACGGAGCGCGCCACGCACACCCTGAACATCAACCGCTATCCGTCGATGGACGAGGCGGGCGAGCCCGAACCGGGACAGTTCCGGATCGGGCCGCACACCGACTTCGGCACCTTCACCGTGCTCGACCGTCAGCCGGGCAAAGGCGGCCTGCAGGTGTGGAGCCCCGACGGTGAGTGGGAGGACGCGCCGTTCCACCCCGATGCGTTCACCATCAACACCGGGGACCTGCTCGCACGGTGGAGCGGTGACCGGTGGATCTCCAACCGGCACCGGGTCCTGCCGCCGCAGGCCGAGGCGCCGGACGAGGACCTGGTGTCACTGGTCTACTTCCACGAGGCCGATCACGACGCCGAGATCGTCGCTCTGCAACCACCTCTCGGCAGGGAGAACGACCACGAACCGGTCACCTCCTCGGTCTTCCTGAAGAAGCTGCTGGACGCGATCACCGTCGGCTGAAACCCCACGGCGGTCCCGCTGCTGGTGGAGGTGGTCGGCCGTAGGCTGACCCTGCACCGGCAGGCGACCGACGGAGGGCACATGCGCAGCACCGTCGACGTCCTGGCGGACATCGCACCGAGTCCGTCGGAGACGGTCGTCCCGATCGTGGTGGTCGTCGTGCTCGTCCTGGTGGTGCTCGGCGCCCTGTTGCTGGTGGCCCGGTCGGTCCGTCGACGCCGGCGCGCGCACGGCCGTCCGGAGGATCCGCGCGCCTGACAGCCGCCGGGCCCAGCGGCCCGCGCTCGCAGTCGGCCGGACAGGTGGCACCAGAAGGCTCTGCCGACCGGAGGGCAGTGTCCGGAATGTGCTGCGCGGGCGGAGTTCCGGTGCCATGCTCCTGCTGTCCCGGGTCGCGGTCGCCGTGACCGGATGCCGGCGAGAGGCGGACCGATGCGCGCAGTCCCGTTGCTGCCGAAGGATCCCGCGGTGCTGCCGAGGGACATCGCTCCGGAACCGCCCACCACCGACCCGACCTTCCCGACGGTGCCGATCCTCACCGACCCCGGCGGTGCGTCCGCGACCGTCCCGGCGACGAATCCGGGCGTCACCCCCGCGACGACGAGCTCGGGTACGCCGGTCGTCGTGGTGGTCGTGCTCATCGTTGTCGCCGTGGCGGCGATCGCTGTGGTCGTCGCCCTGATGATCCGGCGTCGTGCAGCGACAGGCGGTGCGCACCACGGCGGACCGGGACCGGCAGGCCCGTGGACGCCGGGACCGGGGCCGGTCGGCCACACCGCTGGGATGACGCAATCGGGAGGACCGTACAGTCCAGCCGGCCACCCGCAGACCGGTGCCGCGCCGGGAGCACCTCCGGGTGCCCGGCCCTCACCGGGCCACCAAGGACCGCCGCGGGGACATCAACCGCCACCTGGACAATGGCAGCCCGGCCACCCACCTCGGAACAACCCACCGCCGAACAGTCCACCGCCGAACAACCCACCGTGGGGGACGGGACCCGACGCGCCGTGACCGTGAGCCGGCGGGACGCCACGATCGACACCGTCACGAACCACGCCGGGCCAGTCGCCGCAGGAACGATCACCCGGGTGTCAGAACAGCCAGAGCACGAACCCGGCGGCCAACGAACAGAGGTTGGCCAACGCGGCGATCAGCGCGACGTCGGCGAAAACCGGTGGCCGGCGCCCGCTCCCGGCGCCATCGGTCCCGGAACGGGCCAGGCGACGGAGCACCCAGTTCAGCACCGACGCCTCGACCAGCCACACCGCGATCTCGGCACCGATCATCACCGCGAGCCAGCCGGTGCCCGACCCGACGAGGTCCACCAGCCAGCCGCCGGCCAACAGGATCCACAGCAGCGGGTGGGTCAGCAGATTGACGCCGATCGCCAGCAGCAGGCCGACCGGCCATCGACACCACCGGCGCAGCAGCAGGGTGTAGATCGGCACCTCGATCACACAGGTGAACACGAAGGCCACCGCCCACTCGCGGACATCGGTCATCGCAACATCCTGCGCACCGATCCGGCCGCACGGGCCGGAACACTGGGATTGCTGCTCGCCGCGGCACTCTCGCTCGGCCTCGCGCTACGGGCGCCGCTGGCGACCACGGCCATCGCACTCATGGTCTTCGGCGTCCTGCACAACGTGCTGGAGCTCCGGTACATCGGCGGGCGCTTCTCCTCACTGCTGGCCGGGCCGCTGCTCCGGCTGCTGCTGACCCTGGTCACCGGCATCGTGCTGGTCCGGCTGGTCGGGGCGTTGATCAGCACCGCCTGGACCATGAGGCTGGAGATCTTGCTGACCTACGGCGTGCTGTTCGCCGCGGTGTGGACCGGACTGCGGCACCACCGGCTCGCGCTCGCCGCGATGTCCGCCCTGCTGGCGCTGGGAACCATCACCTCGCTGCTGTGGCCGGTCTACCACGTCGTCGTGATCACCCACCTGCACAACCTGGTCCCGCTGGTCTTCCTCTGGGACTTCGCGCAGCGGTTCGCCCCCCGTGTCCGGATCACCTTCCTTGCAGTGCAGCTGACCTGGGTCCTGGTGGTACCCGCGGTGATCCTGTCCGGACTGCTGGACCGGTGGATCACCGGTGCCGACGCCGCAGCAGGCCTGTTCACCGGTCAGGCGGGGGCGGTGATCGCCGGCACGACCCCGCCGGGACTGTGGGGGACCACCGCGGGTGGTCGGTTCCTAGCGGTGTTCGCTTTCCTGCAGCTGATGCACTTCGTGGTGTGGGTGTTCTTCCTCCCGCGCTACGCGCCCGCAACGACCGCCGCCTTCGAGGCGAAAGTGCCCTGGCTGCGCGGATGGCGGACCTGGGCGCTCGGCCTCGGCGTCGGCGCCCTGCTGCTGGTGCTGTTCGTCGTCGACTACGGCCAGGGCCGGACGGTGTACTCGGCACTGGCGAGCTACCACGCGTTCCTCGAGCTGCCGGTGCTGCTGGCGATCGTGCTCGGCTTCGGTGCCGTGCGAGCACAGGCCCCCGGAGCGGGTCCGGCGCAGCGGTCCACGGTCAGCGGTCAGGCGCCCAGCCACCAGGTCGGCACCAGGGTCCCGTAGGCGTCGGCGAACTCCTCGGGATCCCGCCCGCCGTCCCCGTCCAACCAGCTGGTGACCGCACCGGCGGCGCCGTCACCGATGAACCGCGCGATCGTCTCCGCCGGCGGCGCACCGGGCGGCGGTCGGACGGCACCCCCCGCCAGGATCAGCCGCACCGACTCGCGGAAGTGGCCGGCCAGCACGGCGAGCAGGGGACCGGGGCGGGACGCATCGCCCAGACCGCGACGGTAGATCTCCGCGTGGTCGTCGACGTGCGCGAGCACGTCGATCATCACCGCCCGGGAGGCCGCGCCCGCCAGCTCAGGTGTCAGGCCGACGAGATGGCGCTCGCGTACCCGGTCGAGTTCGTCCAGCAGCACCTGCTCGAGCAGCGCCTGCGGCGACGTGGTGTGCTCGTAGACCGTCGACCGGTTCACCCCCGCCGTCCCCGCGAGCTCGGCCATCGTGATTCCGCTCACCGGTCCCCGGGTCCCGAGCGCGAGGATCGCCTCCCGCAACCGCTCCCGGGTGCGTTGTTGGCGCGCATCGACCATGCGGAGAAGCGTACGATCCACGACGTTAGCCGACAGATGTCGGTTATCTGGCAGGACTGCGTGAACCATGCAAGCTGCCGGCGAACAGCGGGTCCGGACGCCGACAAGGGCGCCGGGCCCACCGGCGACACCACCCGATCACCTCCCGTGGCGCCGCCACCGGAGGAAGGAAAAGTCATGTCCCGCTTCAAAGGTCGCGTCGCGCTCGTCACCGGGGGTGCCAGCGGTATCGGCCTGGCCACCGCCACCCGGATGGCCGCCGAGGGTGCCGCGGTCGTCATCGCCGACGTCCAGGACGCCAAGGCGCACGTGGTGGCCGCCGAGCTGACCGCCAACGGCGCCTCGGCGCTCGCCGTGCACCTGGACGTCACCAGCGAGGAGGGGTGGTCGGCGGCGGTCGCCACCACCGTCGAGACCTTCGGGAAGCTCGACATCCTCGTGAACAACGCCGGTATCGGCGACAACGGCACGATCGAGGAGACCTCGCTCGAGACCTGGCAGAAGGTCGTGGCGGTCACCCAGACCAGCGTCTTCCTGGGGACGAAGGCCGCCGCGGCCGCGCTCAAGGCCAGTGGTCACGGCGCCGTGGTCAACACCAGCTCGATGTTCGGCATCTCCGGCGGCTTCGGCACCAGCCCGGCCTACCACGCGGCCAAGGGCGCGGTCCGCATCCTGACCAAGAACGTCGCCCTGGAGTGGGCGGCCGCGGGTGTCCGGGTCAACTCGGTGCACCCGGGATTCATCGACACCCCGATCCTCGGCGAGACCGACCGCGACGGCCTGCGCGCCGCCACCCCGATGGGCCGGCTGGGCAAGCCCGAGGAGGTCGCGGCCGTCATCACCTTCCTGGCCAGCGATGACGCCTCGTTCATCACCGGCGCCGAGTACGTGGTCGACGGCGGGTTCCTCGCCGTCTGACCCGCACACCCGATCCACGGCTCCCACCAGCTCCGGTCCGGGCCCGGTCCACGCGACCGGGCCCGGGCCGGTCCACCGCACGGCAAGCCGCGCTAGTCGACCGGGTCGCGGTCCCGACCGGGAGCGCTGTACCGCAGCCACATCAGTCCCAGCACCGGCAGCAGCACGGGGAAGTAGCCGTACCCGCTGCCGAACCTGGACCACACGGTGTCGTGCGGGAAGGCCGCCGGGTCCAGCAGGCTGGCCACGCCGATCACCAGTACCCCGACGAGCTCGGTGCCGCAGGCGATCCAGGCGAGCGGCCGGGACCAGGACCTGGCTGTGAGCAGCCCGATCGCCGCGCAGATGTAGACGATCCCGGAGAACAGCGACAGCGAGTACGCCAGCGGCGCATCGTCGAACTGCACCGAGATCTGCACGATGCCACGGGCTGTCGCCGCAAGCGCGAACACCGAGTAGAGCGCGATCAGGATGCGGCGCGGTCCGGTCGGCGGCGCGTCGTCCGGACCCTCGGTCCGATCAACCGTGCCGTCACCGGACACTGCCGGGTCGATGCCGACCGCAGGCTCCCCGGGGTCCCGGGTACCGGCCGGGTCCGGGACGTTCGGCGCATTCACGATGTCCATAGTTGCAGCAGCCGGAGGTTCATCACGGCCACCACGACCGCCGTGAACGACAGCGACAACGACCCCCAGCGGGTGCGCTCGATCCGGGCCAGCTGGAAGCCCAACGGCAACGGCAGCAGCACGCCGACCGTGTAGGCGATGAAGGTCACCGGCTCGGTGAGGGTTGCACCGCCCATCCGGATCAGGGCGATCACCGCCTGCACCAGCAGCCCGGCCTCGACCACGATGGCGCCGACCATCTGCGCCTCGGAGGTCGGCCGGCGGCGGTAGGTCTGCCAGCCGGTCCAGACGCCGAGGACCAGCCCGGCCGCCAGCAGCCCGTAGCCCAGTGCCGGGATCATCGGGTGCTCACCGACCGCCTCCGCTGTCCTCGCGCCCGCTCGTGGCGATCTCCTGGTACTGCCCCGGCGGCCACCGATGCAGGCGGCCGACGGCTCTCCGACCTGCGGCGACACGCTTCCGGTGAGTGCGGGTCGGATCGCCCGGCGCGGCGCGCGCAACCTGGGCAACACTCCCCGGGTTGCTACCGTCGTCGGGTGCATTCTGCCGTAACCGGGGGCCGTCCCGTGTCCGACCGACCCGTCGCCGACGGGCCCCGGGCCCGTCGCGTGGGGCTGCGGCCGACCCGCCGGCGGTGCCCGTGAGCATCACCACCGTCTCGTCGCGGCCGGTGGCCCGGACCACGGCCCTCACCGTTGCCGGTGGGCTGCTGGTCGGTGCCGTGCTGGTCGCGCTGTCCCCGGCTGCGGGCGTGGTGCGGCCCGGCGACGGCGGGGCGGTCGGGGTGTCCGCCGGGGCCGTCTGGTGGACGCTGTTGCCCGCCGTGGTCGCGGTGCTGGTCGCGCTGCGCTCACCGATCGCCGGGGTGTTCGCCGTCGCCGGTGCTGGGCTGCCGGCGATCGCGCGCGCGATCGCCGACCTGGACGCGCTGGGCGACCCGGAGAACGCGATCCGGCCCGAGCTGTTCCACGAGACGTCGGCCTTCAGCCTGCCCTTCGGCCTCGGCCCGGGTGCACTGCTGCTGGTCGCCGGCGACCTGATGATGATCGCGGCAGGTGTGCTCGCCGCCGCGCTGCTGGCGCGGCGGCTCTTCCTCGCCGAGAGCGAGATCTTCGGCGCCACGGCACGTCTGCCCGGTCCGTACGATGCCGCCGCGGATCCGGCCGGTGCCGATCCCGCGTCGTCGGGACGGAACACCCCGCTGATCCTGCTCGCCGCACTCGGGCTGGTCGGGGTGCTGATCGGCTCCGCGGTGATCCCGTACTCCGGTGGCTTCCTCGACCTCCGCCGGCTGCCCGCCTCCCTCGGGCTGTGGGGTCTGGTCGCGGCGCTGGTGCTGGTCGCGGTCGGGCTGGCGGCGGTGCTCATCGCCGCGGCGCTGCCGCGCGGGCTCACCCTGCCGTTGCTCGGCGGCGTCGCCGCCGCGTCCGCGGTCGGGCCGTTGACGGCGCTGACCGCCGCCGGGTCGGCCGACCTGTCGATCGGGGCCGGGCCGTGGATCGGCCTGGTCGGGGCCCTGCTGATCGTCGGCGCCGGCGCGCTGGCCGCCCGCGGGACGGTGGCGGTCACCGACGCCCCGGCTGCCGACGACCCCGGTCGGCCGTCGTGGTTCACCCGGCTGCTGCCCGGTGTCCTGCTCCTGCTCGCGGCCCTCGCCGCCTGGTTCGCCTCGAGCACCTCCGGGTTGTACCTGGACGGTGCACCGGATCCGGTCGGCGTCACGTTGGACCCGGTCTTCACCGCCTCCGCGCCGATCCCGCCGCCGTTCCGGCTCGCCGCGCTGCTGTTCGCGGTGGCCGGGGTGGCCGCGCTGCTCCCGCGGGTCGGCCCGGTCGGTCGGGCCGCGGCGTCGGTGCTGTGGGCGGTGCCGGCCTTCGGGGTGGCCGCCGGCCTGGTGGTCTACAGCGAACTGGAGACCAGCGCGTCGGCGTTCGTGCCGACCCCGGCGATCACCGAGGCCTACGGGATCGAGGCGCACTCCTGGTCCCTCGGTCCCGGCATGTGGTGGGGGCTGGCTGCGGTGGTGCTCGGCCTCGCCGCCGCGGTCACCGCGACAGTGGTGCTGCGCAGCGACGCGGACACCGCCGAGCAGTGGCCCGCCGACGAGCCGGCGGGCGCCCTCCGCCGCCGTGCGCTGGTCCCCGGCCTGGTGCTGATGGCGCTGGTGGTGCTGTCCGGTCTGCTGCCGGCCTACCGGTCCGGACTGCGGGACTCACCGACCCTGCTGTCCGGCTACGGCGTCGACTCGGTCGGTGTCTGGATCCTCACCCTGGCCGCGGTCGGTGCGGTGTTCGCGATGACCCGCAGCGCCCGGCCCGAGGCGGTGCTCGGCTGCGGGCTGGGTGCCGCCGCCGTGTTGACCGTGCGGTTGGTCGTCCCTGCGCCGGCCGCCGCCGAGGCCTTCGCGACCGCGGCCGGCACCTTCGCGGTGATCGTGGTCGCCGTCCTGGTGGTGGTGGCGGCCGCCGTGCTCGCTGTGCTCGCCGGCCGGATCCCGGCCGTCGCCCCGACGCGGATCCCGGGGGAGCGGCCCGGGCCGGCGAGCGGCAAGGCATCCGGCAGGTCGGCCGGAAAGCCGAAAGGCAAGGCCCCGGGAAGCACGGGCACATCGGGACGCGGTCGGGGTCGTCCCGCCGCGCGGAAGTCACCCGGCCGACCCGCCGGGCGCTGACCCGACGCCCTGCACGGCATCCGGATCGCCCTCCGGAGGCTCCGGAGCGGCGGTGCGTGGGCAAGCTCACCTGTGAACGGCGGTTCCCGAAGTGCCCCGGATCGACCGCGGCCGATACCCTCGTCCGCGACGGCCCACGGCGCGCCCGGTATCTGGCCCCGCCGCGGTGGACCCGATTCCAACCCACCTCCGGGGCCGCGGGATCTCGCGGTGCCCGGCGACGAAGCGGGAGCGACGCACGTGGATCTGTACGAGTACCAGGCGAAGGATCTCTTCGCGGCTCACGGTGTACCCGTGACCAAGGGCCGGACGGCCGAGACCCCCGAGGAGGTCGAGGCCATCGCCACCGAGTACGGCACCGCGGTGATGGTGAAGTCCCAGGTGAAGACCGGTGGACGTGGCAAGGCCGGCGGCGTGAAGTACTGCCCCGACGCGGCGACCGCCAAGGAGAAGGCCAAGGACATCATCGGCCTGGACATCAAGGGCCACGTCACGCGCAAGGTGCTGGTCACCGTTGCCGCTGACATCGAGGAGGAGTACTACGTCTCCTTCCTGCTCGACCGCTCCAACCGCACCTACCTGGCCATGGCCAGCAAGGAAGGCGGCATGGAGATCGAGGAGCTCGCCGTCGAGCGCCCCGAGGCGCTGGCCCGGGTCCCCGTCGACGCCATCGTCGGTGTCGACCAGGCCAAGGCCGAGGAGATCGTGGCCGCCGCCCGGTTCAAGACCGAGGTGCAGGACCAGATCGTCCAGATCCTGATCAAGCTCTGGGACGTCTTCACCGCCCAGGACGCCACCCTGGTCGAGGTCAACCCGCTGGTGCTGACCCCCAACGGCGAGGTCATCGCCCTCGACGGCAAGGTCTCGCTGGACGAGAACGCCGAGTTCCGGCACCCGGACCACGCCGCCCTGGTCGACAACGCCGCGGAGAACCCGCTGGAGCTGCGTGCCAAGGAGAAGAACCTCAACTACGTCAAGCTCGACGGCCAGGTGGGGATCATCGGCAACGGTGCCGGGCTGGTCATGTCGACGCTGGACGTCGTCGCCTACGCCGGCGAGGCGCACGGCGGCGTCAAGCCCGCGAACTTCCTCGACATCGGCGGCGGCGCGAGCGCCGAGGTGATGGCCAACGGGCTCGACATCATCCTGTCCGACCCGGACGTGAAGTCGGTCTTCGTGAACGTCTTCGGCGGCATCACCGCGTGCGACGCGGTCGCCAACGGCATCGTCAAGGCGCTGGAGATCCTCGGCGCCGAGGCCAACAAGCCGCTGGTCGTCCGGCTCGACGGCAACAACGTGGAGCTCGGCCGGCGGATCCTGGCCGACGCCAACCACCCGCTCGTCACCCTGGCCGACACGATGGACGCCGGCGCCGACGCCGCGGCCGCGCTCGCCGCCCAGAACTGAAACCCCGGAACCGATAGGAACGTGGCCCCACTGTGTCCATCTATCTGAACGCCGATTCGAAGGTCATCGTCCAGGGCATCACCGGCGGTGAGGGCACCAAGCACACCGCCCTCATGCTCAAGGCCGGCACCCAGGTCGTCGGTGGCGTGAACGCCCGCAAGGCCGGCACGACCGTCGCGCACACCGCCAAGGACGGCTCCGCCGTCGAGCTCCCGGTCTTCGGGACCGTGGCCGAGGCCATCGAGAAGGCCGGCGCCGACGTGTCGATCGTCTTCGTGCCGCCGGCCCACGCGAAGGCCGCGATCATCGAGGCCATCGACGCCGAGATCGGCCTGCTGGTCGTCATCACCGAGGGCATCCCGGTGCAGGACTCCGCCGCGGCCTGGCAGTACGCGATCGACAAGGGCGGCAAGACCCGGATCATCGGGCCGAACTGCCCCGGCATCATCACCCCGGGTGAGTCGCTGGTCGGCATCACGCCGGCCACCATCACCGGCAAGGGCCCGGTCGGCCTGGTGTCCAAGTCCGGCACCCTGACCTACCAGATGATGTACGAGCTCCGGGATCTCGGCTTCTCGACCGCCATCGGCATCGGCGGCGACCCGGTCATCGGCACCACCCACATCGACGCCCTCGCGGCGTTCGAGGCGGATCCGGAGACCAAGGCGATCGTGATGATCGGCGAGATCGGCGGCGACGCCGAGGAGCGCGCCGCGGCCTTCATCAAGGAGAACGTGACCAAGCCGGTCGTCGGCTACGTCGCGGGCTTCACCGCCCCCGAGGGCAAGACGATGGGCCACGCCGGCGCCATCGTGTCCGGCTCAGCCGGCACCGCCCAGGCGAAGAAGGAGGCCCTCGAGGCCGCCGGCGTGAAGGTCGGCAAGACGCCGTCCGAGACCGCCCGCCTGCTCCGTGAGGTCCTGCCCGCCTGATCGCGGTCGTAGCGGTCTGCAGTACGCGACGGAAGGGCCCGTCCGGCCGGTGCCGGGCGGGCCTTCCGCGTCCGCGGGCCCGTCGGGGTCGGTGGGCCGGCCCGCGATCCGGAGATCCGGCGGACCGGGTTGCGGTGACCCCGTCACCCGGAGGCCGCCCCCGGACGGGTGAGTCCGCCGCGCCGAGGACAACTTCCCGACGCACCCGGGTTTCCGGTGCCGCCGGCCGGGCAGATCACCTGCGGCACATCGGTGGCCGGACGCGATCGACCCCGATCCGGACAAACCACCGACCGGGCCCCCTGCTCATCCGGGTGGGATAGGTTCGGCACGGCGTGCGGTCGGGGACCGACGTCGTGATGCCCAGTGGTGATGCCCGATGGTGATGTCCAGTGGCACACAGACGAGAAGCAGGACCGTTCGGCCCCCGCCGAGCGGTCCGGAGAGCGCGAGGTGGTGGCGATGAGCAACCCATACGGTCAGCAGGCGCCGGGTCCGTACGGTGCTCCGGGCGGCCCCGGTGGCTACGGCGGCCCCGGACCCCAGGGCGGCCCCGGTGGTTACGGTCCCGGACCGCAGGGTGGACCCGGCGGATTCGGCCCGGGCCCGCAGGGCGGTCCCGGCGGATTCGGACCCGGCCCCGGTGGCCCGAGCGGACCGGGCTGGGGCCCGCCGCCGAAGCCGAAGCAGCCGATGGACCTCGGCAAGATCCTGCCGCTGGCGATCGCCGGCCTGGCCTTCCTGAACCTGATTTTCGGGTTCCTCTCCGTCCAGGACTCGACCTACGGATCGTCGTCGGTCTACGCGGCGCTCGGCTGGTCGCCGGCCCTGCTGATCGCGGCCGGCGTGATCGCCGCCGGCAGCCTGCTGCCGAAGAAGTCGACCTCGCCGCTGGCGGTGGCCGGGTTGTCCTTCGCCGGTGGGTTCGGTGCGCTGTTCGCGTTCTTCGACGTCGTCAGCCCGGGCATCGGATTCATCCTGATCCTGATCTTCGGCCTCATCCAGGGGATCGCCGGCGTGGTGCTGCTGCTCATCGAGGGCGGGATCATCCCGTCCGCCCCGGTGCCCGGCGCTCCTGCCGGTCCGTCGGCCGGTGGTCCCGCCGGTCCCGGCTTCAACCAGCCGCCGGCCCCGCAGCAGTTCCAGCCCGCCCCGCCGGCCCCGGAGGCCCCCGCGGCCCCGACCTACGGCGGCTACTCGGCGCAGTCGGAGCCGAATACCGGCGGCTACGGCGTGCCGACCGGCCCGTCCAGCGGTGCGGTCCCGGCCGTCGGTCAGCCTCCGGCCGGCCAGGGCTACGGCCAGCAGAGCCAGCCGGGCCAGCAGGGCCAGGGTGGTCCGGACGACGGCCCGAACCCGGACGTCACCCAGCAGGTCCGCTTCTGATCACCTGATCCAGGTCTCCGCGACGGGGCCCGGCCCGCGCCACTCCGGCGCCGGCCGGGCCCCGTTGTCATGTGCCGGCTCCGGCCGCCCCGGTTGTGCGACCGCGGGCGACCCGAGCGGCGACGGCATCACCCCAGCGTCACATCCGCGTGTGGTCGGGATGTGCGGACGGGTGAGCACCCGACCCGACCGGAACAACGGGTCGCGCTCGCCCCGCGAGTCTGCGCCAGGTGGGTGAGCGCGCGTGTGATCGTGGGGCGATGACCGTGCAGGCCGCCCGATCGCGCACCGATGCGCCGGAGCACGCGGCCGCGCCGCACCGCCCGGCGGCAGCGGGGCGCCCGACCTCGGCGGCGCTGGTCGCCGCTGCCGCCGCGGTCCGTGCTCTGATCGCCCTCGCCTGCGGGCTCCTGATCACCGGCGGTCTCGCCCTGCTCATCTGGGCCATCACCCCGGCGTCAGGGTCCGGGCCGCTGCCGTTGCTTCGTGGTGCGGTCGCCGCCTACGCCGGTGGTCACGGCATGGACATCGCGATCGACGCGAGCACGTTGACGATCGCGCCGCTGGCCCTGGGGGTGCTCGGCGCGGGGATGCTCTGGGCGACGGCGAGCGGGACCTGGCGCGGCCGGGCCGCGATCACCTCCGCGGCCGACGAGATCTTCGCGATCGTGGTGGCCGCCGCGGTCTACGGCATCGGCGTCGGGCTGGTCGGCACCGTGCTCGCCCCGCCCGGTGCGCTGACCGGCCACCAGTGGTGGATGCCGGCCTGTTGGGCCCTGGTGGTGCTCACCACGGTGACCGTGGTGCGCGGCGACGGGCTGCGCGCTGCCCTGTCCGACCGTGCCCCGTGGTGGCTGCCGCTGGGCGTGCGCCTCGGCGGGGTGGCCATCGCCGGACTGGTCGGCGCCGGGGCGATCGTCCTCGCCGCCGGTCTGCTCGCCGGGTTCGGCGACGCCACGACGATCGCCCAGACGACCACCTCGGGTCTGGGCGACGGCGCCGGAATGGCACTGGCCGGGCTCGCCTTCCTGCCCAATGCCGTGATCGACGGACTGGCATATGCCACCGGGACCGGGTTCGGGATCGGCGCCGGTCATTACACGCCACTGGCCGTCGACCAGGCCGCACTGCCGGGGCTCAGCATCTTCGCCGCCGCACCGTCCGGTGCCGGTGGCCCCCGGCTGCTGGCCGTGCTGGTGCCGGTGGTGGTCGCACTGGTCGTCGGGCGGTCCGCGGTCCGCCGGTGCGCCCACCGTGCGGACCGGCTGCTGGTCGTCGGAGTCGGTGCGGTCGTCGCCGGGATCGGCACGGCCGTCCTCGGCGTCCTCGCGGGCGGCGGTGTGACCGGCGGTGCCTGGGCGACCTCCGGCCCCGAGCCGCTGCTGCTCGGAGTGTCCGTGGTGCTCGAGATCGGCGTCGTCGGTGGCCTCGTCGCCGGTTCGTGGCGAGCGGAGCCGCGGGAGACGGTGCGAGCCGCGGACCGGGAGTCGGCCGTGGGGACCGCCGCGCCGTCGGACGACCAGGACGTCGCGGACGACGGGCACGCGACGATCAGCCTGGTCCACCCCTCCCGGTCGACAACCGGTTCCGTGGCCGGTGCGGCCGACACGGTCGGCCCCGGGGCCGCCGGCCCTCGTCCCGTCGTACCGCCGCAACGCACCCCGCACGCCGATACACCGGTGTCCTCCGGCCCGACACCTGACGCCGACAGCACCGACTGACCGGTGCGGGCCTCGTACCGGTACGGGCGGTCACGTCCCGGTCGATGTCGGCTGTTGTCGATGCCTGTCGGACACCGTCGGTCCCTGTCGGCCGGTGCCGGCCGGTGTCGACCAGTGCCGGACCAGGGTCGGCCCCGCGGCGGTCAACGCAGCAGGTCCCGCCTCCGCAGCATGAGGGCGGTGCCGGGCACCATCCCGAATCGCTCGTAGAACGGCACCACATCCGGGTCGGTGACCACATCGACCATGTAGAGACCGCCGAGCAGGTCGAGCATCCGTCGCACCAACTCGGAGCCGATCCCCTGTCCCTGGAACTCCGGCAGTACCTCGAGCAGCGGCAGGTACGCGGCGAGCACCCCGTCACTCACCGCCGTCACGAACCCGACCACCCGTTCGGCACCCGGTGCGGAGCCGCTCCGCGTGCACCACCAGGTCCGTCCGCCACCGCGATGATCCGGTGGCTGCTGCCTTGCAACACCTCGAGCAGGGTGGCGGGGGACGGCGGCGCCGGCCAGCCGACGAAGAACCCGGTCAGGGCCGCCGGACCGAGCCTGTCGACGTCGGTGCGGTACTGGATGTGCATCGCACCAGTGTCGGCCCGGCAGCCGGTCGCTCGAACCGTCCCTTCACCACCGTCCCGTCACAACCGGCCGACCGCAACCGCCCGGCCGCAACCGCCCGGCCGACCGCAACCGCCCGGCCGCACCCGCCGGACCGCAACCGCCCGACCGCAACCGCCCGGCCGCAACCGCCCGACCGCAACTGCCCGTCGCAACCGCCCGGCCGCACCCACCCGGCCGAGTCCCGGTCGGCCGCAACCGACCCGGTCCCACCCGCCGTACACCGGCCCCGGCCTCCGGTCGGAGGGCGCGGTGCAGCACCGGCCCGGCCAACCCCTAGTCTGGACGGCGCCCCGCCGACCGCGGGACGCCCGGCGACTCGGCCGGTGCCGCCGCCGACCGGAAGACCGCCAGTGCCAGCACAGCCCGACCCGTCGACGCCCGGGCCCCGCAGGGTCGCGGTGCTCGCCTCCGGATCCGGCACCCTGCTGCAGGCGCTGCTCGACGACCCGGCGCCCCGCCCGTACGCGCTCGTCGTGGTCGGCAGCGACGTCGCCGGTGCGACCGCGCTGGAGCGGGCACAGCGGCACGGCGTGCCGACGTTCGTGCACCGCCTCAAGGACTTCGCGGACCGGGCGGCCTGGGATGCCGCGCTCGCCCGCCGCTGCCGCGACGCCGGTGCCGACCTCGTGGTGCTGGCCGGGTTCATGAAGCTGCTCGGACCTGGTTTCCTGCAGTCGTTCCCGGACGCGGTGGTCAACTCACACCCGTCCCTGCTGCCGTCGTTCCCGGGCATGCACGCCCCGGCCGACGCGCTGGCACACGGCGTGAAGATCACCGGGTGCACGGTGTTCACCGTCGACGACGGGGTGGACACCGGCGCGATCCTGGCCCAGCGGGCGGTGCCGGTCGAACCCGGCGACGACGTGGAGTCACTGCACGAGCGCATCAAGGTGGCCGAACGACGGCTGCTGGTCGAGGTGGTCCGGGACCTCTCGACCACTCCGCCCCGGCGTCTCGCGGCCGGGACCTCCGCGTGAGCACCGGGCGGAACAGCAGGACGACGACACGGGTCCGGCAGCAGCCGGCCCGAGGTGGAGCAGGAAAGGGATCGACGGCATGAGCGAGCACCAGGAGATCGGCGAGACGGGCCGCCGGCCGATCCGCCGCGCGCTGTTGTCGGTCTCCGACAAGGCGGGTCTGCTGGAGCTGGCCCGTGCGCTGGTGGACGCCGGCGTCGAGATCGTCTCCACCGGCGGCTCGGCCGCCGCCATCGCCGCAGCCGGCCTGCCGGTCACCCCGGTGGAGAGCGTCACCGGGTTCCCGGAGTGCCTGGAGGGGCGGGTCAAGACGCTGCACCCCGCCGTGCACGGCGGCCTGCTCGCCGACACCCGCAAGCCCGACCACCTGCAGCAGCTCGCCGACCTCGGGATCGCGTCGTTCGAGCTGGTCGTGGTGAACCTGTACCCGTTCAGCGCCACCGTCGCCTCCGGTGCCTCGCCCGACGAGTGCATCGAGCAGATCGACATCGGCGGCCCGGCCATGATCCGCGCCTCTGCCAAGAACCACCCCAGCGTGACGACCGTGGTGGAGCCCGGCGACTACCCGTTGGTCCTGGAAGCACTTGCGGCGGGCGGTTTCCCGATCGCCGAGCGGCGCCGGTTGGCGACCAAGGCCTTCGCCCACACCGCCACCTACGACGTCGCGGTCGCGTCCTGGTTGGGCAACGTCGTCGCACCCCCGGAACCGGCCGCGGAGGGCTGGCCGGCCTGGACCGGCGCCGCCTGGCAGCGCCGGGCCACCCTGCGCTACGGCGAGAACCCGCACCAGCGCGCCGCTCTCTACACCCATCACCGGCCGGGGCTGGCGCACGCCGAGCAGCTGCACGGCAAGGAGATGAGCTACAACAACTACGTCGACGTGGACGCGGCCTGGCGCGCCGCCAACGACTTCACCGATCCCGCCGTCGCCATCATCAAGCACCAGAACCCCTGCGGCATCGCCACTGTCACGGACGCCGATGGTGTCGCCGATCCGATCGCGAAGGCGCACCAACTGGCCCATGCCTGCGATCCGGTGAGCGCGTTCGGCGGTGTCATCGCCGTCAACCGCCCGGTCACGGCAACCCTGGCGGAGCAGATCGCGGAGATCTTCACCGAGGTGCTGCTCGCCCCGTCCTTCACCGACGAGGCGCTGGCCGTGTTGACCCGGAAGAAGAACATCCGGCTGCTGACGATGCCCGCCTCCTGGACCAGGGAGACCGCGGACCCGGCCGAGTTCCGGGCCATCTCCGGCGGCCTGCTGGTGCAGACCGTGGACCGGATGGACGCCCCGGGCGATGCGCCGGAGAGCTGGACGCACGCCGCCGGCCCGGCGGCCGATCCGCAGACACTCGCCGACCTCGACTTCGCCTGGCGGGCCTGCCGTGCCGTCAAGTCGAACGGGATCCTGCTGGCCTCGGGCGGCGCGTCGGTCGGCATCGGGATGGGCCAGGTCAACCGGGTCGACTCCTGCCGGCTGGCGGTGGACCGGGCGGGGGAGCGGGCGGCCGGGTCGGTGGCGGCGTCCGACGCCTTCTTCCCGTTCGCCGATGGCCCGGAGATCCTGATGCGCGCGGGTGTGCGGGCGATCGTGCAGCCCGGCGGCTCCGTGCGGGACGCCGACACCATCGCCGCGGCCGATGCGGCCGGGGTGTCGATGTACCTGACCGGCTCCCGGCACTTCTTCCACTGAGTCATTTCCACTGATTCCGATGCAGTTCACCGAGACCGACTACACGGACGAGGATTTCGCGGAGGTCGACCTGCGCGACGCCGGATTCTCCGGCGTCGCCTTCACCCGGTGCGACTTCTCCGGTGCCTCGCTGGCCGGCACCGAGCTGCAGGGCGCGTCGTTCACCGACTGTCGTTTCGACGGCACCGAGCTCTACGACACGGTCAGCGCCTCCGTCTCCTGGGTCACCTGCACCTTCGACAAGGCCTCCTGGCGCCGGGCCCGGCTGACCGGCTGCCGATTCACCGGCAGCAGTTTCACCGATTGCCGGCTCGACGAGATCGCCATCCGGGACTGCGATCTCACCCTGGTGTCGCTGGCCGGGGAGCGGCTGGCCGGGGCGAACCTCTCCGGTCTGCGGCTGCGCGAGGCGAACCTGACCCGCACGGTGCTCAAGAAGGCCGACCTGACCGGCGCGGACCTGACCGGGGCCCGGACCACCGACACCGACCTGACCGGGGCGGATCTACGGCGGGCCCGGATCGACCCCGGGCTGTGGACCTCCGCCCGGCTCACCGGTGCGATCGTCGACACCGAGCAGGCGGTCCTCTACGCGCTGGCACACGGTCTGCTGCTGACCCCGCCGGAACCCGCCGATCCGGCCGACGGCGGCGCTACCCGCGGGCGGCGTACAGGTCGCGGAGCAGGCAGATCTCCGCGCCGTGATGGATGATCTCGCGGTGGATGTGCAGCACCAGCGCCGCCATCGAGTCCTCCTCGAAGCCCTCCTCCCGGCAGTTCTCCACCAGGGCCGCCTCGTCGAGTGAAGCCACCCCTGCCCGCCAGATCGCCTCGCCGGCGTCCAACGCCGCGAGACCGCCGGCGGCCGTGGCCGGGTAGTCGAAGTCCCGGTACGACATCGACGGACCGCCGAAGTACCGGGCGTTCCGCTCGCCGAACACCCCCACCACGACGTGCAGCAGCCGCCAGGCGATGGTGGTGACGGGCGGGGGCTCGGGTTCGGGCATCTCGAAGTCCAGCAGGTGGGTGCCGGTGCCCACGGCCCAGGACGTCCGGGACTCGGCCCTCGGCCGCAGGTTCCAGCTGCCCGGCACCGGTTCCCACAGGTACTCCTCGTCGGTGAGACCCTCCAGCCGTGGGCGCAGCTGCGCGTCCCAGTGCCAGCTCTCCTGCAGCAGCAGTTCCTCGGTCCAGCTCTTCACGGCGGACACCCCTTCGTCGTCCATCCCCGGGATCCGGTGACCCGGTGGTCCGGTTCTACCGCGCAGGTCCGACAGTCGCCCTCCCGGCGGGAACGGCCCCGACGTCAGGACCGACCACGGTGAGCCGTCCGGACGGACCCGGTTCACCTTCGGGACCGGCCGGGCAGCGCCGTCCGGCGCGCGCGCCCGCGAGTGCGGTCGGAGGCCCGGCGGCCTGGCAGGATGCCTGTCGTGACGGCGACGATCCTGGACGGCAAGGCCACCCTGGCGACCATCAAGGCGGAACTGCAGGACCGGGTCGCGGCGCTGACCGCGGCCGGGCACCGCCCGGGACTGGGCACCCTGCTCGTGGGTGACGATCCCGGAAGCCGGTGGTACGTCGCGGCCAAGCACAAGGACTGCGCGCAGATCGGCATCCACTCGGTGCAGCGCGAGCTGCCGGTCGGCGCCACCCAGGCGCAGGCCGAGGCCGTCATCGACGAGCTCAACGCCGACCCGGCCTGCACCGGGTTCCTGGTGCAGCAGCCCACCGGCCTGGACGAGTACGCGTTGCTGTCCCGGGTCGACCCGGTCAAGGACGTGGACGGTCTGCACCCGATGAACCTGGGTGCCCTGGTCCTCGGTCGCGAGGCACCGCTGCCGTGCACCCCACTCGGGATCATCGAACTGCTCCGCCGGTACCAGGTGCCGATCGACGGCGCCCGGGCCGTGGTGATCGGCCGCGGGCTGACCGTCGGCCGGCCCCTCGGGCTGCTGCTGACCCGGAAGTCGGAGAACGCGACGACCGTGCTCTGCCACACCGGGACCCGGGACCTGGCCGCCGAGGTGCGCCGGGCCGACATCGTGATCGCCGCGGCCGGCCGGCCGGACCTGGTCACCGCCGACATGGTCAAGCCAGGGGCGGCGGTGCTCGACGTGGGCGTCAGCCGGGTCGACGGCCGCATCGCCGGTGACGTTGCCGCCGACGTGGCACAGGTCGCCGGATTCGTCGCGCCGAACCCCGGCGGCGTCGGGCCGATGACCCGGGCCATGCTGCTGAGCAACGTGGTCGCGGCCGCAGAACGCGCCGCCCGGGCCGCCGGGGCCCTCGAATGACCGGCCCGGTGATCCGGTGACCACCGACCGCCGCCTGCTGCGGGCGGTGCCGATCACCCTGGTACTGCTCGCCGTCGCCGCCGGACTCGCCCTGATCGCCACCGATCACTGGCGGCGCGGGGCCGCCACCCTGGGCGGCGCCGCCGCGTTGGCCGCGGTCTTCCGGCTGGTCCTGCCGGAGCAGCTGATCGGGGTGCTGGCCATCCGCAGCAAGACCTTCGACGTCGTCTTCGCGCTGGCGCTGGCCGCGCTGATGACCTTCCTGGTGGCCCGTCCCTGAGCAAGGAACATTCAGAGCAAGGAACGTTCAGAGCATGGAACGTTCAGAGCAAGGAACGTCAGAGCAAGGAACGTCAGAGCAGGGAACGTCAGAGCAGGAATCGTCAGAGCAGGGGCAGCAGCGCGGTCAGTGCCAGCGGCCGGTCGTCGGTCGGGTCGTCCCCGGCGCGCCCGGTGGCGGCCGCCACGAACTCGTCCCGGCTCATGGTCGATGCCGCGGCCAGTGCCGCGGCCGGGTCGTCGGCGCGCTCGGTGAGCAGCTCCCGGAGCAGGGTGAGGACCCGGCTCCAGGCGGAGGACAGCACCGGTGGGGCGGGATGCCCGGGCAGCGACCGGTGCAGGTCCAGCGAGTGCACCACGAGCTCGAGCACGCGGGTGTCCAGGAACGAGGACAACAGCATCGGACCCCGCCGGGTGGCCACGACCAGATCCGCGCCGCCGAGCCGGTCGAGTGCGGCGACGGCCTGCTGGTGGGCGGTGTGCAGGGTCTTGCGGATGTCGACACCGGGCTGCAGGGACTCCTCCTGGGCGATCTGCCGCGCCAGGTCCGCGATGTCCTCGGCCGACGCCCGGTACCCCGCGACGTACTCGGACACGGTGAGAGGCTCTGTGCCGTCGTGGATGTCGACCGGCCGGAGCGCGGAGATCGACCCCGCGGTCCCGCACAGGTGGGCGATCAGCTCGCCGACGGACCAGCCGGGCAGCGAGCTCGGCTGCTCCAGATCGCCCGGTTCGAGCGCATCCAGCCAGACCGACAGCGCCTCGAACTGGGCGAGGTAGATCAGGTCGGACTGCAGCACCGTCAGCCTTTCGGTCGGGCAGGTCGGACGAGGAGCACCGGCCCCCGCTCGTCCCTCCATCTTGTCCGACGGCGGCAGCTCCCGTGCGGTCGCGGGTGTCTTTCACCCCGCTGCGCGGCAGGACGGTCCGCGCGACTCCCCGGACCACGGCCCGGCCACGCGACGACGGCGGTCGGTCACACCGCCGGCGGCGCGGCCTCCTGCCCGGGCGGGACCGACAATCGGGCGCAGACCCGCGCGAACACCGCAGCCTCCTCGTCGCTGACCCGGTCGGCGAACTCGCGGGCGATGCCGGTCATGTGCACCGCGGCGGCCGACCGCAGGGTGGCCCGCCCGGCGCGGCTGAGCCGGACGATCACACCCCGACCGTCCTCGGGATCAGGACGCCGCTCCACCAGGCCGGCGGCGGCCAGCCGCTCCACCCGCCGGGACAGGCCGGGCTGGGACACCACGACGAGCCGGTCCAGCAGGTCCCGCAGCCGCAGCGACCCGCCGGCCTCGGAGAGCTGGACCAGGATGTCGTAGGTGGTCATCGGGACCTGGTCGGCGGCCTCCAGCTCGGCCGAGAGCCGCCGCAGCACATGCGCGTTGGCATGCAGGAACGCCGCCCAGGCGGTCATCTTTCCCGGCTCGATCCGGGGTGTGCCGGGCATCCTGGTCCCTCCGCCTGTCAGCCCGGACGCCGTCGCCCGGGTCGGTCGTTGCATGTGCGCTCCCGACCGCTGTCGCGGCGTGGGGCCGGGAGTGATCGGCCGAATCTACAGGCGGGTGCCGGTGCCCTCGCGACCGCCCTGACCGGGCGGAACGGGGCATCCGCGGGGACGGTGCGGCCGTAGGGTGACCGGGCACGCACCCGGGCCGGGCGGCAGCGCTCCGCGTCCAGCAGTACGCTTGTACTGCTGGACTCCGGTCGTCGACCCGGGCCCGGCAGGCAACGGCCGCCCGCCGGCGGTCCGCTGCAGCGCGAGACAGCACCACCGGCGGTACAGGCAGTGCAGGGCTGCACAGACGCACGACTTCTCCGAAAGGCGCACCGACCGACCATGACGAAGATCAAGGTGACCGGGACCGTCGTCGAACTCGACGGCGACGAGATGACCAGGATCATCTGGCAGTTCATCAAGGACAAGCTGATCCTGCCGTACCTCGACGTGAACCTGGAGTACTACGACCTGGGGATCGAGAGCCGGGACGCGACGGAGGACCAGATCACGGTCGACGCCGCCAATGCGATCAAGAAGCACGGTGTCGGCGTCAAGTGCGCGACGATCACCCCGGACGAGGCGCGGGTCGAGGAGTTCGGCCTGAAGAAGATGTGGCGCTCGCCCAACGGCACCATCCGCAACATCCTCGGCGGCGTGATCTTCCGCGAGCCGATCATCATCTCCAACATCCCGCGGCTGGTGCCGGGTTGGACGAAGCCGATCATCGTCGGCCGTCACGCCTACGGCGACCAGTACCGCGCAACGGATTTCAAGTTCCCCGGGGCCGGCACGCTGACCGTCACCTTCACCCCGTCGGACGGCTCCGCGCCGATCGAGCACGAGGTCTTCCAGGCGCCGGGCGCCGGCGTCTCGCTGTCGATGTACAACCTGGACAGCTCGATCAAGGACTTCGCCCGCGCCTCGCTGAACTACGGCCTGGCCCGGAACTACCCGGTGTACCTGTCCACCAAGAACACGATCCTCAAGGCCTACGACGGCCGGTTCAAGGATCTGTTCCAGGAGATCTTCGACGCCGAGTTCGCCGACCAGTACGCCGCGGCCGGCCTGACCTACGAGCACCGGCTGATCGACGACATGGTCGCCGCGTCGCTGAAATGGGAGGGCGGCTACGTCTGGGCGTGCAAGAACTACGACGGTGACGTCCAGTCCGACACCGTGGCACAGGGTTTCGGCTCGCTCGGCCTGATGACCTCGGTGCTGACCACCCCGGACGGATCGGTCGTCGAGGCCGAGGCGGCGCACGGCACCGTGACCCGGCACTACCGCCAGCACCAGGCGGGCAAGCCGACTTCCACCAACCCGATCGCGTCGATCTACGCGTGGACGGGTGGTCTGAAGCACCGCGGCAAGCTCGACTCGCTGCCGGAGGTCACCGGTTTCGCCGAGACCCTCGAGGACGTCATCATCAAGACCGTCGAGAGCGGCAAGATGACCAAGGACCTGGCCATGCTCGTCGGCCCGGACCAGGAGTGGCAGACCACCGAGGACTTCCTCGACGCGCTGGACACCAACCTGAAGGCCCGCCTGGCCTGATCCGCAGGACCCGCGAGACCCTTGCGTCCGTGGTGGTGGCCGCCCGTCGTCGACGGGTGGTCACCACCACGGACGCTTCTCGTTTCTGCCCCCATCTCCCGTCATCGCGTGGATCATGTTCGCCCGCATGGCATGTCAGGCATGAAATGGGACGGGTGGGGCAGGAGTCGCCGAGTTCGCCCCTGCAACCCCTGACCGGCACCGCAGGGTAGAAATGGTCAAGATTAGTGACTATCATGGTCGGTGACCGAAAGAGGGCCAGATGACCGTCGTCGAACTCACCCGTTTCCGGATCGAGCCGGGGCGCCGGCAGGAACTGCTGGACGCCCGCCCCGGGATGCTGCGGGACTTCGAGCAGGACCGCGCCGGGTATCTCGGGGCCACGCTGGTCGAGCTGCCCGATGACCAGTGGCTGGACATCGTGGAATGGCGCAGCAGCGAGGACTTCGCGGCATTACGGGCGAAGGGCGCGAACCTGCCCGGGATCGCGGCGTTCTTCGGCGCGATCGCTGGGCTGGTGTCGGCGGACGAGGGCGTGCTCGTCGATCCGGTGCGCTGATCCGAAGCGCCGATCCGAAGCGCAGGCGTCAGCGGCGCAACGACTCTCGTCCTGCCCGACCGTTGTCGCCGGTCGGCCTCGCCCGTCAGCGCTCTGCGGTGGCGACAGCCACGACCGCGGAGAAGGCCGCGATGAAGTCGTCGAACCGGTCGGTCCCGACGGCATCGCGGTAGTGGGACTCGAGATCGGCGACGATCGTGCGCGCCCGCGCCATCTGGTCCAGCCCGCGCGCGGTCGGCACGACCAGTTTCGCCCGCCGGTCGGTGGGGTCCGGGCGGCGCTCGACGTAACCCAGGCGTTCCAGTTCGTCGACGGTCGTCCCGATCACCTGCTTGTGTTGCCCGCTGCCGACCGCCAGCTCACTGGCCCGGCTGCCGTCGGCATCCAGGTGGGCCAGTACCAGACCGTGCCGCGGACGCAGGTCGGGATGGCCCTGCTCGGCCAGCCGCCGGAACATCTCGTCCTGGAAGGCGAAGAGCAACCGGGCGGAGAGCACGCCGACATCGGCACGTCCGTCCATCACCCGTCCTTCCGAGAAGGCCCGGCGCAGTGCGCCTGCGCCGAGGTCCCACGATACGGACGGCGCCGACGCCTGCCGCAGTCCGCCGCCGGACCCGGGTGTCAGACGGAGGCCGGCGCGGCCCGCAGCTGTCGGCGCAGGATCTTCCCGGCCGAGGACTTCGGGACGACGTCGATGAACTCCACCTGGCGCACCTTCTTGTGCGGCGCGACCTGCTCGGCGACGTAGGCCATCACGTCGTCGGCGGTCAGCTCGGCCCCGGCCTGCAGCACCACGAACGCCTTCGGGATCTCCTCGCCGTCGACGATCACCCCGACCACCGCCGCATCGGCGATCCCGGGGTGCCCGAGCAGCACGGCCTCCAGCTCGGCCGGCGGCACCTGGTAGCCCTTGTACTTGATGAGCTCCTTGACCCGGTCGACGATCGTCACGTAGCCCTCGGACGACACCGTGGCGACGTCACCGGTGTGCAGGAACCCGTCCCCGTCGAGGGTCTCGCCGGTGGCCTGGGCGTTGCCGAAGTAGCCCACCATGACGTTCGGGCCCTTGCACCACAGCTCGCCGGGTGCGCTGGTGCCCGCCTCCGGCACCCCGATCTCCTCGCCGGTCGCCGGGTCGACCAGCTTGCACTCCATGTTCGGGATCGTGAGACCCACCGTGCCCAGCGGGATGTCGTCCCGGCTCTGCGGGATGCAGTGGCTGACCGGGCTCATCTCGCTCATCCCGTACCCCTGGTGCAGGGTGCAGCCCAGGCGCTGCTCCACCGCGTGCCCGAGATCGGCGTCCAGCGGGGCGGCGCCGGAGAAGATCATCCGGATCGTCGACACGTCGTACTGGTCGACCAGCGGATGCTTGGCCAGCGCCACCGCGATCGGCGGGGCGACGAACAGGTAGCTCGCCTGGCGCTCGGCGATGATCCGGAGGAACTCCGGCAGGTCGAACTTCGGCATGGTGACCAGCGCGGCGCGGTGCTGGAGACCCCCGTTCATCAGCACGTTCATCCCGTAGATGTGGAAGAACGGCAGCACGCAGAGCACCTTGTCCGCCGGCCCGACCCCGATGCAGTCGGCGGTCTGGGCGAGGTTCGCCACCAGGTTCCGGTGGGTGAGCATCACGCCCTTGGCCCGGCCGGTGGTGCCGGAGGAGTAGGGCAGCACGGCCAGGTGCGTGGCCGGGTCGATGCTCACCTCCGGCGCGGGCACTCCGCTGGTCAGCAGTGACCGCAGGCTGCTCCGCTCCGGCGCCACGGTGTCCGACCCGTCGATGACCACGATGTTCGCGACGTCCAGCCCGGCCTCCTGCGCGGCCGCCTCCGCCTGCGGCAGGAACATCGACGGCGTGAACAGCAGCACCGCCTTCGAGTCCTTCAGCTGGTCGGCGATCTCGTGGGCGGTATAGAGGGAATTGACCGTGGTGGCGGTGCCGCCCGCGCGCAGGATGCCGTGGAACACGGTCACGAATGCCGGGACGTTCGGGCACAGCACCGCCGCCACCTGGCCGGACGCGAAGCCGCGGGCGGCCAGCCCGCCGGCCAGAGCGTTGATCTGCGCTCGCAGGGCGGCGTAGGTGGTCTCCGCCCCCGACGGCCCGTCGATCAGCGCGACAGTCTCCTCGTTCCCTGTCAGGTCCTCGAAAAGGAAGTCGTACAAGGACTTGTCGGGGATCTCGACGTCGGGCATCGGGCTGCGGAAGCTCATCTGCTCTCCTTCGTGGGATCACTGCACTGTGATCGCCCCCACAGTACCTATGCCACCGGTCGGCCACCGATTGAGGCGACAGGGAGCTGCAGCGCGATGTCGGGACGCTGCCGACCGGATGAACTGACTTGACCGGTCGGCCACCGGTCGAGGCGATCGGGAACTGCGGCGCGCGTTCACCGGGAGGCTGCCGACCGAATTGACCGGTCGGCCACGGTCGGGGCGACAAGGAGCTGCGGCGCGCTCACGGGGACGCTGCCGACCTGATGGCACCTGTGCCATTGGTCGGCGAACGGCTGCGGCGACGGGATCGGGGAGGAGAGCCCGGTCACGGCGCGCCGCAGGCGGGCCGGTTCCACCAGCGGTGATGACAGCGGGCACCGGCCGACGTGGTCCGGGCCGCAGCTGTCCCGTGACACGATCGTCGGCGCGCACCGCCGGTCCGGCGGAGACGCGCGGGAGCGGGAGGTCGGCGGGTGCTGCGGGTCGCGACGTTCAACGTCAACGGGATCAGGGCCGCGGTCCGCCGCGGGTTCGGTGACTGGCTGGCCCGGACCGGCGCGGATGTGGTCTGCCTGCAGGAGGTGCGCTCGCCCGTCGCGCTGGTGCCGCCGGAGATCCTCGACGGCTGGACGTTCTCCTACCACGAGGGCGACCGGGCCGGGCGGAACGGTGTCGCCGTGCTCAGCCGGGTCGGGCCGACCGCTGTCCGGATCGGCTTCGGATCGGCCGACTTCGACGCCGAGGGCCGGTGGATCGAGGTGGACCTGCCCGGCGCACCTGCCACCTCGCCCGGCGCAGCTGCCACCTCGCCCGGTGCCGCCACGCCACCCGGTGCCACCGACGCCCCGAGCGGGATCACCGTCGCCTCCCTCTACCTGCCCAAGGGCGACACCGCGGGGGAGAAGTACGACGGGAAGATGCTGTTCATGAAGCAGCTCACCGCGCACATCCGCGAGACGGCCGCCGCCGGCCGCGAGCTGGTCGTCTGCGGTGATTGGAACATCGCCCACACCAACGCCGACATCCGTTCCTGGAAGACCAATCTCAAGTCCGTCGGCTTCCTGCCGGAGGAGCGGGCCTGGTTCGGTGAGTTGCTCGCCGACGGCGAGATGGTCGACGTGCTGCGCTCGGTGCACCCGGAGGCCGACGGTCCGTACACCTGGTGGTCCTGGCGTGGGAAGGCGTTCGACAACGACGCCGGCTGGCGGATCGACCACCAGGTCGCGACGCCCGGCCTAGCCGCCACCGCTGTCGCGGCCCGGGTGGACCGGGAGAACTCCTACGCCGAGCGGATCTCCGACCACGCCGCCGTGGTGGTCGACTACGAGGCGCCCGGCTGGTGACCGGGCGGGGGCGCCACCGACCCCCGCATCTGCGGCTGCGCGTCCAGCACCTTGCGCTTCGAGCGGGTGCCCTCCTCGATGGCCCGGACGGTGCGGCGGACCACCGCCTCCACCATCTCCTCCATCGGCCAGCGGTAGCTGGACAGCGGCGGGCTGAGCAGTCGCGACACCGGCCGGTCGTCGAAACCGAGGACCGAGACATCCTCCGGCACACGGAGTCCGAGATCCCGGGCGGCCTGGTACACGCCGTAGGCGAAGGAGTCCGCCAGGCACAGCACCGCGGTCGGTCGGTCCGGTCCGGACAGCAGGGAGGCGGCCACCTCGGTGGCCCCGTCGAGGTCGTGCGGGCACATCCGGACCTGCTCGAGAAGACCCAGCGCCGGTGCCACCCGGTGCACCACCGCCTCCGACGGCCGGTCCGGCGTGGAGGCCGCGTTCGGGCTGAGCACCGCCACCCGCCGGTGGCCGGCGGCGGCCAGCCGGCCCAGTGCGTCGGTCACCCCGGCGACGTTGTCGAACACCACCTCTGCCGCCGTCGCGGCACCGGGCAGGCTGTCGCCGATGGACACCAGCACGGTGCGGCGGGCGATCTCCGCCCAGTGCGGGGCAGCCGGGTCCAGCGGCAGCACGATGAGCGCGTCCACCCGCTGGTCCACCAGACGCTGGGCGAGGTCACGCTCCAGCTCCGGATCGTTGATCGCGTCGACCATCAGCGCGCCGAGACCGGCGGTCAGCAGCTCGCGGCCCAGGGCGGCCAGCACCGACTGCTGCCAGCTGTCCTCCTGCGACCCGCAGAGCAGCCCGACGTACCCGCTGCGTCCGGAGGCGAGCGCGCGGGCGATCGGGTCCACCTGGTAGCCCAGCCGCTCGGCCGCTTCGCGCACCCGTTCCTGGGTGGCCTCCGGGACCTGGAGCCCGCGCAGCGCGTACGACACCGCTGCCGGTGACAACCCCGTCTCTGCGGCGATGTCCCGCAGCGTCGGGCGTTTCGTCCGGGCGGGCATGGACCGAGGGTAGCCGCCAGGACCGACAGCGTAGATCCGACGACATGGTGGATCCGACGACATGGTGGATCCGACGGCGTGGTGGATCCGACGACGTGGTGGATCCGACGGCACGCTGCCCTGACGACATCGCCGTCACACCGACCGTGTGGTCACACCGACCGTGTGGTCACACCGACCGTGTGGTCACGACCGCGGAGTCACGTCGACGCCGTGGTGACGGCCGTGCGGTCACGGCCGCGCGTCACATCGTCAGCGCCGCCGCGATCAGGCCGGTCCCAGGTCGAACTCCGGAGTACGGAAGCGCGCGCCGGGTACGACGATCCGCGCCCGCCGGGCACCGACCGATGAAAAACGGAAGCGTCCGGTGTCGTCGACAACCGCGTGCCAGTGCTCGCCCGGCACCGCGCCGGCCAGTTCGATCCCGGACCCCTCGGCAGGGATCAGCTGTCCGTCGATGCGCAGGGCGCCCGGGGATCCGGTGACCAGCAGCACCAGTTCGTGACCGCCGGTCTCGAACTGCAGTTCCCGGCTGGACGCCCCCGCGGACCGCAGGCCGGCCGGCTGCAGGTCGGAGTCGAAGGTGAGCAGCGCCAGCTCCAGGTCGAGATCAGTGGTCAGTTCGGGGATGTCGAGCGCATCGGGAGCAGTGGCGGCGTCGGTGGCCAGTGCGTGCGCCCGCCTGGTCACCCGCAGCGGCACCGGGTCCGCGTGGTCGAGCACCGCACCGAGGAGCGTGGCGAGCCGGTCGTCGTCGAGCGTGTGCACGTCCACCACCCGCGGCGGGTGGTGGCCCCTGCGGTGGGGAGCCGCTCGTGGGTCCTCGTGTGCAGTCGTGTCGTTCCGGTTCACGGACGGGCTCCCCTCTCGTGCGATGCACCGACCGGTACCCGGCCGGTGCGCTCCTGATCCTCCCCGGACTGCAGGGAGGCCAGATGCCTGCGCAGCTCGCCCAGCAGCCGGCCGCGGGTCGGGCCGATGCTGCCGATCGGCCGGCCGACGATCTCGGCGATGGCCGCGTAGCCGATCTTCGGTTCCGCCGTGACCAGCCGCAGCAACAACTGGCCCTCCGGCGGCAGCATGCCGAACGCCACCCGGACGTCGGCGTGCAGGCGGGCGTCGTCGAACGCATCGACCACGGCGTCCTCCACCGGGGCGACGGAGCGGTCCTCGAGGTCCTGGACGGAGTCGGTCGGTGACTCCCGCTTGCGGCCGCGCAGCACGGCGATCGCCTCGTGCCGGGTCGTGGTCGCCAGCCAGGAGGCGAGCTGCTCGGGTTCGCGGATCCGCAGCCGGTGCTCGACCAGCCGGAGCCAGACGTTCTGCGTGACGTCGGCGGTGGTGGAGTCGTCGAGCCGGAAGGTTCGGGCGACGGACCAGACGAGGCGCCCGTAACGATCGACCAGCTCGTGCCAGGCACCGGGGTCGTCGACCGCGGCGAGCAGCGCCGCGACGGTGCGGCGGGGCGGTGGTTCCTCGATCCATCGACCGGCGGTCACCTCACCGGGGTCGGACGGTGCGATCTGACCCGGAACGCGGGGCGCCCGGTCGGTGGTGCCGGTCTGCTGCAGGACGGTCATCGCAACTCCTCTCTCCCCGTGGAAAGGGCGGAGCAGCGGCCGTCCTGATACGCACGGCCGTCCGGTTCGCCCGATCGGCGCAGTACGCGAGGTCAGTGGCCGCCTCAGGCCATGCGGTTGCGGTGCCGACCGATGCGTCCTCAGCCGCCGAGGGCGACGAACGAGCTGCGCGCCGCCAGCTCCCGCGGCCCACCGTCACCGCTCTGCGTGCGGGCCAGTCGCAGCGCCCGAGCCGGGTCGGCGCCCGCAGCGAGGTGTCGGTGCAGGGCGGGCATCAGCAGGGCGGTCGCGTCGTCCGGTACCGGCACCGACGGGGCGATGACCGTCCCGGCGCCGGCCGAGAGCAGCGCTGTCGCCAGGCCCTCGGGCTCGTCGCCGGGACGGACCGCGACGCCCGCGGTGTCGCAGGCGGCGAGGACCAGGACCGGTGGGACCCGCTCGAGCGCCTGCAGGTCGTACACGGTCAACGGGCCGTCGGCGAGTTGCAGGGCGGAGAACAACGGGTTGTCCGTGCGGAAGGTGCCGTGGGCGGCGACGTGCACCACGGTGGTCCTGCGGTCTCCGATCGCCTCCAGCACCGCCCCGACCCCCGCATCGGCACCGGCCAGCACCACGGCGTCGGGCAGCAGGCCGGAGATGTCACCGATCTCGTCGGGTGCCCCGGGCAGGTCGGGACCGGCGACCAGGACGGTGCGGCCACCGCGTCCGGGACGCCCGTGCCGTGAGGCCGCGGCCACCCAGGTCCGGGCGGACGGCGCGACGACGTGCGACCGCTCCCGCAGCCACGGGAGTGCCGCCCACGGCACGCCGTGCAGGTCACCGGTCGGGATCAGGACCAGCTCACCGCCGGGCGGCAGCGGGACGCAGTAGCCGGGCAGCGGGACCGCCGACGACGCCGGCAGGTCGGCGGCCGCCGGCCCGAGCAGGAGGCCCGAGAGCAGTCGGGCGGAACGGTCCAGTCCCGCTTCGGCGGCCGCCAGTGATCGTTCCGAGCCGACACCGCGGGCCAGTCGGTGCAGCTGGAAACGCAGGTCCGCCACCAGCTCCCGGATCTCCGCGACGTGACCGACGGCTGCGAGATGCGTTCTGCCGGCGGCGATCTGCAGCAGGTGCAGGCGTCCGTCGTGCTGGACCCACTCGAGCAGGATCCGTTCGCCCAGGGCATCCCGTACCGCCGCGGGGTCGACCGATCCGGCGTCCCCGGTCCCCGCCGTTCGCGCGGCCGGCGTGGCCGGTGTCGACCGCACCAGGTCCCGGATCTCCCGTTCCTGCCGCTGGACCGCGACGGCGGCCGCCGGGGCATCCGGCCGGAGTTCCGCCACGGCGGCCCGCAGGGCGGCCAACCGGCGGGCGAGTTCCGGGTCCGCGGGCGGCCGCACCGGGGCGAGCAGTGATGCGGCGCGCCAGGTCTCGGCCGCCCGGAAGACCTCCTCGGGGCCACCGTGCCGGAGAGCCAGGGCGACCAGCAGGTCGGCGAGTTGCTGTCCCAGCAGCGACACGTGGGCGCGGAGGTCCCCCGCCACCAGTGTGGACCGGACCGCGGTCACCGTCCGCAGGCCGTCCCTGGCCGCCCGCGCGGCGCCGGACCGGTCGCCCAGGTGCAGGCGTCGCCTGGCCTCGGCGTACCAGCCGGTGATCCGGGTGGCCGCCGCAGCATCGGTGCGCGCCGCCGCGGCGCGCTCGAGATATCCGTCAGCGACGGTGATGTCGCCCGCGGACCGGGCGGTCCCGGCTGCCAGCAGCAGGGCCGAGACGGCATCGGCAGCCCAGCCGGCGCGGTCCAGGGCGCCGGCGAGGTCGGCGATGCCGGCGGCGGCAACGACAGTGGCGTCAACGGTGGCCGGCAGTCCATCGGCGCCGTCGACCGCGGTGCAGTCGGCCTCGATCCAGCGGGCGTGGGCCACCCAGCTGTCGCGGCCGAGCAGGGCGAAGGACGTGGCTGCGCGCCGGGCGAGCTCGGCGCCCTCCGCCCGGGCACCCGCCGAGCGGGCGTTGCGGGCGAGAGTCAGTTGGGCCTCGGCGATCTCGACATCGTTGCCGCCGTCGGAGAGCCGCGCCAGTGCTTCCCGGGAAACGGCAAGCGCCTCGTCGACCAATCCCGCCCCGGACAGCACCTCGGCCCGGTCGGCCAGCAGGACGGCGGTGGCGCCACCACCCGCACCGGCATCGGTGTACTCCTGCTGCGCCCGGTCGAACCAACCGAGCGAGCGCGGAACGTCGCCGTGCCGCCCGTACAGGAACCCGAGATTGTGCGAACACGCCGCCACCTGCAGCCCCTGGCCCAGCCCGATGGCCAGCTCCCTGGCCCGGACCAGGTCGAGATCTGCTGCCGGCAGCTCGTTCCGGTACACCAGCGCGACCCCGCGGTTCACCCGGAGCCGGACCTCGGCCAGCCGGTCACCCGCCTGCTCCAGCACCGGCAGCGCTGCCGCGTACCGCTCCAGCGCCTCGTCCAACCGCCCCAGTCGCTGCAGGATCAGACCGCGTTGCATCCGGGCCCGCGCCAGTTCCGGACCGTCCAGGTGCGGTTCGGCGAGATCCAGCTCGGCCAGGCCGTCCTCGGGCGCGCCCTGGTACGTCCGGACCAGGGCCAGACTGCTCCGGACGGAGGCCACGAGCGCGGTCGCCCCGGCGGCCGAGGCGAGGTCCACCGCCTGCCGGAGCGAGGTCTCGGCCGTGCCGAGATCCCCGAGTTCGCGACGGGCCAGTCCGATCGCCCAGTGCGCGGTGGCCGCGGCCACGGCCGGGGGACCGATCGGAGCGGGGCCGGCTGTGTCCCTACCGGCGGTGCTGGTCGGCCCGGTGCCTGCGCCGGCGGTGTCGGCGGCGTGGTCGAGTACCGCGGTAGCCAGTCGCAGCGCCTCCCGGGGATCGGACTGTGCGGCGTCGACCGCGGCGCGGGCGTCGCTCAGGAGATCCATGGGCTCCTCGCCGTCCGGCCGGTGTGCGGCGGAGGATCGTCCGCCGGTCGCTCGTCACCCGCGGACCCGATCGCCGCAACCGGCCGGAGATCCATCCGCACCGGCAGGCTACCGGCCGGACAGTCCTTGCGGGAGAACGGGTGGAGGCCGTCACCGGTTCGGCCCCAATCGCCCCGGATCCCGCTGACGGCCGGTCACCCGGCGCTATAACTGCACCTGGGAGCGCACCCGACGGGTCGGGGGCGACCGGCATCCATCGACCCGCACCGACGGCGACAGGACAGCGCATGCGCGAGGAGCACCAGGAGCAGACCGGGTTCGAGCGGCTCTCCGCATGGCTGGAGAAGGCCCGGATCGCCACCGGCGAGACAGCGCCGGGTCGCGGGTTCGCGTACCGGGCCGGTGAGGTGCTGGTCGACCTGCGCGCTCTTGACGGCAACGAGAACATGATCGGTGAGCTCCTGCCCGACGCCGAGCGGGCGGGCCGGGTGCTCGACGTGGTGCGGCTCCGGGTGAAGGACACGCTGCAGGCGCTGGACAGCGTGCGTCGCAAGGGGTTCCGGGCCATCCATCCGAACACGGTGTTCTTCGGTGACCGGTTCACCGGCAGTCCGGCGTACCTGGGCAACCCGGCCTATCTCGGGAACCCGGCGTACCTCGGCAATCCCGCGTATCTGGGCAACCCGGCGTACCTGGGGAACCCGGCGTATCTCGGCAACCCGATGGCCAGCACCGTGCTGCCGGCCGCCGCGCCGGTGCCGGCCTGGTCGCCGGCGGATCCGGCCGCCCGACGCACCGTCGCCACGGTGGTGGTGCTCGACACCGGCCTGGCGTTGGCCGAGGGGACCTCCGTCGCCGATCACCCGGAACTGGCCACCACCTGCTCGGTCCTGTCGACCACCCCGGCGTCCACCCCGCAGGACGTCGACGACATCGACGTGCCGGACAGCGACGGCGACCTCTGGCTGGACCGGGAGGCCGGGCACGGCACCTTCATCTCCGGGATCGTCCGGCGGTTGGCGCCGGACACCCGCATCGTGAACATCGGTGTGCTCACCGGGTTCGGCGACGGCGACGACTTCACCCTGGCGGCCGGGCTGGCCCGGATCGCGGCCGAGGTGCCCGAGGTCGACGTGGTCAACATGTCACTGAGCGGCTACAGCGAGGACGACGCCCCGCCGCCGACGATCACCCAGGCGGTGCAGGCGCTCTCCGGCCTGCCGCACCGGCCGGTGGTGGTCGCGGCCGCCGGCAACAACGCCTCCTCCCGCCCGGCGTACCCGGCCGCCATTCCAGGAGTGATCGGGGTGGCGGCGCTCGGCGACTCGGCCCGCGCCTGGTTCTCGAACTTCGGCCCGTGGGTCAGTGCCTGCGCGCCGGGGGTGGACGTCGTCAGCACCTTCTTCCGTGGTGTCCGTGACACCCGGACCGGGGTCAGCGGGGTCGACCCGTTCGCCGACGGCTGGGCGATGTGGAGCGGTACGTCCTTCGCCGCGCCGAAGGTCGCCGGCGCGATCGCCCGGTACATGGCCGACCGCGGGGTCGACGCGCAGCAGGCCGCCGACGACCTGGTCCGCACCTGGGGGCTGTTCCGGCTGCCGGACCTGGGCGTGGTGGTCAACCTGCTCTGACCGCACCGGCCGGTCCGGTGCCCGGCCGCCGTACGATCGGCCTGTGGAACCTCCGAGTCCCGTGCCGCCCGGTGCGGCTGCGCGTCCGGCTGGTCCGACGGTGTTCGAGTTGGCGGCGGGCCGTCCCACCGGTGCGGCGAGGTGAGTGGTGGTTTCTGACCTGCTGCAGGAGATCGGCATCGTCCTGCTGTTCCTGTTGATCGGCGGCGCGTTCAACGCGGCCGAGGTGTCGATGATCTCGCTGCGGGAGAGTCAGGTCCGGCGTCTCGCCGAGACCGGCGGCGTCCGTGGCGCCCGACTGGAGCGGCTGGTCTCCGACCCGAACCGGTTCCTGGCGGCGGTGCAGATCGGCGTCACCGTGTCGACGATGCTGTCGTCGGCGCTGGGCGCCACCACCATCTCGGCCCGGGTGTCCGACGCGCTGGTGTCGGCCGGCATGTCCGCCGGCTGGGCGCACGCGCTGTCGCTGGTCGGCATCACCCTGATCCTGTCCTTCCTCAGCCTGGTGATCGGCGAGCTCACCCCGAAGCGCCTGGCGTTGCAGCGCCGGGAGAGCATCGCGCTGCTGGCCTCCGGGCCGCTCACCCTGCTGGCCCGGCTGTTCCGGCCACTGGTGTGGCTGCTCGGCCGCAGCACCGACGGCCTGGTCCGGTTGTTCCGCGGCGATCCGCATGCCACCGGTGACGAGATCAGCTCCGAGGAACTGCAGTCGCTGGTGGCCGCGCACGAGTCGCTGACCACGGTCGAGCGCCGGATGATCGCCGACGTCTTCTCCGCCGAGGGCACGCTGGCCCGCGAGGTGATGGTGCCGCGCCGCGAGGTGCAGTTCCTGCAGGCGTCGCTGACCGTGTCCCGGGCCGCCCGCACGGCGATCGCGCACCCGCACTCCCGCTTCCCGGTGATCGGCCGCGACGTCGACGAGGTGGTCGGCGTCGTGCACATCCGCGACCTGCTGGCGCCGCGCAAGGACCTGCCCCGGTCGGCCACCCTGGTGGACATCGCCGGGCCGGTGAGCGTGATCCCCGGGACCAAGGGTGTGCTCGACGCCCTGCACGAGATGCGGGCCGCCGGACAGCATCTGGCCGTGGTGATGGACGAGTACGGCGGGACCGACGGCATCGTGACGTTGGAGGACCTGGTCGAGGAGATCGTCGGCGAGATGGTCGCGGCACCGGGGCCGCAGGAGCCGGCCCCGCGGGCCGGTGAGGTCGACGGACTGCTCAACCTCGACGACTTCGCCGAGGCCACCGGGGTCGAGCTGCCGACCGGTCCGTACAGCACCGTCGCGGGCTTCGTGATGGCCGGTCTGGGGCGCCTCCCGGTGGCCGGCGATGCCGTCGAGGTCGGCGGCCGCTCGCTCACCGTCACCGAGATGGACGGGCGGCGGGTGGCCCGGATCGCGGTCGGTGTCATCGGGGTCACCGAGCAGACCGATGCCCAGCAGGCCCTGGCGGACCGGCACCGGGACGCGGCCGCCGCCGGGCCGGTGGCGGACCGTCCGGCCGGCACCACCGCGCCGCGGCCGGCCACCCGACCCGTGCCGCCGCGCGATGCGGGCCCGCCACCGGCGGGGAGTCCGGCCCCAGGGGTGTCGGCCGGCGGGACGTCGACGGACGGGGTCTCGGCCGACGGGCCGTCGACGGACACCGGGAACGACGACAGCGGGAACGACGGCTCCTGGGTCCGCC
The DNA here is from genome assembly GCF_009707545.1 of Nakamurella alba. Lineage (NCBI taxonomy): Bacteria > Bacillati > Actinomycetota > Actinomycetes > Nakamurellales > Nakamurellaceae > Nakamurella > Nakamurella alba. The sequence goes on along the minus strand of NZ_WLYK01000002.1, from coordinate 295,442 downwards.
CGGGACGGCCGGGGGAGCGCCGGCAGGTGTCCGGGACGCCCGTCCGGTGATGGGAGGATCGGAGGCATGACCGTGCCGTCCGACCAGTCCGTTCCCGCTGCCCCGACCACTGCCCGGCCCCGGGTGCTGTCCGGGATCCAGCCGACCGCCGACTCGTTCCACGTCGGCAACTACCTGGGCGCGCTGCGGCAGTGGGTGGACCTGCAGGCCACCCACGAGACCTTCTACACCGTCGTCGATCTGCACGCGATCACCGTCGAGCAGGACCCGGCGCTGCTGCGCCGGCGCACCCGGGTCGCCGCTGCCCAGCTGCTCGCGCTGGGCATCGAACCGGAGCGGTCCACCCTGTTCGTGCAGTCACAGGTGCCCGCGCACAACCAGCTCGGCTGGGTGATGGAGTGCCTGACCGGATTCGGCGAAGCGGGCCGGATGACCCAGTTCAAGGACAAGTCGGCCAAGGGCGGCGCCGACCGCTCCAGCGTCGGGCTGTTCACCTACCCGATCCTGCAGGCCGCCGACATCCTGGCCTATGCCGCGGATGTCGTGCCGGTGGGCGAGGACCAGCGGCAGCACCTGGAGCTCACCCGGAACCTGGCGCAGCGGTTCAACTCCCGCTACGGCGCCACCCTGACGGTGCCCGAGCCGTACATCCTGAAGGCCACCGCCAAGATCTACGACCTCACCGAGCCGACGGTGAAGATGAGCAAGAGCTCGCCCGGCGGCGCGCTCGACCTGCTCGCCGACGTGAAGGCCTCGGTGAAGCGGATCAAGTCGGCCGTCACCGACGCCGAGCGGGAGATCCGCTTCGACGAGACGAACAAGCCGGGCGTCTCCAACCTGCTGACCCTGCTCTCGGTGTTCACCGGCCGGGACGTGCCGCAGCTCGAGCTGGATTACCAGGGCAAGGGCTACGGCGACCTCAAGGGCGACCTGGCGAACGCCTTCGCCGCCTTCGTCGAGCCGCTGCAGCAGCAGGTGACCGGTTACCTGGACGACCCGGCCGAGCTGGACCGGATCCTGGCCGTCGGCGGTGCCCGGGCCCGTGAGGTCGCCGACGGCACGCTGGCCACGGTCTACGACCGGATCGGGTTCCTGCGCGGCTGACCGACCCGGGACGCCGGCCGGTAGGGATGGGACCGGCATCGCTCTCCTGGCGGTCCCGATGGAGGATCCCGGGCCGGGTGCCCCGGGCCGGGGCTGGTGCCACCCGCTCGTACCGGCCACCGGCCACCGGCCACCGGCCACCGGCCACCGGCCACCGGCCACCGGCCACTGGCCACCGGCAATCGGCAGGTCGGTTCCGCACCGGTTTGCGACGCCCCCCGCCGGGCACCGCATCGGGTGAGGCGAGGGCACCCGTCGCCGGGCGCCGGCGCCGCGGCGGGTCCGCCGGACCGGCCTGGATCTCTACCTGGAGGGCAGCGTGGCGAGTCGGACGGACAGCGCGCAGGGCGGGGCGAAGGGCATCACGTCGCGGCCCGGCATCGCCCACCTGATCCGCGCCGCCCAGCGGTTCTCCGCCCGGCTGGGCACCCAGTTCGCCGCCGCGATCACCTACTTCTCGTTCCTGTCCCTGGTGCCGATCCTGATGGTCGCCTTCTCGGTGGCCGGGTTCGTGCTGGCCGGCCGGCCCGAACTGCTCAACGACATCCGGGACAAGATCACCGAGCAGATCCCGGGCGGGCTGTCCGACAGCATCTCCGGGGCGCTGGACACCGCGATCGACTCGCGGCTGTCGGTCGGCCTGATCGGCCTGGTCGTCGCCCTCTACTCCGGTATCGGATGGATGGGCAACATCCGGGCGGCGGTGCAGGCGCAGTGGCGCAGCGACTTCGACGAGCACCAGGAGATCGCCGAGGAGAACTTCATCGTCGGCATCGGCCGGAACCTGGTCCGGCTGGTCGGGCTCGGCCTGGCGATCGTGGTCTCGCTCGGGCTGTCCACCGCGGGCGCGGCGCTGTCGCCGCAGATCGTCCGGTGGCTCGGTCTGGAGAACCAGGGATGGCTGCACCCGATCCTGGTGATCGTGCCGATCCTGCTGGCGGTGGCCGCGGACACCCTCATCTTCATCTGGGTCTACACCTCGCTCTCGCCGCGGGACGCCCACCCGGCCCGCAAGCCGCTGCTGCGCGGGGCGCTGGCCGCGGCGATCGGCTTCGAGGTGCTCAAGCAGGCGCTGACCCTGCTGCCGCAGCTGTTCAACCGGTCGGCCAGCTACCAGATCTTCGGCAACATTATCGGTCTGCTGTTCTTCTTCAACCTCACGGCGACCCTGGTGCTGTTCGTCGCCGCCTGGATCTCCACCGCGGACGGCACGGTGAAGGAGAAGCCGTGGGTGGAGCAGGACGACGAGATCGAGGAGGGCGACCTGCCGCTCACCCCGGAGGTGGTGGCGCAGGAGCCGATCAGCGGCCGCAAGGCGGCCGGGCTGCTCGGGGCCGGCGCCCTGCTGGGTTTCGGGGCCGGTCGGCGCCGCCGCTGAGTCCCGACAGTCGTTCCGGGGTAAGAGCTGTCGACCGTCACCCTCGTCCGACCGCCGGCCCCGCCGCGGGTGTGATCGGAGTGACCCGGTGCCCGGGAGAACCATGGTGCGCCGTGCCCTAGCGTGGTCGGCATGAGTGCACCCCGTCGCGCCACCCTCGCCGTCTCCGCCGGTCGCCCGGCGCACGAGCCGGGCAACCCGGTCAACGCGCCGATCGGTGCGTCGGTGACGTTCCATGCCGGCAAGGACCCGGTGTACCTGCGGCAGACCGGTTCCGACGTGCTGCAGGGGCTCGAGGAGGCGATCGGCGCGCTGGAAGGCGGCCGGGCGCTGGCGTTCTCGTCCGGGATGGGAGCGACCGCGGCTGCCCTGGACGCGGTCCCGGTCGGCGCCGTGGTGGTGGCGCCGCGCATGTGTTACTCCGGTACGTCGTCGCTGCTGGAACGGCACGTCGCGGACGGCCGGCTGGTGGTCAGGTTCGTCGAGATCAGTGACACCGCAGCGGTGGTCGCCGCGCTCGAGGCCGAGCCCGCGCCGGCCCTGCTGTGGGTGGAGACCCCGACCAACCCGCTGGTCGGCATCGCGGACCTGCCGGCACTGGTCGCCGCCGCGCACCGGGTGGGGGCGGCCGTCGCGGTCGACTCCACCTGGAACTCGCCGGTGCTGCTGCGGCCGCTGGAGCACGGCGCGGATCTCGTGATGCATTCGGCCACCAAGTATCTCGGCGGGCACTCCGACCTGCTGATGGGTGTGCTGGTGACCGCCGACGACGCCCGGTTCGACGACCTGCTGCGGCGTCGCACCCTGGGTGGAGCCTTCCCGGGCACCCTCGAGTGCTTCCTCGCGTTGCGCGGGCTGCGCACCCTGGACGTCCGGATGGAGCGGGCGCAGGCCAATGCCGGCGAACTCGCCCGGCGGCTGGACGCCGACCCGCGGGTCGAGAAGGTGCTGTACCCCGGCCTTCCCGACTTCCCGGGTCACGACATCGTGGCCCGGGACCACGACGGGTTCGGCGCCATGATGTCGTTCCTGGTGGCCGGGGGAGCGGACGCCGCGGAGGCGGTCTGCGGCCGGGTGCGGCTGGTCAGCCACGGCACCAGCCTGGGCGGGGTGGAATCGCTGCTCGAGCGGCGGGCCCGGTACGCCGTCGACGCGGCCAACGGCACCCCGGAGAACCTGCTGCGCTTCTCCGTCGGCATCGAGCACGTGGAGGACCTCTGGTCCGACCTGGACCAGGCACTGGGCTGATCGCGCCGGATCTCAGTGCCTGGCCGGCCGGCCGGTCGGCGCCGCTGCCGGTGCCCGGCCGGGCGGTCGGCGCCGCTCCCCAGGTGGCTGAATGCGGCCGCCCGTGCCGCCGGGGTCGGTGCCGGGCGGTGTGCCCGCGGCCGATGACTGCGCGCCGGGCGGTGCCGGCGTTCTTGTGGCTTCCGGATCACACGCGTTCACCTTGACGATTCCAAGACGACCGGTCATATTGGTCGGGTGCCCCGCCCTTCCTGCCGTGAGCAGATCGTCGACGCCGCCCGGACCGAGTTCCACCGGCTGGGCTTCCACGGCTGCTCGGTGGACACCATCACCAAGGCCGCCGGTGTGCCGAAAGGCTCGTTCTACAACCACTTCCCGGGCAAGGAGCAGCTCGCCGCGGAGGTGGTCCGGCGGTACCAGGAGGCGTCGGCCTGGCGGACCGCCGATGTGGCCGGGCTCGGTCCGCTGGACGAGCTGGCCGTCCGGTTCGGGGCACTGGCCGACCGGCACTCGGCCCGGAGTTGGCGACGCGGGTGCCTGCTGTTCAACCTGGGGGCGGAGGCCGGCGAGGACTCGCCCGTCCTCCGGGCCGCGGTGCGTGCGGCGCTCGACGACTGGACCGCGCGTGCCGCCGCGCTCGTCGATGCTGCGGTCCGGGACGGTTCGCTGCCCGCCGGTACCGATCCGGATCGCCGGGCCCGCTTCCTGGTCACCGCCTACGAGGGTGCGGTGACCCGGTCCAAGATCGAGCAGAGCGACGACGCCCTCGACGACTTCTTCGACTGCGCACTGGGTGTCGCCCGCCCGGCGCCGGTCGCCGCCACGACGGCCCCGTCGGGGGCCCAGGGATGAGTACCAGCATGAGCACATCAACCGCGATCTCTGTGCCGACCGGGGCCGGACGCCTGCGGCTGGGGCGCGCCGGCTCGTTCCGGGTGGTGGCGCTGAGCTACCTGGCCCTGATGATCGCCGGCAGCGCGCCGTCGCCGATCTACCCGATCTACCAGCGCGAGTGGGGCTTCGCGACCAGCACGCTGACCGAGATCTTCGCCGTCTACGCGGTGCTGCTGCTGCTCGCCCTGCTGACTGTCGGCGGCCTGTCCGACCTCATCGGGCGGCGCCCGGTGCTGCTGGCCGGACTCGGCCTGTTCACCGTCGACATGGTGGTGTTCGCCCTGGCGCCGGACGTGCAGTGGCTGTTCGTCGCCCGGGTCCTGCAGGGCATCGCGGCCGGGTTGTCGATCGGCGCGATGACGGCGGGTCTGATCGATCTGGCCCCGCCGGGCAAGGTGCGGTTCGCCTCGGTGCTCAGTGCGCTCATCCCGGCGATCGGACTGGCGGCCGGTGCCCTGATCTCGGGTGCCCTGGTCCGGTTCGGGCCGATGCCGACGCGGCTGGTCTACCTGGTCTTGGGCGCCGGGTTCCTGGTGCTCGCGGTGCTGGTCGCGCTGATGCCGGCATCCGGTGACCGTCGTCCGGTCCCGCTGTCGGCGTTGACGCCGCGGATGCGGATCCCGGCGCAGGCGCGGCGAACGTTCCTGCAGGTGCTGCCCGCGCTGGTGGTTCCGTGGGCGCAGCTCGGTTTCACCTTGTCGCTGACCTCGTCCGTGGCGCTGGGGGTGTTCGGCGTGCACGACGTGTTCGTCGACTGCCTGCTCGTCGCCCTGCCCTGCGCCGCCGGCGCCCTGTCCGGATTCCTCACCCGGTCCACCGACGGACAACGGGCGAACCAGTTCGGCATGGTCGGCATGTCGGTCGGCTCGGTGATCACGGTGGTCGGTCTGGTGATCCCGCTGGTGCCGGTCTACCTGGTCGGATCGCTGATCGCCGGGCTCGGTGTCGGTGCCGCGATCAGCGGCACGTTCAAGGTGCTCGCCCCGCTCCCCGCCGAGCACGAGCGGGCCGAGTTCTTCGCCGCCTTCTTCGTGGCCGGCTACCTGGCCTTCAGCCTCCCCGCGGTGGCTGCCGGATTCGCGATCGGGTCGTTCGGCCTGGTCCGCACCGCGGTCGTCTACTCCGCGGTGCTGGTGGTGCTCGCGCTCGTGGCGATGCTGACCGGTCGCCGTCGGGTCACGCGCGAGGGCTGACCCGGAGCCGCCCACCCGGGACGGAACCTGCGGACGATCCCGGAAGTTCGTCGTGCAGGGCTGTCGAATCCGCGGGACGGTACTCGTCTGCCTGATGTCGGATGCGGACCAGCCGGGTGCGCATCGACGCCGAAGCGGAGGAGCACGACATGACCGAGACGCAGCAGGCACCGGCCGGCGGGACCGATCAGGACGGCACGCCGCTGGGCACCGTCACCTGGTGGGAGATCCCGGTGGCCGACCTGGACGTGTCCTCGACCTTCCTGACAGCGGTGTTCGGCTGGACCTTCATGCCGTTCGGCGAGGGCTACCTGGGCATCCTCAACGGCGGGGGCCCGGAGACGCTGGTGGGCGGCATCTTCAAGGCCGAGCCCGAGCAGGTTGCCGCCGCCGGGATCCAGGTCTACATCAACGTCCGGGACATGGAGGACACCCTGGCGAAGGCGTCGGCCGCGGGCGGCACGGTGCGCACGCCGCGGACCGAGGTCGGCGGCGACATGGGCTGGTGGGCCGAGATCGTCGACCCGGGCGGCCGGCGGATCGGCCTGTGCACCGGCAGCGCGGCTGCCTGAGCCGGACGATCCCACCGGTCGACCCCCACAGCACCGATCCCCGTCCGGCTCGGCCGGACGGGGATCGATCGGGGGAGAAGTCCCGGGCAGTCAGCGCAATGCGTGACCGGTCAGCGCTGGACCGGCCGGCTCACCGCACTGACGAAGGAGCCGGTCTCGCCGAAGAAGGACCGGTAGAACTGGTCCGGCTCGGCCTCGAACACCTTGGTGGCGCGGCCGACCGGGCCGACCGTCACGTAGCCGATGTTCTTCCACGGTCCGGTGGCCGAGGGTGCGCTCTGGATGCCGACGACCCGGTTCGGGTAGGCGATGAGCCCCTGGTAGGCCGAGAACCGCTTGGCCGCAACGGTCACCGTCGTCTTGTCGCCGGAGCGGGTGGCGGCGACGCCGGCCCAGGCGTTGTACTTCACGACCGTCTGGGTCCAGTTCCAGGCGATGGGCTTGGAGTCCTTGGTGACGCCCCAGGCGTTGGTCGTCCGGTAGGTGCCGGGGCCGTCCCACGGGTAGATCATCAGCGTCTCGGTGCGCACGCCGTCGAAGATTAGCCGCTGCACGGTGCCCTTCGGGTTGATGACATCCGACGAGGTGTAGCGGAGGTGGCCGTAGCAGCCGGTCAGGGTGACCGGCACTGCGGTGGTGTCGGTGGAGACCACGACCCGCTCCGGGAAGTTGGCCTGCACGGTGCAGGCGAACTTCTCCGGCGCCGCCGCGGCGGAACCGGCGCCGACCACCGAGGTCAGCGCAGCCAGCGCCATGGCGGCCAGTGCGACGGGGAGCTTTCGGGAGAACTGCACGGTGATGACTTCCTGCTGGGGGACTGTGGGCGGTGATCCGCGCGGCCGTGGGGACGTCCGGCGGGGACGGAACTGTCCGATCCGACGCTGTTCCTGATGTGACTGGTGTTTCTGGTGTGACTAAAGACGACTTGAACCTAACAAGTGCGCGGTGAAAGTGTCATCGTCCACTGGAGTGACGGAGTGACTCGATCTGGTATCACCGCCCGCGATGTTCATTTGTTCGCCGCACGGTGTCCGATGTGAAGGCGCCGTGGGTTGCCCCTGTATCACCCCACTGCGCCTCACCCTGCTCCGTACCGCAGACCCCGACCCAGCCCGGCGCGAGGATCATCATCCGGCGCGCGTACGAAGTGGTCGACTCCTGTCCCACCAGTCCCAAAGGCGGCAACTTCACACGCGCATGCGAAGAAGATCCTCGCGCCGGTGGGGGTTGGACGGGCAGCGGGGGAGGGTCAGGGCCTGACGGTCGGGTCGGTGGCGACCGGGACCGGGGAGCCGGCGGCCACGCTCTGGGCGCTGAAGAAGGAGCCGGTCTCGCCGAAGTAGGAGCGGTAGAAGCGGCCCGGATCCGCACGCACCCCGAGGGTGGCCCGACCGGTGGCACCGACCTTGACGAACCCGGCGTTGGTCCACGGCCCGGTGGCCGACGGGGCGCTCTGGATGCCGACCACCCGGTTCGGATAGGCGATGAAGCCGTCGAGTGCGGCGTAGCGCTTGGCCGCCACCGTCACCCGGTCGATGCCGCCGGACCGGGACACCGCGACCCCGGCGAAGGTCGCGAACTTGATCACCGTGCTGGTCGACTCGAAGAGGATGACGTCGCCGTCCTTGGTCATCCCCCAGCCGTCGACGGTGCGGTAGCTGCCGGGGACGATCGTGTCGTAGACGTGCAGCTGGGTGGTCCGGACGTTGTCCCACTCCAGGTAGTCGATGATGTCCGACGGCCCGGTGACCGAGGCGCCGGCGTACCGCAGGTAGCCCTCGCAGCCGGACAGTCGCACGGAGACGATCCGCTCCTGCCGGTCCACCGGGATCCGGGTCGGCAGCAACGCGTGGGCCACACAGGCGGGTTCCGGCGCCGCAGCCGGTACCGGGCCGGTCGAGAGCGCAGGCCCTGCCATGGTTGTCGCTGCAGCAGGAACGACGGGGAGCAACGGGGCGAGAAGCGCCAACAGCGCGGCGGCCACGAGGCCGCCGCGCTGTCGACGAGTGCTGGGTATGCGCATCAGAGGGTCAGACCCGCCGGAACATCAAGGCGCGCTTGACCTCCTGGATCGCCTTGGTCACCTCGATCCCGCGGGGGCAGGCGTCGGTGCAGTTGAAGGTGGTACGGCAGCGCCAGACACCTTCGGCGTCGGACAGGATCTCGAGCCGCTCCTGGCCCGCCTGGTCCCGCGAGTCGAAGATGAACCGGTGCGCGTTGACGATTGCCGCCGGCCCGACGTAGGCGTCCTCGGACCAGTACACCGGGCACGAGGTGGTGCAGCAGGCGCACAGGATGCACTTGGTGGTGTCGTCGAACCGGTCGCGGTCGTGCTGCGACTGGATCCACTCCCGGGACGGCTCGTTCCCGTGGGTGATCATGTACGGCTTCACCGCGCGGTACGCGTCGAAGAACGGCTCCATGTCGACGATCAGGTCCTTCTCCAGCGGGAGGCCCTTGATCGGCTCGATGGTGATCTCGGTCTTCTTGTCGGTGACCAGGTCCTTGACGAGAACCTTGCAGCCCAGGCGGTTCCGGCCGTTGATCCGCATCGCGTCGGACCCGCAGATGCCGTGCGCGCAGGACCGGCGGAAGGTCAGCGAACCGTCGATGTACCACTTGATGTAGTGCAGCAGGTTGAGCACGCGGTCCGTCGGCAGCGCCGGGATCCGGTACGACTCCTTGTGCGGCGCCTCGTCGATCTCCGGGTTGAAGCGCTGGATGTGGACGGTCACCATGATCGCCCCGTCCGGCACCGGCGGCAGCTCCGCCGGCTTGCCCGGACCGGTCGGCGTCGCGTCGACCTCGCCGAAAGTGACAGTCATCAGTACTTACGCTCCATCGGCTGGTAACGGGTCTGCACGACCGGCTTGTAGTCCAGGGTGATGTCGGCGGACAGCTCGTGCAGCCGGGCGGGATCCTTGTACGCCATGGTGTGTCGCATCCAGTTGGTGTCGTCCCGGTTCGGGTAGTCCTCCCGGGCATGACCGCCGCGCGACTCGGTGCGGGCCAGCGCCCCCACCACCATCACCTCGGCGAGCTCGAGCAGGAAGCCCAGCTCGACCGCCTCCAGCAGATCGGTGTTGTACCGCTTGCCCTTGTCGTGCACCGAGACCCGGGCGTAGCGCTCCTTGAGCAGCCGCACGTCCTCCAGTGCCGTCTTCAGCGTGGCCTCGGTCCGGTAGACCGCCGCGTTCGCATCCATGGTCTCCTGCAGGGCGATCCGGATGTCGGCGACCCGCTCGGACCCGGTGGAGGTGAGCAGGGTGGACACCATCTGCTCGACCCAGGCCTGCGGTGCCTCCGGGGCCTCGACGACCTCGACACCCTCCTTGTTCGCGTGGTCCGCGGCGGCGATGCCGGCCCGGCGTCCGAACACGTTGATGTCCAGCAGCGAGTTGGTGCCCAGCCGGTTGGAGCCGTGCACCGAGACACACGCGCACTCGCCGGCGGCGTACAGGCCCGGGATGACGTCGGTGTTGTTGCGCAGCACCTCGCCGTGGATGTTCGTCGGGATGCCGCCCATCGCGTAGTGCGCGGTCGGGAACACCGGCACCGGCTCGGTCACCGGGTCGACACCCAGGTAGGTGCGGGCGAACTCGGTGATGTCCGGGAGCTTGGTCTCCAGCACCTCGGCGCCCAGGTGGGTGCAGTCCAGCAGCACGTAGTCCTTGTGCGGACCGGCACCACGTCCCTCCAGCACCTCCATCACCATCGACCGGGCGACGATGTCGCGCGGCGCCAGGTCCTTGATGGTGGGGGCGTAACGCTCCATGAACCGCTCGCCGGAGGCGTTGCGCAGGATCGCGCCCTCGCCGCGGGCACCCTCGGTCAGCAGGATGCCCAGGCCGGCCAGGCCTGTCGGGTGGAACTGGTAGAACTCCATGTCCTCCAGCGGGATGCCCTTGCGGAAGGTCACGCCCATGCCGTCACCGGTCAGGGTGTGCGCGTTGGAAGTGGTCTTGAAGACCTTGCCGGCGCCGCCGGTCGCGAACACCACGGACTTGGCGTGGAAGACGTGGATCTCGCCGGTCGCCAGCTCGTAGGCCACCGCGCCGTTGCAGACCGGGCCCTCCGGGGTCTCGGTCAGCATGATGTCCAGGACGTAGAACTCGTTGAAGAACTCCACGCCCTCCTTCACGCAGTTCTGGTACAGCGTCTGCAGGATCATGTGACCGGTGCGGTCCGCCGCATAGCAGGCCCGGCGCACGGCGGCCTCGCCGTGGTTGCGGGTGTGCCCGCCGAACCGGCGCTGGTCGATCCGGCCCTCGGGGGTCCGGTTGAACGGCAGGCCCATCTTCTCCAGGTCGAGGACCGCGTCGATGGCCTCCTTGCACATGATCTCCGCGGCGTCCTGGTCGACGAGGTAGTCGCCGCCCTTGACGGTGTCGAAGGTGTGCCACTCCCAGTTGTCGTCCTCGACGTTGGCCAGGGCGGCGCACATGCCGCCCTGCGCCGCACCGGTGTGCGAGCGGGTCGGGTAGAGCTTGGTCAGGACGGCGGTCTTGGCGCGCTTGGTGGACTCGATCGCGGCCCGCATGCCGGCCCCGCCGGCACCCACGATCACCACGTCGTAGCGGTGGAATTGCATCTCAGGTCTCCGGTTCTCAGCCCATGGACGGGTCGAAGGTGAAGATCACCAGCGTGCCCAGGCCGACGGTCAGGACCACGGAGGCGGCGAGCAGCAGCTGCAGCCAGAAGCGCGTGCCGTCCTTCCGGGCGTAGTCGTTGATGACGGTGCGCAGGCCGTTGGCGCCGTGCAGTTCGGCGAGCCACAGCATCAGCAGGTCCCAGATCTGCCAGAACGGCGAGGCCCAGCGGCCCGCCACGAAGCCCCAGTTGATCCGGTGCACGCCACCGTCGAGAACGTTCATGATCAGCAGGTGGCCCAGCACCAGGACCACCAGCACGATGCCGGACAGCCGCATGAACATCCACGAGTACATCTCGAAGTTCGAGCGGCGGCCGGCCAGCTTGCGCTTCGGCGCCCGCGGCGCCTCGATGCCCCGCGTGGCAGGAGGGTCGAATGCGGCGGTCATCACGCACCCCCACCGCTCTGCTCGATGGTTCGGTGGCTGGTCGCCACCGACGAAAGTGCGGCTCCGTACATCAGGCCCCACCACCGAACATGACCTCAACAGTGCGCTTGAGCATGAAGTACGTGCCCGGCACCATCACGACGATCCAGACACCCAGCACCACCCAGAGCATCTGCCGCTGGATGCGCGGGCCCTTGGCCCAGAAGTCGATCAGCATGATCCGGATGCCGTTGAGCGCGTGGTAGAGCACCGCGCCGACGAGACCGACCTCGAGCAGGTTGACGAACGGGTTCTTGTAGGTCTCGATGACCTTGTTGTAGCTCTCCGGCGAGACCCGCACGAGGGCGGTGTCCAGCACGTGCGCGAAGAGGAAGAAGAAGGTCAGGACGCCGGTGATCCGGTGGGCGACCCAGGACCACATGCCCTCGGCGCCGCGGTAGACCGAGCCGCGGCGTGGTCCGGGTGACCCCTGACCACTACCCGAGCCCGGCAGGGCGGTTGACGTTGACATGCGGCGATTCGACCTCCGGCGTCGGCGGCGGGCTGTGTCCTGTCGGTTCCAGCAGGTCCCGGCAGGTCCGATGTCCGGACGGCGGCTGGCGGAACAACCGTCGGACACCGCCCCTCATCGGGCTGCAGCGATGCTAACCCTGCGTTCACACGTGGTGCGAACGGGCACGATGTGACGCTCGGGACAGCCATGATCACCCGTGACGTGCGACACGCGGATCCGGCGACCGTGATCACCGGGCCCGAACGCGCTCTGCCGTCGCGCCTCTCGGGCCGGGGCGGAGCCGCCCGAGGCAGGGCATCGAACCGCATCCCCGGATGACGTCCGTGTGTCAGGGACGTATCGGAACGGTGTCCTTTCCGCCCGATTCGGACCCCGATGATGCCGCAGAATCTTCCGGCAGAACCGCCGCGCGCCGACGAACCTGATGCCCGATCACCTGATCTCCAGCAGATTCTGACGAGAGGCCACGATTCGGTCACGGACCAGGATGGGCCTTTGACCAGCGGCGGTCGGACGGTAACGTCCGACCGATGTCCGCCCGCCAGGGTGGGTGTCAGGTTCGGCCAGCGGTGCCAACAGGGTTCCCGCACCACCAGTGAGATGAAGGAGAAGCTGTGCTTCGCTCCCGCAGCGTCCGGCTGATGGCAGGGGTCGCCGCGGCGGCCCTGGTGCTGTCGGCCTGTGGCTCGAGTTCCGACTCCGGCACCACGACCTCCACCGCCGCCACCACGGCGGCCAGCAGCGCCGCCTCGTCGTCGGCCGGCACCTCGGAGGCCCCGAGCTCGTCCGAGGCCACCTCGGCGTCGTCCGACGGCTCGGCCGGCAGCTCCAGCGGCACCCCGTCCGCCTCGGGCAGCCCCTACGCCCCGATCACCGGCGACCCGGCCTCGGTCAAGGTCGGCATGGCCTACGACGGCCCCAAGGGTGACCAGTCCTTCACCGACTCCGCGTCCGCGGGTGTCGAGGAGGCGAAGAAGCAGGGTGTCGAGGTCGTCGCCGAGCTGTTCGCCACCACCGGCGAGCCGGACTCGGCCAAGGTGGACCGGCTCTCCCAGTTGGTCGACCAGGGCGCCACCATGGTCATCGCGGTCGGCTTCGACTACGCGACCGCCATGGGCACCGTGTCCGCGGCCAACCCGGACGTCAACTTCGGCATCGTCGACGACTCGACCCTGGCCGACTCGCCGAACGTCGCCTCCCTGGTGTTCGCGGCCGAGCAGTCCTCCTACCTGGTCGGCGTCGCCGCCGCGCTGAAGTCCGAGGCCAAGAGCGTCGCCTTCATCGGTGGCGTCAACGTGCCGCTGCTGCAGACCTTCCAGGCGGGCTTCGATGCCGGCGTCGCCGAGATCGACCCGAGCATCAAGAACACCGCCAGCTACATCACCGAGCCGCCGGACTTCTCCGGCTTCAACGCCCCCGACAAGGGCCAGACCATCGCCAAGGGCATCTACGACGCCGGCGCCGACATCATCTACTCGGCCGCGGGCGGCTCGGGCACCGGTGTGTTCCAGGCGGCGCAGGCCGCCGGCAAGCTGGCCATCGGCGTCGACTCCGACCAGTACAACCTGCCCACGCTCGACGCGGTCAAGGACGTCATCATGACCTCGGCCGTCAAGAACGTGAACATCGCGGTGTACGACTTCATCGCCTCCGGTGCGACCGGTGCGCCGCTCACCGGCGTGCAGACCTTCGACCTGGCCAACGGTGGCGTCGGCATCTCCTACTCCGGTGGGGCGATCGACGACATCAAGACCCAGATCGACGAGTACCAGGCGAAGATCATCTCCGGCGAGATCACGGTGCCGACCACCCTCGGCTGATCGCGTCAGCAGTACTCGCAGCAACACAGCACTGAACAGCAGTGACCTGATCAGGGTCCGGTGACATGTCGGGGAAACCCCGGTGTCACCGGACCCTGATCTTCTCTGCGGGGTGGTCCCGTCCGGCACGCGGCGGCGGGGCGGACCGCCCGACCTGTCCGTGCCGGTGTCCGGCGCAGTACGGTGACCCCGGTCACCCCGGCAAGCCCGGAGGGCGCCCACCCGGCCCTTCCGGACCCCACCCGACGAGCCAGCCCCAGGAGCGGCCCATGACCAGCGGCGTGCAGTCCGCCACCACGGCGGAGGCCACCGACGCGCCGATCGCGGTGCGGCTGACCGGCATCACCAAGCGCTATCCCGGTGTGGTCGCCAACTCCGACATCAACCTCACCGTGCGCCGGGCGACCGTGCACGCGCTGGTGGGTGAGAACGGTGCCGGTAAGTCCACGCTGATGAAGACCCTGTACGGGATGCACCAGCCGGACGAGGGCACGATCGAGGTCGACGGCCGCGAGCTGGTGTTCCACTCGCCGGCCGACGCCATCGCCGCCGGGATCGGCATGGTGCACCAGCACTTCATGCTGGCGGACAACCTGACCGTCTGGGAGAACATCGTTCTCGGCTCCGAGCCGGTCAAGGGCGGCCGGCTGGACGCCGCCGGTGCCCGCCGGCACATCTCCGAACTGGCCACCCGCTACGGCCTCACCGTCGATCCCGCCGCGCTGGTGGAGACCCTCGGCGTCGGTGCTCGCCAGCGGGTGGAGATCCTCAAGGTGCTCTACCGCGGCGCGAAGATCCTCATCCTCGACGAGCCCACTGCGGTGCTCGTGCCGCAGGAGGTCGACGAGCTGTTCGGCAACCTGCGCGACCTCAAGTCCGAGGGCCTGACCATCATCTTCATCTCGCACAAGCTGGACGAGGTACGGTCCATCTCCGACGAGATCACCGTGATCCGGCGCGGCACCACCGTCGGCACCGCCGATCCCAAGCAGGTCACCAACCGGCAGCTGGCCGAGCTGATGGTCGGCTCCGCGCTGCCGGTCCCGGAGCTGCGCGAGTCCACCGTCACCGACCGGGAGGTGCTGCGGCTGACCGGGGTCCGGGTGGCCGGCGGCGACGGCCGCGACGTGCTCACCGACATCGACCTGACGATCCACGCCGGCGAGGTCGTCGGCATCGCCGGTGTCGAGGGCAACGGCCAGGCCGAACTGGTCGACGCGATCATGGGCATCATCCCGTTGGCCGGCGGCACCGTCGCGCTGGACGGCACGGACATCTCGGCGCTGTCCACCCTGCACCGCCGGGAGGCCGGGGTCGGGTTCATCCCGGAGGACCGGCACCGGCAGGGGCTGCTGCTGGAGGCATCCCTCTGGGAGAACCGGATGCTCGGCCACCAGACCCGGAGTCCTTCCGCCAAGGGCCGTTTCGTCAACCGGGCCGGTGCCCGGTCGGACACCCAGCGGATCGTGGACCAGTACGACGTCCGCACCCCGGGGATCGACGTGCTGGCCGCGGCGTTGTCCGGCGGTAACCAGCAGAAGCTGATCGTCGGCCGGGAGATGAGCGGCAACCCGGTGCTGCTGATCGCCTCGCACCCGACCCGCGGGGTGGACGTCGGTGCCCAGGCGGCGATCTGGGAGCACCTGCGCAACGCCCGTGCGGCCGGCCTTGCGGTGCTGCTGATCTCGGCCGACCTGGAGGAACTCATCGGCATGTCGGACACGCTGACGGTGATCCTGCGCGGCCGGCTGGTGGGCACCTACGACCCGCACCAGGTGACGCCGGAGTCGCTCGGCGGCGCCATGACCGGCGCCGGTCATGAGGACGTTGTCGCCGCAGACCCGGAGGGTGACCTGACCCCTGCTGCTGCGCCACCGCCCCCCGCCGGGCTGCGGAAGGCATCGTCCGACGACGGGCCCGACTCACCGGTACCGGCCGGCGGTCACCACGCTGCCGGCGACGCCCACACCGACACGGCCACCGGCCCGGACGGAGACGCGGACTGATGCGCAGGATCTCGGGACGTTCGGTCGCGCTGGCGCTGGCCGCGCCGGTGGCCGCACTGCTGATCTCGGCGGTGATCTCCTCGATCATCCTCATAGCCTCCGGGCACAGCCCGTTCACCGCGGCCTCGGCGATGTGGGAGGCGATCGGCCGGACCCGCATCCAGATCTCGGCGCTGAACACGGCCGGCGCCTACTACCTGGCGGCGGTCGCGGTGGCGATCGGCTTCAAGATGAACCTGCTGAACATCGGCGTCGACGGCCAGTACAAGTTGGCCGCCATGCTGTCGGCCTCGCTGGCCGGCGCCGGCTGGATGGCGGACCTGCCGGGCTTCCTGCGGATCATCATGACGATCCTGGCCGCAGTGCTGGTCGGTGCCTCCTGGGCCGGTATCGCGGTGTTCCTCAAGGTCACCCGCGGGGTCAGCGAGGTCATCAGCACGATCATGCTGAACTCCATCGCCATCGCGATCATCGCCTACCTGCTCACCCCGGAGCAGCTGGGCGTGGCCATCGGCAACAACATCGGCACCGCGAAGATCAGCGACGGGGGCAGGGTCGCGACGATCGCGGTCGAGGGGTCGACCACCCCGATCTACACCCTCACCCTGATCGCCGTCGTGGTCGGTGTCGCCTACGCGTTCATGTTGAACCGCACGGTGTTCGGGTTCTCGCTGCGGGCCACCGGGCTGAACCCGGCGGCGGCGATCGCCAGCGGCATCAGCGCCAAGAAGATGGCGGTCGCGGCGATGCTGATGTCCGGCGCCGTCGCCGGTCTGGTCGGCATCCCCGAGCTGCTCAACGGCCCGTCGCAGCAGTACTCGGTGAACTTCCCGGCCGGCTACGGCATCACCGGCATCGCGATCGCGCTGCTCGGCCGGAACAACCCGATCGGCATGGTGTTCGCCGCGCTGCTGTGGGCCTCCCTCGACGGCGTGGCGAACTCGCTGCAGGGCGTGGACATCCCGAACCAGCTGGTGGCGATCATGCAGGGCGTGATCGTGCTGTCCGTGGTCATCGCCTACGAGCTGGTGCGCCGCTACAAGCTGGTGCTGGAACAGCGAGAAGTCGCACGGGCCCTGCAGGCCAAGACCCGGAAGAGCGTGACCGTATGACCGACATCGACGCCCCGCTCACCCGACCGGCCAAGGTCGTCCGCGAACGGAAGCTGACGCCGGCGGTCTGGGCACTGATCATCCTGGGCATCTTCGCCGTGGTGTCGCTGGTCCGGCTGATCACCGGCGCCGACAACCTGACCTCTGTCGGTGCGGTGCAGTCCGCACTCACCGCCGCCGTGCCGATCGCGCTGGCCGGCCTGTCCGGCATCTGGTCCGAACGTGCGGGCATCGTCAACATCGGCCTCGAGGGCATGATGGTGCTGGGCACGTTCGGCTGTGCCGTGGTCGGTTACCAGCACGGCCCGTGGGCCGGTGTGGTGACGGGCGTGCTGTGCGGCCTGCTCGGCGGCCTGCTGCTCGGGCTGGCGGCCATCACCTTCGGCGTCGACCACATCATCGCCGGTGTCGCCCTGTCCATCGTGGCCCCGGGTCTCGCGCTGTTCCTGGCCCAGCTGTGGTTCGGCGGACAGCAGTCACCGCGGGTCGCCGACGTCCCGCGGATCACCATCCCGGGTCTGTCCGACTGGCTGAGCAGTCTGGCCGACAAGGGCTGGTTCCTGATCTCCGACCTGGCCGGCGTCGCCGGCGGTGCGGTCACCCAGCTGTCGCTGCTGACCCTGATCGCGGTCATCCTGATCGTCGGGTCGGCGTTCCTGCTGTGGCGCACCCGGTTCGGGCTGCGGCTGCGGTCCTGCGGCGAGGCGCCCTACGCCGCCGAGTCGCTCGGCGTGAACGTCTACCTCTACAAGTACATCGGCGTGACCGTCTCAGGCGCGATCTCCGGCCTGGCCGGTGCGTTCCTGGTGGTGGGCCTCAACTTCCAGAACGGGCAGACCGCGGGCCGCGGCTACATCGGCCTCGCCTCGGTCATCTTCGGCAACTGGCGACCGGGCGGGATGGCGGCCGGCGCACTGCTCTTCGGCTACACCGACGGCGTCCAGCTGTTCGATTCCACCGGGCTGGCGATGCGGGCGTTCCTGCTGCTGGTGGTGCTGGCCCTGGCCTTCTACGCGGTCCTGCAGTTCCGGGCCCGCAACACCGCCGTCGCCGTGGTCACCACGGTGATCGCGGTGCTGGCCCTGGTCTGGTTCCTCACCACCGACTCGCTGCCCAGCCAGCTGGTGAAGGCGGCCCCGTACGCGATCACCCTGCTGGTGATGGGCCTTGCCTCGCAACGACTCCGGCCGCCGAAGGCGGACGGTCACCCGTACCGGAAGGGCTCGCACTAGTTCCGGGGTGCCCAGGGACCGAAGGCCCCGGGTGCCTCATCGCCGGGCCCCGGAATCCGGCCGCGACGGCACGACAGCACCGATGCACGACAGAAGGAACGCACCATGGAGAGCACGTCCGCCTTCGATCCCGCAGGCGTCGACTGGGAGGCGCTGCGCGCACTCGCCGTCGAGGCCGCCCAGCTCGCCTACTGCCCGTACTCGGGCCTGCAGGTCGGGGTGGCGGCGATCGTCGACGACGGCCGGATCATCACCGGCTGCAACATCGAGAACGCGTCGTACGGACTGGGTCTGTGTGCCGAGTGCACCTTGGTCGGCCAGCTGCGGATGACCGGCGGCGGCCGGCTGGCGGCCCTGGCCTGCCGGTCCGGGACCGGTGAGCTGCTGATGCCGTGCGGCCGGTGCCGGCAGGTCATCTACGAGTTCGGCGGCCCGGATCTGTTGGTGGACACCCCGTCCGGCATCCAGCCGATGACCTGGGTGCTGCCGGACGCGTTCGGCCCGGAGCACCTGCCGGCATGACCGGGCACGTGCTGTCCGGCGTCCGGCTGTGGGACGGCCGGACGGACCGCGGCCTCGTCGACCTGACCGTGTCCGGCGGCCTCGTGACCGAGGTGGTGCCGGCGGCCGGCCCGGACTCGGGTCTGTCGGTGATCCCAGGTCTCGTCGACACCCACGTCCACCTCATCGGTTTCGCCGGCGGCCGGGACCGGGTGAAGGGCTTCGACACCTTCACCTGGCCGCTGGTCACCGAGCGGGAGGAGCAGTCGCTGCACGGTGCGGCGAACGCGCAGCGGGCTATGCGGGCCGGTGTCACCTCGCTGCGCGACCTGGGCGCGGACGAGACACAGGCCGCGGTGGCCCGGGTGTTCGACCTCGGGGTGATGGACGGGCCGCGGCTGCACAACTCCGGCCCGGTCGGCATGACCGCCGGCCACCTCGACCTGTTCACCCCGCGCGCGGTCAAGGACCGGCCGCCCACGGCCGACAGTCCCGACGAGTGCCGCGCTCTCGTCCGACGCTGGGCCCGCACCGGGATGACCGGCATCAAGATCTACACCAGCGGCGGCGTGCTCTCCATGGGCGACAAGGTCGGCTGGCGCAACCACACCCGGGGGGAGATCGCCGCCACCGTCGACGAGGCGCACGCGCTGGGCATGACGGTGGCCTGCCACACCCACTCGGCCGAAGGCATCGACATCGCGCTCGAGGAGGGTGTCGACTCCATCGAGCACGGCACCGGTCTCACCCCGGAGCAGGCGGTCGTGCTGGCGGAGCGTGGGATCCCGGTCGCGCCGACCCTGCTGATCAACGACATGATCGCCCGGGCGGATGTTCCCGTGTCCGACGAGGCGCAGGAGATCGCCGCGGAGCTGATGGTGCACCGGGACAAGGCGCTGGCCGACGCCGCTTCCGCGGGCGTCGACTTCGTCCTCGGGACCGACGCGAACGGCTACTTCCTGGAGTTCGGCGACCAGTGGCTGGAGCTGCGCAGGATGGCCGAGGTGCTCGGCTGGTCGGCGGAACGCACGCTGCAGGCCGGCACCTCCCGCGCCGCTGCTGCCCTGCGGTCCGACGTCGGGGTGCTCGAGCCCGGTCGGCCCGCCGACCTGGTGGTCATGCGCGGGCGCCCGTGGGAGGACGTCGCGGCGATGGACCGGCACGCAGTCACCGCCGTGATCTGCCGGGGCCGCGTGGTAGCAGGAGGGTTGCTCTAGCGTCGCAGGCCGGCGGTGAAGGCGGTGAGGAGGTGGCGGCCGGTGGACCAGTCGCCGAGGCCGCTGGCGGAGTTGATGTGGCCGAGCGGGCCGACGTCGAGGGTGGTGACACCCCAACCTGCGCCGAACTCCTCGGCGCGCTCCAGGCTGCAGTAGGGATCGTCGGAGCTGGCGAGCAGCAGCGCCGGGATGCCGAGCGGCCGTGGGGTCAGCGGGACGAACGTCGGCGCGGCAGCGGCCGGGAAGGTGGGGGCCGCGGTGTCCGGCGGTGCCACCAGCAGCACGCCGGCCGGGCGCCCGCCGCCCGCGATCCACTCCGAGGTCGCCCAGCAGCCGAGGCTGTGCGCGACCAGCACGGCACCGTCCGCCCCGGCCCGCTCCAGCGCCGCGCACCAGTCGGCGAGATCCGGTGCCGCCCAACTGGTCGGCGCGATCCGGGTGGCGCCCAGCTGCTGCTCCCACGAGCTCTGCCAGTGGTCCGGCCCGGAGCTGTCGATGCCCGGGACGACGACGGTGCGCACGCTCATGCCCGGCCGGTGGCGCGCAGCACGAACGCCGGTGACCACCAGTACGGCGAGACGTCCTCGGTGGTGATGTCGGTGAAACCGGCCTCCGCCAGTTGCGCCGCCCAGGCCTCCCGCGGCTGCTCCCAGGTCGCCCGCGGCGCGTCCGGCGCCAGCTGCCCGATCAGCACCGGAGCCAGGAAACCCTGCGCCACCAGGTCGCGGGTGTCGGTGTACTCGGCCAGGCCCTTTTCGTACCGGATCGCCAGCTCCCGGACGTGCGCGTCGGTACCCGGCTCCGGGACGTGCACGTCGAACTCCACCAGCACCAGCCGCCTGACGCGAGGTGCGAGCCGGCGCAGCTGTTCGGTCCGGACAGTGGGCTCCAGGGCGTGCAGGGCGAAGGAGGACTCGGCGAGATCCCAGCTGCTGTCGCTGTTGTCGAGCCGGTCCTGGAGTGTGCCCGGGCCGGAGGTGGTGACGGAGATGTCCCGCGCCGCGAGCGCCGCCGTGCACTGCCCGAGCAGCGCGGCGGATGGTTCGACGAGTTCGACCGACGTCGGGGCGGCCCCGCCGGCCGCGTCGAGGGCGGGCAGCAGTGCCAGCCCGTCGCCGCAGCCGATCTCCAGCAGCGTGGTGGGCCGCACGTCCCGGTAGGTCGCGGCGAGTGCCGCGCTGGTCCGCTGGTACAGCCCGACGTTGCCGCCGCCGCGGATGAACGCCTCGAAAGCGGCCGGGGCGTCGTACACCGTGCCGTCACCGGCCGGGTCGGTCAGGTACTGCTCCAGCGCCGCACCCAGCAGCGAACCGGCCTCCGCGGCCAGCGCAGCGGAGACCATCGCTCCGAAACGATCGCCGTGGGCGGCGAGCTGCAGGGTCAGCACCAGGTCCTGCACGGTGGTGTCCGAGAGCGGCGCGGAGGTGCCGCCGGGGGTGCTGTCCGTCATCGCTGTCTCCTCGCGCTGGTGGTTCCGGTCGGGCCGGGTTCCGCGACGCTGCGTGTACGTGCGACGGTAGTGGACGCCCGGCGACGTCCGGGACGCGAGCGGCGGGCCCGGTCCGTCGCCGGGACCTCGAGCAGTGGGCGATGGGAGTGGTGGGCATGGGCACGGACGGACGCGCCGCCGATCTGGTGATCGAGAACGTGACCGCACTGGTGCACGGCGGGGACGGGACGATCGACTTCCTGCCGGGCGCCCGGATCGTGGTCCGTGACGGTGTCATCGAATCCGTTGCCGCAGCTGGTGACTCGCCCGTACCGGAGGGTGTCGAGGTGATCGACGGTCGCGGCCAGGTGGCGATGCCCGGCCTGATCAACTGCCACACCCACGCACCGATGGTGATGTTCCGCGGGGCCGCGGAGGACGTGTCGACCGTCGACTGGTTCAACAAGCGGATCTGGCCGATGGAGGTCAACCTCACCGCCGACGACGTCGAGCTGGCGGCCCGGCTGGCCTGCGCCGAGATGATCGCCGGCGGCGTGACCACCTTCGCCGACCACTACTTCATGATGGACCGGGTGGCCACCGCCGTCGACGACACCGGCCTGCGTGCGAATCTCGGCTGGACCTACTTCTCCTCCGAGGGACCGGCCGGCTTCGAACGGGGCCTGGAGTACGCGCTGGCCTACCGCGGCACCGCCGGCGGGCGCATCACCACATCGCTGGCCCCGCACGGGGTCTACACCGTCGACGACGCCGATCTGGAGCGCACCGCGGCGGCCGGGATCGAGCACGACCTGCTGGTGCACATCCACGCCGCGGAACATCGCGAGGAGACCCGGGCCAGCCGGGCCCGGCGCGGTCTGACCCCGATCGGGGTGCTGGGGAAGACCGGCCTGCTGGAGGGCCGGACCCTGATCGCGCACGCGAAAGGCACTGTGCCGGAGGACGTCCCGCTGTTGCAGGCGGCGCAGGGGCGGGTCGGCGTCGGCTCCGCGCCGAAGGGCTACCTGAAGGTGGGGGAGGACACCACGCCCATCCGGCTGCTGCTCGCCGCGGGTGTCGCGGTCGGCCTGGCCACCGACGGTGCCGCGTCGAACAACACGCTCGACGTGTGGGAGTCGATGACGATGACGGCGCTGGTGCAGAAGTTCGTCGAGCGGGACGAGCTGTGGATGTCGGCGAAGCAGACCCTGGGCCTGGCCACCCTCGGCAGTGCCGCGGCCCTCGGCCTGGCCGGGCAGATCGGCTCGCTGGCGCCCGGCCACCAGGCCGATGTCATCCTGGTCGACCTGACCGGCCCGCACACCCAGCCGGTGCACGACCTCGCCTCGACCCTGGTGTTCAGCGCCCGGTCCGCCGACATCAGCACCACGATCGTCGCCGGCAAGGTTCTGATGCGGGACCGGAAGCTGCTGACCGTGGACGTCGCCGAGCTCTCCACCCGCCTGGCACCCCGCCTCGCCGCCCTCACCGACACCGCCCACGGCCGCACGATCCAGCAGTACGACGCCGTCTGACCCCGCCCCTGGCGTGGATCAACAACGTCCGCAGGGCTTTTCGGGGCGGGAATGGGACGGCTGGTGCAGGAGTCGCCGAGTTCGCCCCTGCGACGCGGGGGGACCCCGTAGCGGCGGCAGGCGACCCTGATCACCCCGCCGCCGCATGCCGCGCTCAGCCGAAGGGCAGCAGCTCGCCCATCAGCAGGTCGGTGCCGTGGGCGAGGAAGTTGTGGCGGGAGTCGACCCGGTGCACGGTGAAGTCCGGGTCCATCTCGAGGCGCTGGGTCAGCCCGGCGAACGGGGTGTGCGGCAACCACTCGGCACCGACCGCCGCCACGTAGTGCTTGCGCGGCACGGTCCGCCACCGCCCGGGCAGCCTCGACTTCTGGATCAGGGTGCCGAGCGGGTGCGGCCGGGCCCGCTCGTCGAAGAACGGCAGCGGCGCCACCCCGAGGCCGTCGGCGCCGGCCCCGTCGATGTACCACTCGCGTTCCTCGTCGTTGGTCATCGTCCAGGCGGACTCCCCGTCCTCCGGGACGAAGGCGTCCAGGTAGACCAGCGCCTGCACCTTCTCCGGGCGCAGCTCGGCGGCACCGGAGATCACACTCCCGGCGTAGCTGTGGCCGACGAGCACGGCCGCGCCGTCGCGGGCGTCGAGCACCCGGACGACGTCGTCGATGTGGGTGTCCAGGTTCGCGTCGGGCGCCGGCGGGCCGTCCGGGTCCAGCCCGGCCAGGGTCACCGCGTCGCCGACGTGGCCGTGCGCCGCCAGTTCCTCCACGATCGGCCGGTACCACCAGCCGCCGTGGTTCATGCCCGGGACCAGGACGAACCAGGTCATCGCCGCCTCCTTGCACTCGGATCCGCAGCAGGCAGGTTCCCGGTCCGCCGGTGTTCAGTCCCGCGTTCGGTCGCCCGTCCGGTCCTGCGGGTGCAGCCGCAGGAAGTCGCCGATCAGTCGTGCCGCCGCGGCGGTGAGCGCATCCAGCAGCGCTTCACCCTTCTCCGCGGTGGCGTGGGTGGGATCGCCGAACACGCCGGTGGCGCCGAGCTCGGCCATGCCGTACTCGGCGTCCGGGAAGTCGGGCGGGAACACCGGGTACTCGGCGACGGCGCGGGACATGTCCACCGCCTCCGGGGCGACGGCCAGCACGATCGAGGTCTCCAGCTCGTCGGCGTGGTGCAGGCCGAAGCCGGCGGGCCGGGACGTGCCGATCGCCGCGAACGCCTCCGTCATCCCCGGGTAGTTCAGCACCAGCACCGGGAAACCGTTGCGCTCCTTCGCATCCCGGGCAGCCAGTGCCAGCGGCGCGCGGTTGCCGAAATCGCCGTTGACGATGACCAGCGCCCGCGCCCCCTGCCGGTGAAGGGCGGAGATGAGGTCGCCGGCGATGGCCCGCACCGTGTCGAACGACAGGCTCAGGGTGCCCGGGAAACCGTCGTTGCCGGTGGTCTGCCCGTACTCGACCGCCGGCAGCAGCACCCCGTCG
Organism: Nakamurella alba; assembly: GCF_009707545.1. NCBI lineage: Bacteria > Bacillati > Actinomycetota > Actinomycetes > Nakamurellales > Nakamurellaceae > Nakamurella > Nakamurella alba. The sequence goes on along the minus strand of NZ_WLYK01000002.1, from coordinate 271,176 downwards.
ACCACCGGGCACAGCCGCTCGGCCAGCGCCCGGGCCATGATCGTGTCGGTGGACAGCGGCAGGTGCGGCCCGTGCTGCTCGAACGCGCCGAACGGCAGCAGCGGCACCGACCCGGCCGCCAGCAGCGCGCCGAGATCCGGGGACGAGTGGTGGGTGCTCATCGGCGGAGGGTCAACCGGCCAGCAGCGCCCGGGCCGCGATCCGGACCATCGGCTCGAACCGGGTCTCCCGCTCGTCGGCTGACATCGCCTCGTGCCGGATGATGTGGTCGGTGATGGTGGCGACGGTGAGCGCCTCCTTGCCCTCGGCCGCGGCCACGCCGTAGAGCGCAGCCGCCTCCATCTCGACGGCCAGCGTGCCGTGCGCGGCGAGCCCGGCGGTCACGTCCTGGCGGTCCGAGTAGAAGGTGTCCGAGGAGAAGATCGGCCCCACCCGGTGGGTGATCCCGGCTTCCTGCGCCGCCGTGACAGCGGCGGCCAGCAGCCCGAAGGCGGGTGCGTGGCTGAAGTGGACACCGGGGATGCGCAGCGCCGCCATCGACGAGTCGGTGTGCGCGGCCGAGGCGATGACCACCTCACCCAGCTGGGCCTCGTCGGCGATCCCGCCGGCCGTCCCGACCCTGATGATCCGCTGCACCCCGTAGAACCGGAACAGTTCGGTGGCGTAGATGCTGATCGACGGCATGCCCATGCCGGAGGCCATCGCCGTCATCGGCCGGCCCTCGAAAGTCCCTGTCCAGCCCTCGATCCCGCGCACCTCGGTGACCAGCCGCGGCTCGTCGAAGAAGGCATGGGCGATCCGCCGGGCCCGGCGCGGGTCGCCGGGCATCAGCACCACCGGTGCGATGTCGCCGTCCGCGGCGCTGATGTGCGGGGTTCCCATGTGGATCTCCTTGCTGGTCGGGGCTGGTCGGGGCTTGGCGGTGCTTCTCGGTCGCTCGCCGGGCGCGGTCAGGGCTGCAGGCGCAGGGCGGACAGTCCGCGGATGACGAAATACGGCTGGTAGACGGGAGTCTCCGTCAGGTGCAGGTCCGGGTACCTGCGCAGCAGGTCCAGCGAGACCTCCAGCTCGAGCCGCGCGAGCGGTGCCCCGATGCAGAAGTGCAGACCGCCGCCGAACCCGATGTGGGTGGCATCGCCCCGGCCGGCGTCGAACGCGTCCGGGTCCGGGAAGCGATCCGGGTCCCGGTTGGCCGACCCGAACATCATCGCCACCCGGTCGCCACGGCGGAACTCGACGCCGCCCAGTTCGACCCCGTCGTGCAGCACCCAACGCTCGAAGAGCTGCAGCGGGGCGTCCCAGCGGATGAGTTCCTCGACGGCGGCGGCAGTCCCGACCTCGCCCGAGGTCACCCGGGCCCATTGGGCCGGGTGCAGCATCATCGCCCGCATCCCGTTGCCCAGGGTGTTGACGGTCGCCTCGTGCCCGGCGTTGAGCAGCACGATCACCGTGCTGACGATCTCGTTCTCGGTCAGCCGGTCACCGCTGTCGGACACCTGCACCAGCTCTGTGATCAGGTCCTCCCGCGGGTCGGTGCGCCGCTCGGCGATCAGGGCCCGGACCCGGTCGATGAACTCGTCCGCGGCGATCTCCGCCCGGCCGCGCTCGTCGTCGCTGGTGGAGAACTCGTACATCTTGACGATGGCGTGCGACCACTCCAGCAGTTTCGGACCGTCCGGCAACGGGACGCCGAGCAGGGTGCAGATGACCGCGACCGAGAACGGCTGCGCGTAGTCGCCGATCAGGTCGAAACCCGCTGCAGCACCGCTGTTCCCGACCGCTTCGTCGAGACGGCGGGCGGCGATGTCGGCGATCCGCGGGCGCAGCGCCGCCACCGACCTGGCGGTGAACACCTTGGTGATCAGCCGCCGGAGGCGGGTGTGGTCCGGCGGCTCCAGGTTGAGCAGCGACCAGCGCTCGCTGAGCTGCCACCGCGGCCAGCGGTCGTCCGGCGCGGGCTGCCCGAACTCCTCCTCGGTGTAGAGGTGCTTGAAGTCCCGACCCAGCCGACGGTCGCGCAGCGCGGCGTTGACCTCGGCGTACCGGGGCAGCAGGTAGACCCCGCGCGGGCCGAACGGCAGCACCGGCCCGAGTGCGCGGAGCCGGCCGAAGACCGGGTAGGGGTCGGCGAGGAACCGGGGGTCGGCAGGATCGAACCCGGCGGCGGCGGGGTCGAGGGCGACGGGGTCGAGATCGGCGGCGGACAGCACCCGACGAGGGTATGCCGCCGGGCATGGTGCGCCGTCCTGGCTCCTGGCTCCTGGCTCCTGGCTCCAGGCGTCGGGCCGCCGGCACCGTGCCGCGCAGCGTCGGTGGCCGCGGGGCCGGCACGGTTGTTCCAGCTGACATTGCGAGAACTCGACCGGGCCTGACCGCCGTCGTCCGCCCACCCTCCGGGCGCGCGCGACCCGGCAGCTCGCCCGTCCCGCCCGGGCACCACCGGGACGCAGGCACTGGTCGATACTGGACGCCGGACCGAGGAGGCACACCGGATGAGCACCATCGCGGCGGTGGACGTCATCATCGCCAAGCGTGACGGGCGGGCGTTGACCGACGAGCAGATCGACTGGGTGGTGGCTGCGTACACCGCCGGCGAGGTCGCCGAGGAGCAGATGTCGGCGCTGCTGATGGCGATCCTGCTGAACGGCATGGAGCGCCGCGAGGTGGTGCGCTGGACCGCGGCGATGATCGCCTCCGGGATCCGGCTCGACCTGTCCGGGGTGGGTCGGCCGACCGTCGACAAACACTCGACAGGTGGTGTGGGGGACAAGATCTCACTACCGCTGGCGCCACTGGTGGCCGCTTGTGGGGCCGCTGTCCCGCAGCTGTCCGGGCGCGGGCTGGGGCACACCGGCGGCACGCTGGACAAGATGGAGGCCATCCCGGGTTGGGATCCGCTGCTCTCGCCCGAGGCGATGACCCGGCAGCTCGCCGAGGTCGGCGCGGTGATCTGCGCGGCGTCGGCCGACCTGGCGCCGGCGGACAAGCGGCTCTACGCGCTGCGCGACGTGACCGCGACCGTCGAGTCCATCCCGATGATCTCGGCGTCGATCATGAGCAAGAAGATCGCCGAGGGCACGTCCGCTCTGGTCCTGGACGTCAAGGTGGGCTCCGGTGCGTTCATGAAGACCAGGGAGAAGGCCGCGGAGCTGGCCCGGTCGATGGTCGATCTGGGGGCCGGGTCGGGTGTGCGCACGACCGCCCTGCTGACTGCGATGGACAGCCCGCTGGGCCGGGCGGCCGGCAACGCGGTCGAGGTCGCCGAGTCGCTGGAGGTGCTCGCCGGCGGCGGGCCCGCGGACGTGGTGGAGCTGACGCTGGCGCTGGCCCGGGAGATGGTGGCCCTGGCCGGGCTGGACGTCGACCCGGCGCAGGTGCTCGCCTCCGGCCGGGCGATGGACGTGTGGCGCGCGATGGTCGCCGGTCAGGGTGGTGACCCCGACGCTCCGCTGCCGCAGCCGCAGGTGCGCGAGATCGTCCGGGCGGACCGGTCCGGCATCATCGGCCGGCTCGACGCGATGCCGGTCGGGATCGCGGCCTGGCGGCTCGGTGCGGGCCGGGCGCGGCCCGGTGACCCGGTGCAGTCCGCGGCCGGGGTGCTCTGCCTGGCCAAGCCGGGGGAGACGGTGGCGGCCGGGGCGCCGCTGTTCGAACTGCACACCGACGACCCCTCGCTGGTCGAGGGGGCACTCGCCGACCTGGCCGGCGCGATCGAGATCGCCCCGCCGGGAGCCGTTGTCGACCCGGGCCCGCTGGTCCTGGACGTGGTGCGCTGACCTCGGACCCGGATCAGCTCGCCGGTCAACGCGCGGGTCCCGTCGAGCAGCTCGAGGTCCGGCGTCAGCGGAGTGCGGTGCGCAGGTACTGCCGCACGGCCAGCGGGATGCAGACGGCCAGGATCACCACGATCCAGATCAGCGTGTAGACCACCGGGTGCTGCATCGGCCAGACGTCCGGCACGGGAGTGAGCGCCGAGGTGTTGCCGAACAGGTCGCGCGACGCCTGGGTGATGGAGGAGATCGGGTTCCAGTCGGCGATCGCCTTCAACACCGACGGGAATCCTTCGGTCGGGACGAAGGTGTTGGCGATGAAGGTCAGCGGGAAGATCACGATGAAGCTGGCGTTGTTGAACACCTCCGGCGTGCGCACCAGCATCCCGACGATCACCATCACCCAGGACATCGCGAACGCGAAGAGCAGCAGCAGCACGAAGCCGAGCAGCGCCTCCGGGACCGACGAGCGGATCCGCCAGCCGACCAGCAGGCCGGTCAGCGCCATCACCACGATCGAGATGGCGTTCAGTCCGATGTCGGCGACCGTCCGCCCGACCAGCACCGACGATCGGGCCATGGGCAGCGAGCGGAACCGGTCGATGAGGCCCTTCTGCAGATCCTCGGCGATGCTGGTGCCGCTGAACGAGGCGCCGAACAGCACGGTCTGCGCGAAGATGCCGGGCAGCAGGAACTCGGCGTAGCTGAGCCCCTCGATCGGGATCGCGCTGCCGAAGACGTAGACGAACAGCAGCACGAACATGATCGGCGACAGGATCGAGAAGACGATCAGGTCGGGAACCCGCTTGACCTTGATCAGGTTCCGCTTGGTGATGGCGACGCTGTCGCCGAGCCATTCGGTGGCCGTGCTCATCGGGTCTCTCCCTTCTGCGACGTGCCCTTGGCGGACTTCCCTGGATCCGGGTCGTCGTCACCCGCTGCCTCGTCCGACTCCTCGGCGGCGTGGCCGGTGAGGGTGAGGAACACGTCGTCCAGGTCGGGCCGGCGCAGTCCGACGTCGGCCAGCTCGATACCGGTGGGCTCGAGCAGGGCCAGCGCCCGGGCCAGGGTCTCCGCGCCGCCGGTGATCGGTGCGGTGACCCGTCGTACCTGCTCGTCGATCCGGGGCGGGTCACTGGCCAGGGACGCGATCGCCTCGACCACCCGCGGCAGGTCCTCGGCGTGCACCACGTCGAACTCCAGCCGCTGGCCGCCGACCTGGGCCTTGAGCTCGTCGGCGGTGCCGCGGGCGATCACCGTGCCGCGGTCGATCACCACCATGTCGTTCGCCAGCCGGTCCGCCTCCTCCAGGTACTGGGTGGTCAGCAGGATCGTGGTGCCGTCGCCGACCAGGTCCGCGATGAACTGCCACATGCCCTGGCGGCTGCGCGGGTCCAGCCCGGTGGTCGGTTCGTCCAGGAACAGCACGGCGGGGCGGGCGATCAGCGAGGCGGCGATGTCCAGCCGTCGGCGCATGCCGCCGGAGTAGGTCTTCGCGGGACGGTTGCCGGCCTCGGTGAGGTCGAACCGCTCGAGCAGCTCCCCGGCCCGCTCCCGCGCCACCGATCGGCCGAGATGGTAGAGCCGGCCGACCATCTCCAGGTTCTCGAACCCGGTCAGGTACTCGTCGACGGCGGCGTACTGACCTGTCAGTCCGATCGTCGCGCGCACCTTGTCCGCGTCGGCGACCACGTCGAACCCGGCCACCCGGGCGGATCCGCCGTCCGGGCGCAGCAGGGTGGTGAGGATGCGCACCGCCGTGGTCTTGCCGGCGCCGTTCGGCCCGAGCAGGCCCAGCACCGTGCCCTGCTCGACCGCGAGGTCGACGCCGGCCAGTGCCGTGTTGTCCTTGAACTTCTTGACGAGTGCTTCCGCTTCGATGAGTGGAGCCATGATCGACACCCTAGGGACTACCCCCGACAGTCGCCTCCTGATTCTGTATGCGCAGGTCAGCGGGTCCAGCAGCGGGTGGCGGCAGGAAGCGGTGACCGGCCGGCGAACAGCTACGGATCGTTGTGCGATCGTCGGATCCCCGGTGTCGCCGATCGGATAGGTTCGTCGCCATGGCCGCCGAACTGACCGCAGACACCATCCGCACCGCGCCGAAGGTGCTGCTGCACGACCATCTGGACGGCGGCCTGCGCCCGGTGACGCTGATCGAGCTGGCCGAGCAGACCGGCTACGACGCGCTGCCGAGCACCGAGCCGGAGGCGCTGGGCCGGTGGTTCGCCGAGTCCGCCTACTCCGGATCTCTCGAGCGCTACCTGGAGACCTTCACCCACACCGTCGGCGTCATGCAGGACCGGGACTCGATCATCCGGGTGGCCTCGGAGTGCGCCCAGGACCTGGCGGCCGACGGTGTGGTCTACGCGGAGGTCCGGTTCGCGCCGGAACTGCACGTGCAGAAGGGGCTCTCGCTGTCCGAGGTGGTCCAGTCGGTGCTCGACGGGTTCGCCGCCGGGACGGTCGCCGCCGCGCAGGCCGGCCACCGGATCCGGATCCGCGCGCTGCTGACCGCGATGCGGCACGCCGCCCGCAGCCGGGAGATCGCCGAACTGGCGGTGGCCTTCCGCGACCAGGAGGTGGCCGGGTTCGACATCGCCGGTGCGGAAGCAGGTTTCCCGCCCACCCGGCACCTGGACGCCTTCGAGTACCTGCGCCGGGAGAACGCCCACTTCACCATCCACGCCGGCGAGGCCTTCGGGCTGCCGTCGATCTGGGAGGCGCTGCAGTGGTGCGGCGCCGACCGGCTGGGCCACGGGGTGCGCATCGTCGACGACATCTCGCTGGCCTTCGACGGCACCGCCAGGCTCGGCCGGTTGGCGGAGTACGTGCGGGACAAGCGGATCCCGCTGGAGATGGCGCCGACCTCCAACGTGCAGACCGGCGCCGCCGAGTCGATCGCCAAGCACCCGATCGGGATCCTGAAGGACCTCCGCTTCCGGGTCACCGTCAACACCGACAACCGGCTGATGAGCGGTTGTTCCATGACCAGCGAGATGACCGGCCTGGTCGAGGCTTTCGGCTACGGCTGGGGCGACCTCGAGTGGTTCACCCTGAACGCCATGAAGTCCGCCTTCCTGCCCTTCGACGAGCGCCTCAAGATCATCGACGACGTGATCAAGCCCGGCTACGCCGCCCTCAAGTCCGCCTGACCCCTCCCCACCACCCCCGCCCGGCGCGAGGATCTTCTTCGCCGACGCGTACGAAGTTGTTGACAGGCGTCCCACTGGTCCCAAATGCCGCAACTTCGTACGCGCGGGCGCCACAGGTCGGCCGGGGAGAGTGCCTGTGACGTGGGCATTGTGGACAAGTCAGAATCCTTCCGGAACCGGACAGATGATGGGCCACGATGTGCCGATGGGGCACATCGACGACCGTCGGCTGATCCGGACGCTCGTGGAGCAGGCGGGGCCGGTCGTTCACATGCGCGACGTCGACCGGGCCGGGATCACCCGGGCGACGGTCCGCAGGGAGCTCGACCGCGGTCGACTCGTGCGTGTCGCGAAGGCATCTTTCGTCGAGGCGGAGATCTGGGACGGTGCGACCGGATGGGAGCGATTTCGCTTGCGGTCCATCGGGTTCGGACAGTGCACCGCCGACGACGTCCATCTCAACGGCTGGTCGGCGGTGCTCCTGTTGGGCCTCCCGACGATCGGCGAGCCTCCTGACGAGGTCCGGGCGATCAAGCCCGGCAGCGGCCGCATCGGGCCCAACCGCACACCCCACGGCCGGATCCGGACCGGTCACCTGCCGCCGCACCACCGGACACGCCGAGCCGGAATCCGGGTGGTCGGGCCGTCGTTCGCCGCGGTGGACATCGCCCGCCATCACGGACCGACCGCGGGCCTGATCGTCGCCGATGCCGCGTTGGCCATCGGCGGTCAGCGGTCGTCGATGGGGCTGCTGGTGGAACAGATGGTCGCCTATCCCGGCATCGCGACCGCGCAGTGGGTCGCTGAGCATGCCGACCCGAGAACCGAGTCACCACTGGAAACCCTGGGACGCATGGCGTTCCTGTCTGCCGGACGGCCGCCGCCGCTGTCGAACGTCTGGATCCGGGTGGGGAGTCGGCGGTTCCGGGTGGATCATCTGCTCCCGGACCAACGCATCGTGCTGGAGGCGGACGGCGCCCTCAAGTACGACAACCGGCCGGACGCAGCGAAGGTCGTGACCGAGCAGGTCGAACGGGAACGCCTGCTGCGCTCGGCCGGGTTGACCGTCGTCCGTTACACCGCGGGCATGGCGTGGCACGACCCCAGGGCACTCCTGTACCGGGTCGATGCGGAAGTCCGCCGGGTCGGGGTGGGCAGCCCGTTCACAGACTGGTCCTACGAGATGCCGACGATCATCGGTGACGGGCTGACCGGCTGACGCCCGCCGACACCAGGAGATGCGTCGAGCGGCCCGAGCGCACAGGGCATCTCGCGGCACCCTGTGGTCGTGGCGGCGTTGTCAGCTGCGGCCGTTCCAGTCCAGGGAACCGGTGAACCGGTCGACCAGCACCTTCCAGGTGTCGACCTCGGCGGTGAACGGCGGGGCCGGGGGCAGTCGGTCCTTGCTGGGCTTGACGATCGCGCCGATCAGGCTGGCCAACGGCGTCGCCGTCGTCAGCGCCTCGATGCTCTCCTCGTCCTTACGGGCCTTCGCCGCATCGGTCAGCAGTTCGACGGCGAGCGAGAGCTGCTTGCGCTCGACCCCGCCCGGCCCGGTCTCCAGGCCGTCCGCGATCCCGTCCAGCGCGTAGGTGTTCTCCGGCCCGGCCACCACGACGGCGTCACCGCCGGCGATCGCCTCACGGATCTCGGCCCACACCTCGAGCGAGGCCAACGAGTGGTCGACGGTGGCATCGGCGAGGTAGTTCTCCAGATCCTCGTCGTTGGACCAGATCTGGATCCGGTTGTCGACGGCCAGGAACACCGGCTGGTCGTCGAGGTAGCAGCGCAGGGTGGTGCCGGTGCGGCCGTCGACGGTGATCTCGACGCAGTCGATGCCGATCTCGTCCCAGAACGCCAGCTCCGGGTCGCGCTCGCCCTCCTCCAGCTCCTCGATGAGGTCGTCGGACTCCTCGAGCACGGTGCCGGTGGCTTTGGCCTCCTCCTCGGCGGTGCCCAGTGCGGCGGCGTCCACCTCCGGCGTGGTGACCACCCCGTCGAGTGCGTCGACCACCTTGTCCCAGTTCTCCACGACCGCGGCGCCGATGCCGTTCCAGAGCTTCTCACCGGCCCGGCCGGTGAAGGCCGACTCACCGACCGACAGCACCGAGAACCCGTCGGCCGAGTCGAGGACCTCCTCGACCGGTGCCAGGTCGCACACCTCGGCCAGCGACCGCAGGATCGACACCGTGTCGGACAGCTCGGCCAGGGTCCAGATGTCGGGCGTCTCGGCGACCAGGTCGGGCACGCTCACGATGTCGAACCGGTGGTCGTCGTCCGGGACCAGCTCGTCGACCAGCAGGCGCGATGCGGTGTCCCACTCCGGGTGGTCGATCAGGTCGTGCTCGGTGCTGGTGCGGATGAAGGCGGCCAGGTGTGCGGCCGTCGGGAAGACGTAGAGATCGTCGCCGTGACCGAGGAACGCCTCCCACTCCTCACCGTCCTCGACCCACCGCGGAGCCCACAGGGTGAGTCCGTTGCCGGCGGTCAGGCCGAGCTGGATCGGGATGATGTCGGGCGCGGCCACGGTGGATCCTCTCGTCGGAGCGGTGCGGCGCCAGGATAGCGGGCGCCCGTCTGAGGAACTGGTGAGTGCCCGCCGCGGCGGGTCCTCCGGGGCAGCTGGAGGTCGTAGGCGCGCGTACGAAAGTGGCGACTCCAGGCACACCCGTCCCAAACGGGGCAACTTCATACGCGTCGACGATGATGATCCTCGCGCCAGGGGGAGGGGTCAGAGGGCGGTGACGGCGGAGGTGAGGACGTCCAGGCCCTCCAGGAGCAGGGGTTCGGGAATGACGAGCGGGGGGAGGAGGCGGACGACGTTGCCGTAGGTGCCGCAGGTCAGCACGATCACCCCGGCCCGGTGGCAGGCGGCGGCCACCGCGGCGGCGGCGGCCGGGTCCGGGACGGTGGTGCCGGCCTCGGTGAACTCGACCGCCAGCATCGCGCCCCGGCCGCGGACGTCGCCGATCCGCCCGGTCGCGGACGCCACCTCGCGCAGCAGCGGCACGGCCAGCGCCTCGATCCGCCGGGCGGCGGCGTTCAGGTCCCACTCGGCCATGGTCTCGATCGACGCCAGACCGGCGGCGCAGGCCACCGGGTTGCCGGCGTAGGTGCCGCCGAGCCCGCCCGGGTGCACCGCGTCCATGATCGCGGCGCGGCCGGTCACCGCGGCCAGCGGCATCCCGCCGGCGATGCCCTTGGCGGTGGTGACGATGTCCGGGACCAGGCCCTCGTGCTCGGCGGCGAACCAGTCACCGGTCCGGCAGAACCCGGACTGGATCTCGTCGGCGATGAACAGCGCACCGCTCGACGCGCACCACGCGGCCAGCGCCGGCAGGAACCCCTCGGCCGGCACCACGAAGCCGCCCTCGCCCTGGATCGGCTCGATCAGCACCGCGGCCACCGAGTCCACGCCGACCTGCGCCACGATCTGCGAGATCGCGCGCTCCGCCGTCTCTTTCCCGTCGAGACCGTCGCGGAACGGGTAGGACATCGGCATCCGGTAGATCTCCGGCGCGAACGGGCCGAACCCCTTCTTGTACGGGATCGCGTCCCGGCCGGTGGCCAGCCGGGCGATCTTGACCGCGTTCTCCACCGCCTCGGCGCCGGAGTTGAAGAGCGCGGACCGCTTCTCGTGCGATCCCGGGGTCAGCTCCGCGAGCTTCTCGGCGACCGCCACGTAGCCCTCGTACGGGGTGATGGTGAAGCAGGTGTGGGTGAACCGGGCCGCCGCCTCCTGCACCGCGGCGACGACCCGCGGCGCCGACGCGCCGACGGAGGTCACCGCGATGCCGGACCCGAGGTCGATGAACGAGTTGCCGTCGACGTCCACCACGACACCGCCGTCGGCGTCCGCCGCGTACACCGCCATCGTCGACCCGACGCCGGCCGCCACCGCCGCGGACCGCCGGGCGGCGAGTGCCACCGACCGCGGCCCGGGCAGCTCACCCGCCACCCGACGCTCCTGGAGCAACCTGAAAGACATCTCAGAGCCTCAGATCTCGCCGATCGCGGACATCACGTGCTTGATCCGGGTGTAGTCCTCCAGTCCGTACATCGACAGGTCCTTGCCGTAGCCGGAGTGCCCGAAACCGCCGTGCGGCATCTCGGCGACCAGCGGGATGTGGGTGTTAATCCACACGCAGCCGAAGTTGAGCCCGGCCGACATCCGCATCGCGCGGCCGTGGTCGCGGGTCCACACCGACGAGGCCAGGCCGTACTGGGTGCCGTTGGCCCAGGCCAGCGCCTCCGCCTCGTCGGAGAAGCGCTGGACGGTGATGACCGGGCCGAAGATCTCGTTCTGCACCGCCTCGTCCTGCTGCTGCAGGCCGGAAATCACGGTCGGGGAGTAGAAGTAGCCGTCGTCGCCGACCCGGGACCCGCCGGCGTCGAGCGAGGCGTGGTCCGGCAGCCGGTCCACGAAACCCGAGACGTGCGAGAGCTGGTGGGCGTTGTTGACCGGCCCGTAGAGAGCGTCCTCGTTCGACGGCGGCCCGGTCACCGTGTTCTTCGCCTGCTCGGCGAGCGCGGCCACGAAGTCGTTGTGGATGCCCGGTGCGGCCAGCACCCGGGTCGCCGCGGTGCAGTCCTGCCCGGCGTTGAAGTAGCCGGCGACGGCGATCGCCTCGGCCGCGGCCTCCAGGTCGGCGTCGTCGAAGACCACCACCGGCGCCTTGCCGCCCAGTTCCAGGTGCACCCGCTTGACGTCGGACGCGGCCGCCCGGGCCACCTGGATGCCGGCCCGCACGCTGCCGGTGATCGCCACCATCGCCGGGGTCGGATGCGACACCAGTGCGGCGCCGGTCTCACGGTCGCCGGTGACGACGTTCAGCACACCCGGCGGCAGGAACTCGGCGGCCAGCTCGGCCAGCATCAGCGTGGTCACCGGGGTGGTGTCCGAGGGCTTGAGGACGATCGTGTTGCCGGCCGCCAGCGCCGGGCCGATCTTCCAGATCGCCATCATCAGCGGGTAGTTCCACGGCGTCACCTGGCCGACGACACCGATCGGCTCGCGCCGGATGAACGAGGTGTGCCCGGCCATGTACTCGCCGGCGGCCCGGCCCTCCAGCACCCGGGCGGCACCGGCGAAGAAGCGCAGCTGGTCGACGGCCGGCGGCAGCTCCTCCGACGCGGTGAGACCCAATGGCTTGCCGGTGTTCTCGCTCTCCGCGGCGACGAACTCCTCGGCCCGGGACTCCAACGCGTCGGCGATCTTCAGCAGCGCCTTCTGCCGTTCCGCCGGCGTCGTCCGGCCCCAGCCGGTGAATGCCTCCGCCGCGGCGCCGTACGCCTTGTCCAGGTCCTCGGTCCCGGACACCGGGGCGGTGGCGAACGCCTGCCCGGTGGACGGGTTCACGATCTCTCCGGTCGCCCCGCTCAGCGCATCGGTGAACTCGCCGCCGATGAAGTTGCGCAGCGTGCGCAGGTCCTGGCTCACAGGTCGCCTCGTCTTCCTCGAGTGTCGGCCGGGCGGTGCACCCGGGCGGTCGTCCTAGCTTTCCCTGCCGGGCCCGGCTGTGCCAGAGCAGCCGGGCACTTCCGGCGACGGGCGGGGAATCGGGTGGCCGGTCCGACCGGGCAACGGGCAGGATGGGGGCAGCGGTCCCGGACGGGGCCGGGGCACGGACACGGGAGGTTTGCGATGGCAGGCGACGAGAAGAGCACGGACGCGGCCGCGACGGACACCGGCGAGGTGGATCCTGCCGCGGTGTTCGCGGCGGCGCTGGAGAAGAAGAAGGCAGCGGGTCAGGCCCGGTCGGCCCATCTCGACGGGCACGGCGGGGTGGAGGGCGCGACGGCCAGTCACAAGGCCTCGCGCACCTTCCGCCGCAAGTCCGGCTGAGCCGGGGACGGGCGCGGCCCGTCCCGACAGCAGGGCGCAACAGCAGGAGGCGGCGGTCCCGGACCCGAAGGTCCTGGACCGCCGCCTCTTCTGCACTTCGGGTCGATCCGCGCCGCACGGGCGTCGATGCGGAACCCGGAGCCCGCGGCCGTCGGATCGATGCCGGTCGCAGGAAAGCCAGCCGGGAGGAGAACCCGGACCCGGCGAGCGACTCAGATGGTGACGACGCTGCGCAGCACGTCGCCGTGGTGCATCTTCTCGAAGGCGGACTCGATGTCCTCCAGGCCGATGGTCTCGCTGACGAACTTGTCCAGCGGCAGCCGGCCCTGCAGGAACAGGTCGATCAGTACCGGGAAGTCGCGGCTGGGCAGGCAGTCGCCGTACCAGGACGACTTCAGCTGCCCGCCCCGGCCGAAGATGTCGATCAGCGGGATCTCCAGGTTCCACGCCGGGTTCGGCACGCCGACCAGCACCACGGTGCCGGCCAGGTCGCGGCCGTAGAAGGCCTGCTTCCAGGTCTCCGGCCGGCCCACCGCATCGATCACCACGTCCGCACCGAAACCGTCGGTCAGCTCCTGGATCTTCTCCACCACGTCGCCGTCGCCGACCAGCACCGTGTGAGTGGCGCCGAACTCCTTGGCCCAGTCCAGCTTCCGCTGGTCGGTGTCCACCGCGATGATCGTGTGCGCGCCGACCAGCCGGGCCCCGGCGATCGCCGCGTCACCGACGCCGCCGCAGCCGATCACCGCCACGCTGTCACCGCGGGCCACGTTCCCGGTGTTGATCGCCGCGCCGATACCGGCCATCACACCGCAGCCCAGCAGCCCGGCGACGGTGGCCGGCGCCTGCGGGTCGACCTTGGTGCACTGGCCCGCGGCGACCAGGGTCTTCTCCACGAACGCGCCGATGCCCAGCGCCGGGGACAGCTCGGTGCCGTCCTCGAGAGTCATCTTCTGCGTGGCGTTGTGGGTGTTGAAGCAATACCAGGGACGGCCGCGCAGACAGGCCCGGCAGGAACCGCACACCGCGCGCCAGTTCAGGATCACGTAGTCGCCGGGCTGCACATCGGTGACATCCGGACCCACCGACTCGACGATGCCGGCGGCCTCGTGCCCGAGCAGGTACGGGTAGTCGTTGCCGATGCCGCCGACCTTGTAGTGCAGGTCGGTGTGGCACACCCCGCAGGCCTGCACCTTCACCACGGCCTCGCCCGGGCCGGGATCCGGGACCAGGATCGTGGTCAGCTCGACAGGGGCGTCCTTGGCCCGGGAGATGACACCCTGCACCCGCTGCACCATTGACTGATCTCCTTCGTCTCTCGGGCCGGATCGGCCGGTCCCCGGGAGCCTAACGAAGCCGGCTGTGCCGCGCGGAAGGAGCGGCCCCGGGGCCGGGGGATTCAGCGGGGGAGCGGGCGCCGCCAGTCGATCCCCGGCAACCGGATGCGGCTGCCCACCGTGCCGTCCCAGACCACACGCAGGCCGTGCCGGACCAGGGTCGAGCACACCTGGTGTGCCACCGCGAGGGCCTCGGCATCGTAGGTCGCCCGGTCCGGGGAGCGCACCGCGGCGTCGAATCCCAGGTACAGCAACGGTTTCCGCAGCAGCAACCGCGCGGTGTCCTGGTGGTGGAAGAACACGAATCCGCGCGCCCGGACCCGGACGGCCTCGGCGCGGCAGATCTCCTCGGCCTCGCCCTGGTCCCAGCCGGTGTCGGCGGCGGCGACGATGCCGGACGCCCGCAGCTCGGCGAACGCGCCCTCCAGCCGGTGCGCGTCGGACACCGGCGGGCCGGCCGCGATCTGCCGCTCGCGCAGCGCCCACAGCTCGTCGACGATGCCCGGGACGTCGGCCGGGGTGATGCTTGCATCGGGATCGTCGGCGGCGAGATCGCCCAGCTCGTCGATCACCTCGGCACGCGTGCGGAAGCCGGTTGCGATCGACACCCAGGCGCGGTCGAGCGGACCGTCCTCGTCGAACGAGGACGGGTCCAGCGGCACCGGGACGGTCAGCGCACCCGGGCGACGGAGGTCATGCCGTCGCGGGTGTGCACCTTGATCCGCTCGCGGGAGGTCGGCTCGCCGAGCGTGCGCTCGTGCGCGTCCAGCCGGTCCCAGCCCTCGAAATCGGTGACCGGGAGGCTCTTCTCGCCGAGCAGCGCGATGACGTCGGCGCGCCCGCGGTGCGGGGCCCGGGCCAGCTCCGGCTCGTCGGCGAGCAGGTTCCGGACGGTCTCGGCAGCGTCGGACTTGGTGTGCCCGATCAGGCCCACCGGGCCGCGCTTGACCCAGCCGGTGGCGTAGATGCCCGGCAGCGGCTCGCCGTGCAGGTCGACGACCCGGCCAGCGACGTTGGGCAGCACCAGCTTCTTCGTGTCGAACGGCAGGTCCTCGACCGACTCCGACCGGTAGCCGACGGCGCGGTAGACGGCCTGCATCGGCCAGTCGGTGAACTCGCCGGTGCCGCGGACACCCTCGTCACCGGTCAGCTCCTGCCGCTCGGTGCGCAGCCCGACGACCTTGCCGTCCTCGCCCAGGATCTCCACCGGGTTCTCCAGGAAGTGCAGGTGGATGCGGCGGTGCGGGCCGGGCTTGGCATCCCGGATGGCCCACTCGGACAGCACGTCGACGACCATCCGCAGCGACTTCGACCCGGCCAGCGCGGTCTGCGAGCCCTCGTCGAACTCCATGCCCTCGGGCACCACGACGCACTGCACGTTGGGGGAGTGGTCCAGCTCGCGCAGCTCCACCGGGGTGAACTTGGCCTGCGCCGGGCCACGCCGGGCGAACATGTGCACGTCGGTGACCGTCGAGTCCTTCAGCACGGCGTGCACGTGCTCGGGGATGTCGGTGTAGAGCAGCTCGTCGCCGGTGCGGGCCAGGATCCGGGCGACGTCCAGCCCGACGTTGCCGACGCCGATCACAGCGACCTCGCGCGGGCCGACCAGGTTCCAGGTCTGCTCGCGGTCCGGGTGCGAGTCGTAGAACGCCACGAAGTCCGCCGCGCCGTAGGAGCCGTCCAGCTCCTCGCCCGGGATGCCCATCGACCGGTCGCGCTCGGCACCGGTGGCGAAGATGATCGCATCGTAGAACTGTCGCAGCTCGTCGACCTTGACGTCGACGCCGACCTGGACGTTGCCGAAGAACGCGATGCGCTCCGACTCCATCACCCGGTGCAGCGCGACGATGATCTGCTTGATCCGCGGGTGATCGGGCGCCACGCCGTAGCGGATCAGCCCGTACGGGGTGGGCAGCCGATCGAAGATGTCCACCGTGACATCGGGATCGTTCTTGGTCAGAATGTCGGCAGCGTAGATTCCGGCCGGACCGGCGCCGACGACGGCGACACGGAGCGGGGCGGGCGACGCGGGCTGGGACATGCAGATCTCCTCGGTGCGGGCAACCACTCCAGGGTAGTGGAGGAAAGGGTGCCCTTCCCCCACTCGTGAGCAACTCGACAACGACCGGGGTGACCTGCAGGAGGACCGACATGACCGGCACCACCCGTCGCCGGCGCGCGGCGGCCCTGGCGGGCGGCCTGCTCACTGTGCTGAGCGTGATCGCCGGCTGCACCTCCGGCGTGCGGGGTGAAGCATTGCCGGACCCGTCGCGGGTGGTCACCGGCGCATCGACCCCGACCACCCTGGCCACCAGCTCCACCCCGGCGAGCGGCACCACCACGACCGGTAGCACCCCGCAGCAGACGGATCGGGTGGTCACCACCACCCCGAGCACCCCGAGCACTGCGAGCCCGAGGAGCACGGACGGCGCCGGACCCGAGGTGCCGGACTGCTGGACCGCCGGCAGCTGCCCGGCGCAGTCCGCCACCGACCTGGGCGGCGGCTGGAGCCTGGTGACGGTGGACGTCGGCGCCGACGAGGGTGCCGCACTGCTGATCGCCGGGGCGGACGTGATCGCCTCCGCTGCCATCGAGCTGACCGGACCCCGCCCGGCGGTGGACTGCCGGCCCCACGACGCGACCCTGTTGTGCCTGGTCAGCGGTGTGCCCGGCGCGCACACCGCGTTCGGCAGCGTGATCGAGGTCGGTGACCGGACGCTGCGGACGGTGGTGCCGTCGCTGGTCGCCCAGGAAGAGCTGGCGGTGGCGGCGACGGACGACGGCGGCCTGCTGGTCGCCGGGATCGCCGATTTCTCCGACTACGGGCTGGCCTACGCGCAGTCGCCGAAGTCCTGGCACACCTGGCAGGTCGACGGCAGCGGCATCACGGCGGACGGATGTGGCCCGCCGGCGCTGGACGCGCCGCCGATGCCGGCCGTCCCGCTGACCGGTCCGTGCGAGGGCACGCCCGAGGTGGAGGGGTTCGGTCCGGATTCCGCCCGGAAGCTGGGAGCGCTGAGTCCTGGCTTCATCACCCCGACCGGCAACATCGTCTGCGCCTTCGACACCTCTCTGGCCTGCCGGATCGAGAAGGCCGACTTCACCCTGCCGACCTGCACCACCGGGGTGCAGCCGGGCACGGTCGCCCTGCTGGACGCCTCCGGCGCGAAGCCGCTGGAGGGCTGCCAGGGCGATCGGCTGGTCAACGCGGGGACGGCCATCGCCGCCTACGACACCTTCTACCTCGACCCCAGCGGGTACGGCTGCCTGGTCACCGAGTCGAAGGGGATCACCTGCCGCAACCCCGCGGGGAAGGGCTTCACCCTCGCCCGCAGCGGCTACACCACCTTCTGACCCGCCGGAACGGGCAGAGTCGGGCAGCGACCCTCCGACCCGCCCGGACCGACAGCCTGCGCTTCGAGCCCGGCTCAGTAGCCCCCGCCACCGGCCAGCGACACGGCGCCGGTCGGGTGCCAGACGGTCTTGAACTCCAGGAAGGCACGCAGCCGGCCGAGTCCCGGCTCCTTCGTCGGGTCGAAGGCGGCCGGCGCGTAGACCCGCTTCACCGTCCCGGCCGCGGCCCGCTCCAGCTCGGTGCGCAGCTCCGGCCCGACGCCGGTGAGATCGAGGGCGTTGACGTCACCGTGCGCGGCCAGGTGCGGCATGATCTCCGCCGGGTCGCCGGTGAGGATGTTGACCACGCCACCCGGCAGGTCCGAGGTGGCCAGCACCTCGGCCAGGGTGACCGCGGCCAGCGGCCGCTCGGTGGAGGCGATCACCACCACCGCGTTGCCGGAGGTGATGACCGGGGCGATCACCGACACCAGGCCCAGCAGGCTGTCCTGCTGCGGCGCGACCGCCACCACCACGCCGGTCGGCTCCGGTGAGGTGAACGAGAAGAACGGCCCGGCCACGGGATTCGAGCTGCCGAGCACCGCGGTCAACTTGTCGGTCCAGCCGGCGTAGTGCACCAGCCGGTCGACCGAGGCGGCCACCGACGCCCGGGCGGCCCTGGCCGACAGGCCGTCCGCCTCCACCAGCAGCGCCTCGAACTGGGCGGCCCGGCCATCCAACATCTCGGCGATCCGGTAGATCACCTGGCCGCGGTTGTAGGCGGTGGCGCCGGCCCAGCCGCCGAAGCCTTTGCGGGCGGCCGACACCGCGTCCCGGCCGTCCTTGCGGGATCCCAGGGCGGCGTTCGCCAGGAAGGCCCCCGACGGGGAGGTGACCTGGTAGGTCCGGCCGGACTCGGAACGCGGGAACGCCCCGCCGACGAACAGCTTGTAGGTCTTGGCGACCGTGACCCGATCCGCCATCAGTCCTCCTCCTGCAGGTAGGCGGCGAGGCCGGAGATGCCGCCCTCGCGGCCGAACCCGGACTCCTTGTAGCCGCCGAACGCGGCGGTGGGGTCGAAGCGGTTGAAGGTGTTGGCCCACACCACGCCGGCCCGCAGCGCGGAGGCCATGCCGAGGATCCGGGAGCCCTTCTCGGTCCAGACGCCCGCGGACAACCCGTACGGGGTGTTGTTCGCCTTCGCGATCGCCTCGTCCGGGGTGCGGAAGGTCAACACCGACAGCACCGGCCCGAAGATCTCCTCGCGGGCGATCCGCATCGACTGGGAGACACCGCTGAACACCGTCGGCGGGAAGAAGAAGCCGCGGTCCGGGACCGGGCAGGGGGAGGTCCACCGCTGCGCGCCCTCGTCGTCACCGGCGTCGGTCAGCTCGCGGATCCGTCCCAGCTGCTCCGCGGAGTTGATCGCCCCGACATCGGTGTTCTTGTCCATCGGATCTCCGATGCGCAGGGTCGAGATCCGTTGCTGCAGCTTGCCGATCACTTCTTCGGCGACCGATTCCTGCACCAGCAGCCGGGATCCGGCGCAGCACACGTGCCCCTGGTTGAAGAAGATGCCGTTGACGATGCCCTCGACGGCCTGGTCGATCGGCGCGTCGTCGAACACGATGTTCGCGGCCTTGCCACCGAGCTCCAGGGTCAGTCGCCGCCCGGTCCCGGCCAGGGTGGACTGGATCTGCCGGCCCACCTCGGTCGAGCCGGTGAACGCGACCTTGTCGATCCCCGGGTGCCCGACCAGGGTGCGGCCGACCTCGCCCGCGCCCGGCAGGATGTTCACCACGCCCGGCGGCAGATCCGCATCGGCGATGATCTCGGCCAGCACCAGGATCGAGAGCGGTGTGGTCTCAGCAGGTTTGATGACCACGGTGTTCCCCGCAGCCAGCGCCGGGGCGATCTTCCAGGCGGCCATCAGCAGCGGGAAGTTCCACGGGATGACCTGGCCGACCACGCCCAGCGGGCGCGGGTCCGGACCCAGCCCGGCATGACGCAGTTTGTCCGCCCAGCCGGCGTGGTAGAAGAAGTGCGAGGATGCGGTCGGGACGTCGACGTCCCTGGACTCCTTGATCGGCTTGCCGTTGTCCAGGGTCTCCACCACGGCGAGTTCCCTTGCCCGCTCGGCGATCCCGCGGGCGATCCGGAACAGGTACTTGCCCCGCTCGGCGCCGGGCATCGACGACCAGACCTTGTCGTAGGCCTTGCGGGCGACCCCGACCGCGGCGTCCACGTCCGCCGCGTCGGCGGTGCTCACGGTCGCCAGCGGCTCCTCGGTGGCCGGGTTGACCGTCTTCAGGTCGTCGCCGCGGCCGTCGACGAACTTGCCGCCGACGAACATCCGGTACCGCTCGGCGATGCGGCCGATCGCCGCCGACTCGGGCGCCGGGGCGTACTCCCAGTCGAGCGGGAACCTCTTGTCGCTCATGATCTCCCGATCTGTCAGTCGACGGTGACGTAGGCGGGGCCGGAGTAGTGGCCGTCCTGCTGGGTGCGGCGTTGCAGCACCAGGTCGTTGAGCAGGGACGAGGCACCGAACCGGAAGAGGTACGGGTCCAGCCACTGCGGACCGGCCACCTCGCGCACCGCCACCAGATACTTCAGTGCGTCCTTCGCGGTCCGGATGCCGCCGGCCGGTTTGACGGCGCGCAGCTCGCCGGTGCGCTGGTGCCAGTCGTGCACGGCCTGCAGCATCACCACGGTGACCGGCAGGGTGGCGGCGGGGGCGACCTTGCCGGTCGAGGTCTTGATGAAGTCGGCGCCGGCCAGCAGTCCCATCCAGGACGCCCGGCGCACGTTGTCGTAGGTGGCCAGCTCGCCGGTCTCCATGATGACCTTGAGCCGTACCCCGCCCGCCGTGCACACCTCGCGGATCGCCACGATCTCGTCGAAGACCTTGCCGTAGCGGCCCTCCAGGAAGGCGCCGCGGTCGATCACCATGTCGACCTCGGTGGCGCCGCTGTCGATGGCCATCCGGGTGTCGGCGAGCTTGACCTCGAGGGAGGACCGGCCGGACGGGAACGCGGTGGCCACCGACGCGATGCCGATCCCGGTGCCGGCCAGCCGCTCCGCGGCCGTGGCCACCATGTCCGGGTACACGCAGACCGCGGCCACCGTCGGGGTGTCCGGCCGCTCCGGGTCGGGGCGCCGGGCCTTCGCGGCCAGCGACCGCACCTTGCCGGCGGTGTCCGCGCCCTCCAGCGTGGTCAGGTCGACCATCGCGATCGCCAGGTCGATGGCCTGCTTCTTGGAGTCCTTCTTGATGGAGCGGGTGGACAGGCCGGCCGCGCGCTGCTCGACACCGACCGGGTCGACACCCGGCAGGCCGTGCAGGAACCGGCGCAGCGAGCTCTCGTCCGCCACGACGTCGGCGAACTCCGCCCCGGCGACCGACGCGGGCGCGGGAGCGGCTGCCGCGGGGCCGGTGACCCCGCCTGCTCCGCCCGGTTGCGGGAGTGCTGTGGTCATCCGCCGATCCTATGCGCCCTTCCGCGCGCGGTCCCGGTGTCACCCCGGTCCGTCCGGGGTCACCGGTGCGCCGCGGCGGCGGTCGCCCGGCTACCGTGGGCGCGACCTGCACCCCTGCCCCGAGAGGACGCCGGCATGCCCGAGCCGCACGCCATCCCCGCCGGACTCGACGTCACCGTGGTGGACCACCCGCTGGCCGCCGCCCGGCTGTCGACGATGCGGGACGCCCGCACCGACAACGCGACATTCCGGGCGGCGCTGCGCGAACTCACCCTGATGCTGATCTACGAGGCGTCCCGCAACCTGGCCGTCGAGCGCTACCCGATCCACACGCCGGTCGCCCGCACCACCGCCTTCCGGCTGGGCAACCCGCCGCTGCTGGTGCCGGTGCTGCGGGCCGGTCTCGGGATGGCCGACCAGGCGCACGCCCTCATCCCCGAGTCGCAGATGGGGTTCGTCGGACTGGCCCGGGACGAGGAAACGCTGCAGCCCACGCCGTACATGGAGTCGCTGCCGGAGACGCTGGCCGGTCGCCCGGTCTACGTGCTGGACCCGATGCTGGCCACCGGTGGGTCGATGGTGCACACCATCGAGCTGCTGACCGCGCGCGGCGCCACCGACGTCACCGCGATCTGCACGCTCGCCGCGCCGGAGGGGCTGGTCACGCTGGCCGAGGCGAACCTGCCGTTGCGGGTGGTCACCGCCTCGGTCGACGAGCGGCTCAACGACTCCGGCTACATCGTCCCCGGCCTCGGCGACGCCGGTGACCGGCAGTTCGGCTCGGTCTAGGGGTATCCGGAGGACCGGGAGAGACGACGGGTTCCCGCGGATGCGCAGAATTCCGGCCACCCCGTGCAACCCGCCGGACCCCGGCCTCCGTCCAGTCACCATGAGCCGAGGACCGAGTACTCCCACGACCCTTTCCCGCCGTAGCGCCGGCGGCCTGGCCGCCCTGGTCGCGGCCGGGCTGCTCGTCGCCGGGTGCGCGCAGGCCGCCCCCGCCGGCTCCGCCGGCACGTCCGACGCGCCGACCTCCGCAGCGGCCGGCTCCGGGACGGCCTCCGATCTGCCGACGTCCGCCCCGGACTCCCCGGTGCCGTCGTCGCCGGGCGGGCCGGCCTCCGGGAGCGCGGGTGATGCCCCGACACAGCCCGGAGGTGGTGGCGCGGCCGGGATCTCGCTGCCGCTGACCACCTGGGTGGTGACCGACTCGGCCGACGTGAAGGGGCATGACCTGGTCGAGGGCAGCTCGATCACGCTGAGCATCACCGACAGCACCCAGCTCGGGGTGCGGGCCGGCTGCAACAGCATGGGCGGCACCCTGGCCGAGGCCGACGGCGTCTGGACGGTGTCGGAGCTGTCGCAGACCGAGATGGCCTGCGAGCAGCCGCTGATGGACCAGGACAGCTGGGTCGCAGAATTCCTGCAGGCCGGGCCGAAGGCCGAGTACGGCGACGGCAGCCTGGTGCTGACCGGCACCGACGGGTCGTCCATCACCTTCGGGATGCAGCAGCCGGCGTCGCTGACCGGCACCAACTGGGTGCTCGACGGCATCCTCGACGGTGACGTCGCCTCCTCGATCCCGGCCGACGTGAACGCCTGGCTGCGGGTCGACGGCACCCAGCTGTCGGTCAACGGCGGGTGCAACGGCGGCGGCAGCACCGTCGCGGTCACCGAGGGCACCCCGGACACCCCCGGCTCGATGGAGATCGAGGGCATCGTCAGCACCATGATGGCCTGCGACGAGGACATCATGACGGTCGAGCAGACCATGTTCGGCGCCCTGGACGGGACCGTCTCCTACCTGCTGACCGACCAGAGCCTGGTCATCACCGCCGCCGACGGCACCGGCCTGATGTTCCGCGCCGCGCCGGCCGTCTCCGGTGGCGCCGCGACCGAAGGCCAGCCGGGCGACAAGATCGAGCCCGGCAGCGAGAGTGCCGCGCCCACACCGGACGTGCAGATCCCGTCGCAGCCCGCCGGCGACAAGTGAGCGCTGCCCGGTCGGTCCGGCCGGGCGCCAGGACGTCCTGACGAAGGCCGGCGGAGCGGTGTGCGCACCGTTCCGCCGGCCGACCAGTCAGCCCAGCCCGACGAGCTCGGCGGCGGCGGCCTTGAGCCGGCCCAGCCGCTCGGTCGCCTCCGCCCGGATCGCGGTGAGATCGCCCGTGCCGTCGGGCACCTCGGCGACCACCTCGAGATAGCACTTCAGCTTCGGTTCGGTGCCGGACGGCCGGATCACCACCCGTGATCCGGCCGCGGTGCGGATCAGCACGGCGTCGGTGCGCGGCAACAGGTTCCGGGCGTCGACGATCTCCTCGCCGGCCAGCGAGCCGGGCAGCCCGGACCGCAGCCGGGCCATCGCCTGTTCGATCAGCGACAGGTCGGTGACCCGCACCGACAGCGCGCCGGTCAGGTGCAGGCCGTCCCGGCGGGCGATGTCGTCCAGTGCGTCGGCGACCGTCCGCCCGGCCGCCTTCAGCCCGGCCACCAGGTCCACCGCCAGCACCGCGGCCGAGATGCCGTCCTTGTCCCGCACATGATCCGGGTCGACGCAGAGGCCCAGCGCCTCCTCGTAGCCGAACACCAGCCCGGTGCCCGCGCCGTCGCCCGCCCGGACGATCCACTTGAACCCGGTGAGGGTCTCGTCGTACCGCACGCCGTGCGCCGCGGCCACCGCCCCGAGCGCCTGCGACGAGACGATGGTGGTGGCCACCAACGGATCCGGGTGCTCCGCGCGGTCCAGGTGCCGCAGCAGATGATCTCCCAGCAGGGTACCGGTCTCGTCGCCGGACAGCATCCGCCAGCCGTCCGGGCCGCGCACGCCGATCGCGCACCGGTCGGCGTCCGGGTCGTTCGCGATCGCCAGGTCCGCGTCGACGGACTCGGCCAGTGCCAGCAGCAGGTCGGTGGCCCCGGCCTCCTCCGGGTTCGGGAACACCACGGTGGAGAAGTCCGGGTCCGGCACCCGCTGCTCGGCCACCACGTGCACGTCCTGCACGCCGGCCAGATCCAGCGCCCGGACCAGGATCTCACCACCGACGCCGTGCAGCGGGGTGGCGGCGACACGGACCGCGGACCGCTGCTCCGGCGTGCTGCCGGACCGCTGCGCCACCGCGGCGGCCGCGGCCAGGTAGTCGGTCAGCAGGTCTTCCGGCCACGGCAGGACGGCACCGGAGGCGTCGATGTCCTTCGCCGGACCGGCCGCCGCGATGCCGGCCTCGATCTGCACGTCCGACGGGCCGACCAGTTGGGTGCCGCCCTTGAGGTAGACCTTGATCCCGTTGTCCTGCGGCGGGTTGTGCGAGGCGGTGACCTGTACCCCGGCCGCGGCGCGTAGCGCCCGGGTGGCGTAGGCGACGAGCGGGGTGGGCAGCGCGGACGGCGCCAGCAGCACCCGGAAGCCCTTGGCCGCAAGGGTTCCCGCCACATCCTTGGCGAACTCCTCGGACCGGTGCCGGGCGTCGTAGCCGACCACCACGGTGCTGCCGATCTCGCGCAGGCCGTGCAGGTAGGACGCGAGCCCGGCCGCGGTCCGCCGCACCACGGCCAGGTTCATGCCGGCCGGCCCGGCCCGCAGCGGCCCCCGGATGCCCGCGGTGCCGAAGGCCAGTGGCGCGCTCATCCGCCGGTCCAGCTCGGCCGCCGCGGCGCCGTCGCCGTCCAGCGCGGACCGCAGCACCCGCTGCAGCTCGGCCCGGTCGCCCTCGTGCGGGTCGTCGGCGATCCAGGTCAGCGCGGCGTCCCGGAGGGCCGGCGACAGCGCCATCGTCAGGCCCTCGTCAGCACGTCGGCCAGCAGCGTCCCCATCCTGGCGGCCGCGTCCCGGCCGGTCTGCAGGACCTCCTCGTGGTCCAGCGGCTCCCCGGTCATCCCGGCGGCGAGGTTGGTGACCAGGGACAGGCCGAAGACCTCGGCGCCCGCCTCCCGGGCCGCGATCGCCTCGAGCACGGTGGACATGCCGACCAGGTCGGCGCCCATGGTGCGCAGCATCCGGATCTCCGCCGGGGTCTCGAAGTGCGGCCCGGGCAGCTGGGCGTAGACGCCCTCCTCCAGCGACGCGTCGAACTCCTTCGCCAGCGCCCGCACCCGCGGCGAGTACAGGTCGGTGAGGTCGACGAAGTGCGCTCCCTCGATCGGCGAGGTGGCCGTCAGGTTGAGATGGTCGGAGATCAGCACCGGCTGCCCGGGCGACATCCCCTGGCGCAGACCGCCTGCCGCATTGGTCAGCACCACCAGCCGGGCGCCGGCGGCCACCGCGGTGCGGACCGCGTGCACCACCGGTCGGACCCCGCGGCCCTCGTAGAGGTGGGTGCGGCCGAGAAACACCAGTGCGCGCTTGTCGCCGATGGGTACCGACCGCACCCGGCCGGAATGGCCCTGCACGGTCGGCGGCAGGAAGCCGGGCAGGGTGGCCACGTCGATCTCCGCGGCCGGCTCGCCCAGTGCGTCTGCGGCCGGCAGCCAGCCGGAGCCCATCACCAGGGCGACGTCGTGGTGCAGCGTTCCGGTGGCCTTGGCCAGGGCGTTCGCGGCGGCCGCGGCCTGCTCGCGGTGGTCGGTCGGGATCGGCTCGCTCATGCGCGCGAGCCTATGCCACGCCCCCGAGCAGTCCGATGATCGTCGCGCCCCACTCCAGGGCGCTGCCCAGGCCGCGGGCGAGGACGAACCCGGCAATCACGCACAGCACCGCGACCAGGGCTGCCACCACCACGGTGCGCAGCGACCGGACGTCGCCGTTTTCGGCGGCGGTCTTGGGCGGCAGGGCCCGCAGCGCCGCCGACGTCCCCTCGGCCCAGGGCGGTGGCGGCAGCGCGGCGCCGGTGGTCGCCCCGCCGGAGGCGGCGATGCTCGCCCGGTTCGCCTGGATGCCGGCCGCCGCACCGGCGCGCAGGGCCGCAACGGCGGCCGCCGCGGTGCCGGCTGCCGGGACGACGCCCGGGGCGGGGACGCCGCCCGGGCCGGCGGTGCCGACAGTGCCGGCTGCGCCGGAAGGTGCGCCGGAACGTGCGCCGGTGGCACCGGGACCGGCGACCGCGCCGGTGGGATGACGGGGCAGCGGCCGGGCGCGACCCGGCCGGGACGGCGCTCCGGGGATCGACGGGGCGCCCCAGACCCGTTGCACCAGCGTCGATCCGAGCGGATCGCCGGCCATGGTGCGGAGGATCCGGTGGGCGTGGTCCAGCCCCATCCGGCGGCGCGGGTCCTTCTGCATCAGCGAACCGATCAGCGCGGTCAGCCGGCCCGCGTCGGGAGCGGACGGCACCGGGTCCTGCACCACGGATGCGAGGGTGCGCAGCGGGTCGCCGGCGTCGAACGGCGGCCGGCCCTGCACGCAGGCGAACAGCAGGGCGCCGAGCCCCCAGATGTCCGACCGCGGGGTGGCGGGCTTGCCGGAGGCGACCTCAGGGCTGATGTAGGCGGGCGAACCGAGCAGCAGGCCGGTGGCGGTGAGGGTGTGCTCCCAGGAGCTGCGCGCGATGCCGAAGTCGGTGAGCTTGATCCGGCCGTCCCGGCAGAGCAGCACGTTGCCCGGCTTCACGTCCCGGTGGGTGACGCCGGCGGCGTGCGCGGCCATCAGTGCCGACGCCACGGCCAGGCCGATGTTCACCGCCTGGCTCTCGGCCAGCGCGCCGCCGGTGGCGATCACCTCGGAGATCGGGGTGGCGTCCAGCAGCTCCATCACGATCGCCGGGGCGTTCCCGACCTGGACCAGGTCGAACACGGTGACCACGTGCGGGTCGGCGATGGAGGCGATGGCGCGGGCCTCCCGCATCGCCCGCTCGGCGACCTGGTCCGCCTGGCCGGAGGGGGTGCCCGGGGGGACGGCGACCTCCTTGATCGCCACCCAGCGATCCAGCGACTCGTCGTGCGCCGCCCACACGGTGCCCATCGCGCCGCGGCCGAGCTTGCGGTCCAGCCGGTACCGGTTGACCAGGTACCGGGCCGGCGTGGTCGGCAGGTCGGGCTCCCGGGGGCGGGGCGGACCGGGCGGACCAGGGGGGACAGGGGGCACGGGTGCCATTGTGCGCCCGAAGGGTGCTGGTTGGGCGTGGGAATCAGGCACGGTGCGCCCGCATGGTGCCGGAGGGCGCGGAACGTGAGCGGCTCCGGGCCGATGGCCTAGCGTGGCCACCATGACCGCCGGCGAACCCGCTGCGTCCGGACGGACGACGAAGGTGCTGGTGGTCGACGACGACCTGCCGCTGGGCCGGGCGCTGGCGATCAACCTGCGGGCGCACGGCTACGAGGTGACGGTGGTGCACGACGGGCGGTCGGCGCTGGACGCGGTCGCCCGGGAGAAGCCGGCGACGGTGGTGCTGGACCTCGGGCTGCCGGACATCGACGGCATCTCGGTGCTGGAGGGCATCCGCGGCTGGTCCGGCACCCCGGTACTGGTGCTGTCGGCGCGGTCGACGTCGGCGGAGAAGGTCGAGGCGCTGGACGCCGGGGCCGACGACTACCTGACGAAACCCTTTGCCATGGACGAGTTCCTGGCCCGGGTGCGGGCGGCGGTCCGGCGCGGTGCGGCCACCGCCGGGAGACCGGACGAGCCGGAATCGGTGGTCACCGCCGACTTCACGGTGGACCTGGCCGCGCACCGGGTGGTCCGGGACGGCGCCCCGGTCCGGCTGACCCCGACCGAGTGGTCGCTGTTGGAACTGCTGGTCCGGCACGCCGGCCGGATGGTGCCCGGCAAGGTGATGCTGACCGAGGTGTGGGGCCCCGCCTACGACGGCGAGACCCACTACCTGCGTGTGTATCTCGCCCAGCTCCGACGCAAGCTGGAACCGGATCCGGCGCACCCGCGGTACCTGCTCACCGAGCCGGGCATGGGCTACCGGTTCGAGCAGGGCTGAAATCGCCCTGGGAATGTGTGGTGGTCCAGGAATCACCGCGGCCCCGCCACCCGTGGCAGGGTGGCGGGGCCGTCGGGACGAGAACCTCAGGCGCTGACCAGCTCCGGCTTCCCGGTCGGCGCGTCCGGCCGGTCGTCGGTGGCGGCGACGCCCTTGCCGGCCGGCAGCAGCACGGTGACCACGGCGGCCAGGGCGACCGCGATCGCACCGACCAGCACCGCCGGGCGGGCGGCGTCGACGTAGCCGGTGGGGGAGAGCACCCCGCCGAACCCGGTGAACACGGCGGTCAGCACCGCGACGCCCAGCGCCACCCCGACCTCGCGGACGGTGGAGTTGGTGCCGGAGGCCTTGGCATGGTCGGCCGGGACCATGTCGGACAGCACCGCGGTGGAGGACGGGGCGAACACCAGGCCCATGCCGATGCCGGCGGCCAGGAACCCGGGCAGCATCCGCGAGTAGGCGACGTCCGCGGTCATGGTCAGCGACAGCCAGCCGATGCCGGCCGCGAGCAGCACCAGGCCGGTGAGCAGCAGGTTGCGGGTGCCGAACCGCGGCGCCAGCAGCCCGGCCAGCGGCGCGACGACCATCGGCGCCAGCGTCCACGGCATGGTCTGCAGACCGGCCTCCAGCGGGCTGCTGCCCTGCACGATCTGCAGGAACTGCACCAGGATGAAGACCGCGCCGAAGGCACCGAAGCTGAAGGCGAACCCGACCACGTTGACCACGGAGAAGCTGCGGACCTTGAACAGCCGCAGCGGCAGCAGTGGGGCTGCGGTGCGTGATTCCCGGAGCACGAACCCGCCGAGCAGCAGCACACCGGCGATCAGCGAGCCCAGCACCTCGAGGCTGGTCCAGCCTGCGTCGTTGCCGCGGACGATGCCGAACACGGTGGCCAACACGCCGGCACCGGCCAGCAGCACGCCGACCAGATCCGCCCGGACCCGGGCGCCGAAGGAGTTGCGCAGTGCATAGGCGGCCAGCGGCACCGACAGCAGACCGATCGGCACGTTGATCCAGAAGATCGCCTGCCAGTTCCAGCCCTCGACCACCGCGCCGCCGATCAGCGGCCCGAGTGCGACGCCGAGACCCGAGATGCCGCCCCAGATCCCGATCGCCAAGGCCCGCATCCGGTCGGGGACCGCGCCGGCCAGCAGGGTGAGCGAGAGCGGCATGATCGCGGCCGCACCGATGCCCTGCAGTGCCCGGGCAGCGACCAGGAACAGCGGGTCGGTGGCCAGCGCCGCCAGGGCGGAGGCCACGGTGAACACGCCGGTGCCGATCAGGAACAGGGTGCGCCGGCCGAACCGGTCGCCGAGCCCGACCGCCAGCAGCATCAGCGCGGCGAAGCTGAGTGTGTAGGCGTTGGTGATCCACTGCAGCTGCTCGACGCCTGCGCCGAGCTCCTCGTGGATGACCGGGAGTGCGCTGGTGACCACCAGGTTGTCCAGGGTGGCCATGAACATCGGTACCGACACGGCCACCACGGCCAGCCAGATCGGGATGGTGCGGGTCTTCGTGGGGGTGCTCATCCTGACCTCCTCCTCGGATCTCTGAATGACTTGTTGTAATCGACTGATAACTTCCGCCGCTGACAGTAGTAATCGACTGATAACATGTCAACATGCCCGCCGAAGTTCCCTCGAAGGAGCGCATCCCCGCAGCTCAGCGCCGGGAGATGGTGCTCGACGCCGCTGCGGTGGAGTTCGGCAGCCGGGGGTACGCCGGCACCACCACCGACCGGATCGCCCGCGCCGCCGGGATCAGCCAGCCCTATGTGGTGCGCATGTTCGGCACCAAGGAGGAACTGTTCCTGGAGACCGTCACCCGGGCACAGGAGGACCTGCGCCGGACGGTGCAGCAGGTCATCGCCGAGGTGGGCAAGGACGATCCGCAGGCGCTGGTCCGCGCCATCGGCCGGACCTACGTCGACCTGGTCACCGACCGGCCGCTGCTGCGGGTGCTGATGCAGTCGTTCCTGACCGGGACCGACCCGACCATCGGGCCGGTGGCGCGGGCCGGGTTCCTGTCGTTCTTCCGGGTGCTCCGCGACGACGCCGGTTTCGACCCGGACCGGGTCCGCGAGTTCCTGGCCCAGGGCATGCTGATCAACACCGTGCTGGCGCTGGACCTGCACCGGCACGACCTGGACCCGGACGCGAGTGCGGTGCTCACCTGCGCGTTCGGCGACAAGGCTGCCGACATCGTGGCGGCCGGCGAGACCGCCTGAGCGGCAGGCGTTCCCGGCATCGGCGCGGCGCGGGCCGGATGCCCGCCCGCCCCTCCCGCGCGCACAAGCGGGGCGCCCACGGCCGAACCTGTCAGCCCCGGCCCTGCGCCAGCCATTCATCGCGGGTGATGGCGTACTCCACGTCCCCGTGCTCGTCACCCGGGATGTGGTCGGGCCACACGGCGTGGAAGAAGCGCACCGGGCGCAGCCCCGCCTTCTCCATCACCCTTCGCGATGCGGTGTGCACCACCATGGTCTCGGCGACCACCCGGGAGACGCCCTGCTCCCGGAATCCCTTGTCCACCAACGCGATCGATCCCTCGGAGGCCAGCCCGGTGTCCCACACCGACCGCACCAGACGGTAGCCGAGCTCGGGGACGTCGTCCGGGTCCTCCGGCCGGGGCCGGAAGTGGAACCACCCCACGAACCGTCCGTCGATCCGCGCGTCACCCATGCCGCCGTCCGGGGAAGCATCCACCAGCTCCGCGGCGAAGAATCCGAAACCCGGTGTGCGCCGGTATCTCTCCAGGATCGCCGGCAGCCAATCGTCCTCGATCTCGGCCCGTGGGGTGGGACGCCCGCCGGTGATGAAGTGCACCACCTCCGCATCGGCGTCCAGCGCTTCCAGCAGGGCGCCGTCGTGCGCGGTGAACTCCCGCAGCACCAGCCGCGGGGTCGTCAGGTGGATTGCCACCCGGTCATGCTGGCAGGCCGCCGCGCCCCGCACCACCGGATTGCGTCGGCCGGGCGGGGCCGCAGTTGCGGTCCCGCCGGGCCCGGGCCGCAGCAGTCTCACCGGCCCCGGCCGCAGCAGCGGTGTCAGCCGTCGAAGGCCTCGAGCAGCGCGTCGGCGGCCCCGGCGGCGGACAGCGATCCGTCGCGGACCGCGGACTCCACGTCCCCCCGGGCGGCCCGCACCGCGGCCGACCGGCGCAGCCGCTGGTCCAGTTCGTCGCGCACCAGTGCCCAGGCCAGGGTGACCCGCTGCTCGGCCCGTTTCGTCTGCAGCCCTTCGGATCCCAGCTCGTCCCGGTGCCGCAGGATCCGCTGCCAGAGCCCGGGCACACCGGCCCCGGTGGCACCGGAGCAGGTCAGCACGGTCGGCATCCGGCCGGCGCCCTGCACCAGGTGCAGCGCCCCGGTGAGTTCGCGGGCGGCGGCCTTCGCCTCCACCTCGTGGCTGCCGTCGGCCTTGTTGACCGCGACCACGTCGGCGATCTCCAGCACGCCCTTCTTGATGCCCTGCAGCTGATCGCCGGAGCGGGCCAGGGCGAGCAGCAGGAAGGTGTCGACCATCCCGGCGACGGTGGTCTCGGACTGGCCGACGCCCACCGTCTCCACCAGCACGACGTCGCAGCCGGCCGCCTCCAGCAGCGGGATCGCCTGGGCGGTGGCCCGGGCCACCCCGCCCAGCGAGCCGGCGCTGGGGGAGGGGCGCACGTAGGCGTCGCGGTGCGCGGCCAGCTTCGGCATCCGCGTCTTGTCACCGAGCACCGAGCCGCCGGTGCGGGTACTGGACGGGTCGACCGCCAGCACCCCGATCCGGTGGCCCTGCTCGATCAGCTGCATGCCCAGGGTCTCCACCAGGGTCGACTTCCCGGCCCCGGGCACCCCCGAGATGCCAACGCGCACTGCAGGTGTCGCCGGTGGGGTCAGGGTGCCGAGCAGCTCACGAGCGGCGGCGCGGTCGTCGGCCCGGGTGGACTCGACCAGGGTGATGGCGCGGGACAGCGCCCCGCGGCCACCGTCGGCGACCGCTGCCGCGAGCCCGGCCGGGTCGTCCCGGCCGGGGATCGGGGCGGAGCGGGTCAAGCCACGTGCCCGAGCGAGGACGACAGCTTGGCCAGCAGGTCCAGTGCCGAGTCGGCGATCACCGTGCCGGGCGGGAAGACCGCGGCGGCACCCATCTCCAGCAGCAGCGGCACGTCGGACGGCGGGATGACACCGCCGACCACGATCATGATGTCCGGCCGGCCGGCGTCGGCCAGCGCCTGCTGCAGCTCCGGCACCAGGGTCAGGTGGCCGGCGGCCAGCGAGGACACCCCGACCACGTGCACGTCGGCGTCGACCGCCTGTTGCGCGACCTCCTCCGGCGTGGAGAACAGCGGGCCCACGTCCACGTCGAAGCCGAGGTCGGCGAACGCGGAGACGATGACCTTCTGGCCGCGGTCGTGCCCGTCCTGGCCCATCTTCGCCACCAGGATGCGCGGGCGGCGGCCCTCCGCCTCCTCGAAGGCGTCGGTGGCGGCCAACACCTTGTCCACGGCGGTGGAGCCGCCGGTGGCGGTGGCCTCGGATCGGTACACGCCGGAGATCGTACGGATCACCGCGGTGTGCCGCCCGTAGATCTTCTCCAGCGCCTCGGAGATCTCGCCGACGGTGGCCTTCGCCCGGGCGGCCTGCACCGCGAGGTCGAGCAGGTTCCCGTTGCCCTGCGCGGCCGACCGGGTCAGCGCCTCGAGCGCGGAGGTGACCGCGGCCGGGTCCCGCTCGGCCTTGAGCCGGGCCAGCTTCTCCAGCTGCGCGGCCCGCACCGCACCGTTGTCGACCTTGAGCACCTCGATCTCGCCGGCCTCGGCCGCGGGCACCTGGTAGCTGTTGACGCCCACCACGATCTGCGCGCCGGAGTCGATCCGCGCCTGGGTGCGGGCGGCGGCCTCCTCGATGCGCATCTTCGGGATGCCGGCGTCGATCGCCGCCGCCATGCCGCCGGCCTTGCGCACCTCGGCGATGTGCTCGAGCGCCTTGGCCGCCAGGTCGTGGGTCAGCTTCTCCACGAAGTAGGAGCCGCCCCACGGGTCGATGATCGACGTGGTGCCCGACTCCTGCTGCAGCAGCAGCTGGGTGTTCCGGGCGATCCGCGCCGAGAAGTCGGTCGGCAGCGCGATCGCCTCGTCCAGCGCGTTGGTGTGCAGCGACTGGGTGTGCCCCTGGGTCGCGGCCATCGCCTCGATGCAGGTGCGGGCCACGTTGTTGAACGGGTCCTGCGCGGTCAGCGACCAGCCGGAGGTCTGCGAATGGGTGCGCAGGGACAGCGATTTCGCGTTCTTCGGGTTGAACTCGGACACCAGCTGGGCCCAGATCGCCCGACCCGCCCGCATCTTCGCGACCTCCATGAAGAAGTTCATGCCGATCGCCCAGAAGAAACTCAGCCGCGGCGCGAACGCGTCGATGTCCAGCCCCGCGTCGACACCCGCCTGCAGGTACTCCACCCCGTCGGCCAGGGTGTACGCCAGCTCGAGATCCGCTGTCGCACCGGCCTCCTGGATGTGGTACCCGGAGATCGAGATGGAGTTGAACTTCGGCATGTGCTCCGCGGTGTAGGCGAAGATGTCGGAGATGATCCGCATCGACGGCTTCGGCGGGTAGATGTAGGTGTTCCGGACCATGAACTCCTTGAGGATGTCGTTCTGGATCGTCCCCGAGAGCTGCTCCGGCTTCACCCCCTGCTCCTCGGCCGCGACGATGTAGAGCGCCAGGATCGGCAGCACCGCACCGTTCATCGTCATCGAGACGCTCATCCGGTCCAGCGGGATGGAGTCGAAGAGCTGCCGCATGTCCAGGATCGAGTCGATGGCCACGCCGGCCATCCCGACGTCGCCGGTCACCCGCGGATGGTCGGAGTCGTAGCCACGGTGGGTGGCCAGGTCGAAGGCGACGGACAGGCCCTTCTGCCCGGCGGCGAGGTTGCGGCGGTAGAAGGCGTTCGACTCCTGCGCGGTGGAGAACCCGGCGTACTGGCGGATCGTCCACGGCTGGGTGGTGTACATCGTCGGGTACGGCCCGCGCAGGAACGGGGCGATCCCGGGATAGGTGTCGAGAGCGTCCAGTCCGGCGAGATCACCGGCGCCGTAGACCCTCTCGATCGGGATGCCCTCGGGGGACAGCCACGAGTCGGGGACGTCGGCCGGAGCCGCCGCGACCGCGGCCCCGCGCAGCGGCAGCCCGGCGAACGAGCCCGGCACGGAGAACGCCTTCGTGGTCGGTGAGGTGTCGGTCATCGGTCCGCTCCTGTGGTCTGCAGCTGCAGCGCTGCCCGGGTGCGTGCGAGGAAGGACGGCAGGTCCTGGCCCACCGCCAGCGAGTCGTCGACCAGCGGTGCCAGCTCGTCCGAGGGCCGCCCGGCCAGCAGCACCCGGCCGACGCCGGCCGCCCGCAGGGCCTCGATCAGCCCGGGACCCCAGTCGGCGTAGTCCTTGTCGGTCCCGGCCAGGCAGACCACCTGCGCGCCGTCCAGCCGGTCCGCGACACCCTCCGCGGAGGCGAGGTCGCCGGTGGTGGTCACGGGGATGCCGCCGGCCGCCAGCGCGTTGGACAGGAAGGTGGTCCGGGCGGTGTGTGCGGCCGCGGTGCCCATGGTGGCGAGTTGCACGTGGCCGACGGGCTCGTCGCGCAGCGCCTCGTACAGCTGCGCCCACCTCTCGCCCGGTACCGAGGGCAGCGGCCGCCGGACGGGCAGGGTCTCCGCGGTCTGCGGGAACTCCGAGACGCCGGTGATCGGCTGCTTGCGGGTGGCCAGCCGCTTGGTCCGCTCGGCGACGGTGGCCGCCCAGCGGGCGCGCACCGACCCGTCGGCCAGCGCCGCGCAGGCGCCGCCGGCCTCCTCGATGGCGTCGAACTCGGTCCACGCCGCCTCGGCCAGTTCCCAGGTGAGGGCCTCGACGGCCGGGGCACCGCCGGCCGGGTCCGCGGTCGCCGCGACGTGCGACTCGCCCAGCAGCAGGTGCGAGATGTTGCGGGCCGTCCGCCGGCCGAGCGACTCCGGCAGGCCCACCGCGACGTCGAACGGCCGCACGGTCACCGCGTCGGCTCCGCCGACGCCGGCCGCGAAGCAGGCCACGGTGGTGCGGAGCAGGTTCGTGTACGGGTCGTACCGGGTGGTCATCGGCCAGGAGGTGACGGCGTGCTGGCGCTGGGCTGGCCGGCCGTCCGCCCCGGAGAGCTCCAGCACCCGGTCCCAGAGCAGTCGGGCCGCACGGAACTTCGCGATGGTCGGGAACTGCTCGTCGGTCGCGGCGAACCGGAACTCCAGCAGCGGCAGCACCGTGGCCGCCGGGCGGCCGGCCGCCTCCAGGTCGCGCAACAGCTGCACGGCGGCGGCCAGCGCCCAGCCCAGCTCGGCGGCGTCGCCGGCGCCGGCGTCGTGCGCGGCCGATCCGTCCACCACGAAGGCGGTGATGCCGAGACCGGCGGCCAGCTCGGCGATCTCCGCCAGCTCGGCCGACTCGGTCGCCTCCGGCGCGGTCGCCCCGGCGCGTACCGCGTGCCCGATCGGGTCGGCGCCGAGCCCGGAGGCCGGGTGCAAGGTCACACCCTTCGCCGCGGCGAGGTCGGCGAGTGCCCGGGCCGCGGGCAGCGCCGGCCCGGTCGGCTGCAGCACCACCGCGGCGAGGTCGAGGTAGACGCCGTCCAGGACGTCGGCCAGTCCGGACGCCGGCAGGGCGTCGATGCCGACGGGCAGCAGCAGCGAGGTGGCGCCGCCCGTCAGTTCCTCCAACACGACCGCCGCGGCCGTCGCCGGGTCGGTCTCCAGCACCGCGGCGCGGACGTCCCAGCCGTCCGGCCGGGGTCCCGGCCCGCGGGTGTAGGGGGAGGCGCCGGGTGCACCCTGCTCGGGCAGCGACTCCAGCAGCTCGGGCGTGCCGAGTGCGGGGACCTGCAGTCCCTCGAGGGTCCGCTTCGACAACATGGCCGGCGCGGCGGCGGCGTCCGGCACGTCGCGCCCGGCCTTGCGCAGCACCCCGGCCGCGGCCTCCTGCCAGCGCGTCTCCCGGTCGGCGCCGGCGGCGGCGTCCGGCGCGGCCGGGTCCAGACGGGCGGTCATCGGGCGCGGTGGCGGCGCGCACCCGGCATCCGGGCGCTCTCCGCATCGAGGGCGAACATGACACGGACTCTACGAGCTTGCGTGAACCGCGGCTCACATGAGCTGGCTCACGTCACACGTTGTGCTGGTCACGTCCGGCGGGCTCCGCGGCTCCGGCGGTGGCCGCCCGCAGCCGCCGCTCCAGGTCGGGCGGGAACGGGGCCGAGGCCCGGGTCCGCAGGTCGATGTGCACGAACTGTGCGTCCATCACGTACGAGACCGCGTCGGTGGTGCGGTTCACCAGGATCGTCCGGATCTCCATCGACCGCCGGCCGACCGCGGCGATCGCGGCGTGCGCGGTCACCCGGTGGCCGGCGTGCACCTCGGCCAGGTACCGCAGCCGGTGCTCGACGACGAAGAAGCCGAGACGCCGCTCCAGCCGGTAGGGCCCGTCCACCTCCAGCTGCTGCTCGAACAGCGGCCGCATCGCCTCCGAGGCGAGGTCGAAGTAGTGCCGGAACCCCATGTGCCCGTTGATGTCGAGCCGATCCGGCCCGACGAGAAGGTCCATCGTGGGCGGCACGGCGAGCGCCGCGGAGAGCTCCGGCGCCGGGGGCCGACCGGTCACCCCTTGACCCGGTGCTGCAGCAGCCAGCTGACCCCGCCCGGGGCGATGAACGCGGCCTCGTCGGCGAGGACCTGCTCCAGCACGCCGAGGGCCAGCATCTGTTCCACCATGTCCTCGGCCTCCTCCCGGGTGGCGAACACCAGCTCGGTGACGGCCGACAGGTCCCCGGCCGGCGCCGGGTCGCCGCGGCCGGCGGCCAGTCGCTGCACCAGCGGGTCGGCGGTGGTGACGTAGTGCCTGCGGTACACCTGCGGCGTGGCCGGATCAGGCCTGCGATCAGCGGGAGGTGCCTGCGCTCGTAGTAGGCGCGGAACTCCTCGTCGTCCAGGTCGGGGTGCTTGCGGATCATCAGCAGCAGTGCGGTCACCGGGTGCGGCCTTCCGGAGGTGGGGGCGCCGGTCGGTGCGCCGGTGGACTGACCGGCCGGAGACCAGCGGGTGGTGGAACTAGGTAGAATGGAGATTAGCAATCGGGACTCGTTCCCGCACTTGTACCACTGATTGACCCGATCTCCGGGTGCAACTAGCATTCGCATCAGCAGCACGTGGCGGCCCGGCGGGCCGCCGGGAGGAGAGCAGGATGCAGCGCAGCATCGAGCAGGGCCGAGCAGCCCTGCCAGTCGTCGGGCAGGACCGCCGTGTATCCCGGTAGGCGGGCGGAGGCGTACCCGGACCGGGTGGCGCTGGTGATGGCCGACACCGGGGAGCAGCTCACGTACGCCGAGTACGAAGCGGCGGCCAACCGGCTCGCGCACCTGCTGCGCGCCGAGGGTCTGCAGCGCACCGACCACGTCGCCTACTTCATGGAGAACTCCCTGGAGATGGTGGTCGCGATGGGCGCCGGGGAACGGACCGGCCTCTACTACACGCTGGTCAACTCGCACCTGACCACGGCGGAAGCGGCCTGGATCATCAACGACTCGGCGGCCGAGGTGGTCGTCACCACCGCCCGGATGGCCGCTGCCGCCGGGCTGCCCGACCTCTGCCCCGGCGTCCGCCGCTGGCTGATGGTCGACCGGCCCGACGAGCTGGCCGGCTCCTTCGAGGACCTGGCCGAGGCGGTCGCACCGTTCCCGGCGACGCCGGTCGAGGGCGAGAAGCTCGGGATGGCCTTGCTCTACAGCTCGGGCACCACCGGGAACCCCAAGGGCGTGCAGCGGCCGATGCCGGACCTGGACCCCAGCGACCCGCTGCCGGTGTTCCAGCTGGTCCCGAAGGTCTACCGGACCCGGCCGGACATGGTGTTCCTGCAGCCGGCCCCGCTGTACCACTCGGGGCCGCAGAGCGCGACGGCCGAGTCGCTGCGCTGCGGCGGCACCTGCGTCATCATGTCCAGGTTCGACGCCGGCCGGTTCCTGGAGCTGGTCGAGAAGTACGGCGTCACACACTCTCTCGTGGTCCCGACCATGCTGTCGCGGATCCTGCAGCTGCCGGAGGAGGTGCGCCGTTCCCGGGACGTGTCCACCCTGGAGGCCATCACCCACGGTGCCGCGCCGTGCCCGGCATCGGTGAAGCGGGCGATGATCGACTGGCTCGGCCCGATCATCTACGAGTACTACGGGTCGACCGAGGCCAACGGCAGCGTCATCTGCGACTCGCACGAGTGGCTGGCCCACCCGGGCACCGTCGGCCGGCCGCTGCTCGGCGAGGTGCTGATCCTCGACCCCGACCGGAACGTGCTGCCCACCGGCGCCACCGGGGAGGTCTGGATCAAGGGGGCGACCAACTTCGTCTACCTCAACGACCCGGAGAAGACCGCGGCCGGCCGCTCCGCCGCCGGTGACATGAGCACCACCGGCGACATCGGGCACCTGGACGCGGACGGATACCTCTACCTCACCGACCGGGTCGGGTTCACCATCATCTCCGGCGGGGTGAACATCTACCCGGTCGAGATCGAGGAGGTGCTGGTGGAGCACCCCGCGGTGGCGGATGCCGCCGTGATCGGTGTCCCGCACGACGATCTCGGCGAGGAGGTCAAGGCAGTGGTCGAGCTGACCGCCGGGCACCGGCCCTCGCCGGAGCTGGCCGCGGAGATCATCGAGTTCTGCCGGGGCCGGCTGGCCCGGTACAAGTGCCCCCGGTCGGTCGACTTCGCGGCGACCCTGCCGCGCACGGCGACCGGCAAGCTGGTCAAGCGGACGCTGCGCGACGCCTACGTCGGCGCCGCCCGGCCGGCCTGACCGCGCCGCCCTTTCCGACCACCGGGAGCGACTGGGAGAGTCGGCCCGAGAGAGACCGAGGTCTGCACGAGATGTCCCGCAGTTACGGGGATTTCACCCGACCCAGCTACCGCGAGCCGAGATGGCTGGAGACCCAGTGGTTCTCCGCGGTCACCACCGACACCATGATCCGGTTGCACTTCTGGATGGGCTTCCGGACCAACCTCGGGGTGGCGGTCAGCAAGGTGTACGCCTACTCCGGCCACTGCGAGAGCGTGCTGGACATGGAGCTCGCCGACATGCAGTACCACAGCCCGATCGGCAGCGACCGGCTCTCCGACTTCTCGCTGCTGTCCGGGGTGGCGGTGCGCGGCCGGGCGCCGCAGCGCTACGAGCTGACCTACCGGTCCAAGTGCGGCCGGATGACCGCCCGGCTGACCTTCGAGGCACTCATGGACCCGGTGACCCTGGACTTCTCCGCGATCGACGGCGGTGGTGAGGGGTTCACCGCCTTCCATCGGCAGGCGGCCGCCGGGCCGCCGGGACGGTCCGGCGACGAGCCCTACGGCCACATCGACCAGACCATGGCGGTCACCGGCACCGTGGTGCTGGACGGGATCGAGCACGCGGTGGACTGCGTCTCCAACCGGGACCACTCGTGGAGCCCGCGGGCCGAGTTCCGGCACGGCATCGGCACCTTCGACCTGTTCCACTTCGGGCGCGAGCTCACCCTGCTCACGCACACCAGCGAGAACGCCGCGGGGGAGCCGGTGGTCAGCAACGGGTACGTGCTCACCGGTGCGGGCCCGGTACCGCTGCGCTCGGCCGAGGTCGACTACACCCGCGACGGTTTCCGGACCAGCGCGGTCCGCTACCGGGTCACCGACACGAACGGCGTCGACTACGAGATCACCGGCACCACCCGCGGTTCCGCAGTGATCGACGGCGGGCAGAACATCTTCCTGGTGATGGACCTGCTGGACTGCACCTGGGACGGCCGGTCCGGCTGGGCCGAGATCCAGTGGCACGACGACATCATGCGGCTGCAGGGCGTGCGCGCGGCGCAGCGGCGCGCGGCAGCTGCAGAGGCCGGAGCCGGCCGGTGAGTACATCGGCGCTGGACCTCGACGCCCTGAACCGCCACCTCGCCGCGCACCTCGGCGTGGACCCGGCCGTGCTGGCCCGGACCCTGCTCAGCGGTGGGCTGTCCCAGTCCACCCTGCTGTACCGGGTCACCGGGCAGGACGGACCGGGCATCGTCGTGCGGATCCCGCCGGCGGTCGGGCCCCTGGAGCCGTACGAGCCGGAGGCCGAGGCGCGGCTGGTGTCCTGGCTCGGCGACGCCGGACTGCCGGTACCCGCCGTCG
Organism: Nakamurella alba; assembly: GCF_009707545.1. Lineage (NCBI taxonomy): Bacteria > Bacillati > Actinomycetota > Actinomycetes > Nakamurellales > Nakamurellaceae > Nakamurella > Nakamurella alba. The sequence goes on along the minus strand of NZ_WLYK01000002.1, from coordinate 231,210 downwards.
AACTGATCGAGCCCACCGGGGAGGTGATCGGCCGGCCGTTCTTCGCCAGCCGCCAGGTCTTCGGCGAGGTGATCCTGGACGGCGCCCACGGCATCGGGCAGCAGCGCCGCGCCGCCATGGCGCAGGAGTACCTGCAGGTGCTGGCCGGCGTGCACGCGGTGACCGACGACGGGGCGGGGCGGCTCGGCTGGGCCCCGCTCAAGACCCCGACCGCGGTGCTCGACCGCTGGGAGAAGTCCCTGGCCGCCACCGCTCTCGTGCTGCCGGCCTACCACGAGTACATCGGCCGCTGGCTGGTCGACCACCGCCCGCCGGAACCGGCGCACCGGGCCGTGGTGCACGGCGATTACCGGCTGGCCAACGTGATGTGGGAGGGGGAGGACCGGATCTCGGCCGTACTGGACTGGGAGGAGGCCGGCCTCGGCGATCCGTACTTCGATCTCGGCTGGACCCTGATGTCGACCTTCGGTCCGGACGACGAGGTGATGGGCCTGCTGCCTCGCGCCGAGTTCCTCGACCGCTACGCCGATCTCACCGGGACGCCGGTGGATGCCGACCGGTTGCTCTGGTGGGAGGTGGCGGCCGGCTGGTCGAAGATGTCGATGGACGCGAAGGCGGTCGACCTCATCGGTGCCGGGCAGTACGCGGACCTGCGGCCGCTGCTCTCCTGTTACACCAACCGCAGCGTCGCCGCCCTGGTGCTGCGCAAGGTCCTCCGGTCGGAATCGGCAGGGGAGACGCCCGCTGCGACATCAGGTCCGGCAGAGCCGGCAGGGCCGGAAGGGAGCTGAGATGGACTACATCGCCACCGGTGTCGCGCTGCGGGCCATCGCCGACGCGGTGACCGCCGACGTGCTGCCGCACGTCACCGACGCCTACGCCCGGAGCCAGCTGTGGGCCGCCGCGGGCCTGCTCTCCAACATCGCCGTCGAACTGGACGCGGACGGTGCCGCGCCGAACGGTGCCGCGCCGGACGGCAGCACGCACAGTCACCTGCTCGAGGTGGAAGGACTGCTGGGCAGACAGGTCTCGCTGCACTACCGGAAGGCCGTCACCGGCGCCGAGGCCTGAACACCGCGCGGGATGCCTGATCCCGCCGCGGCGCGGCCCGGATTCCCTCGTGCGGAGGGCTTCTCCGGCGTCCCCTCCCACCGCGGCACACCGACCTCCGACCCTGCGTGAGCCGGTGCGCTGCGGCCTGCCCGGAACCGGGAGGGTGCGGCACGGCATCCGCGCCGCTCCCGGGTTGACCGCACACCGAGGTAGAACTATGGTTCACAACACAGGTGATCGCCGCAGTACAACGGGGTGCACGGCCCTGTTGCAAGTAGTACAACCGCTCCCGTCGGAGCACATGCGCAGCGCAGGGTGACAACGCCCTGGAGTCGCACCGGGTAGGCCGGTCGACCTCGTGATGCGCGTGCCGGCACCGGGCGGACCACTCCCAGGCTCCCAGGCCGCCGGATCGACGACGACCGGCCCCCGAAAGGACTGCTCGATGAGGAACAACTCCCGGACCAGGATGCTGCTGGCCGCCGGCGCCGCCACCGTGGCGATGCTGTTGTCGGCCTGCGGCGGGGGATCGGACTCCGCCGGCACCACCCCGGCCACCACACCGGCCACCTCCGGCGGGAGCACCGCCGCTCCCGACACCGCCGGTTCCGCAACAGGTTCGGCGACGGGCTCGGCGACCGGCTCGGCGACCGGCGGCGGATCCTCGGGGCCGATCACCGCGAAGATCGCGCTGCTGGGCTCGAGCGCCGCGCCGGCCACCCAGTTCGAGCAGCGTCGCGGCGTCGAGCTGGCGATCGCCGACCTGGGCGATGAGAACATCACCTTCGAGCTGGTCGACGGCGACGACAAGGGCACCCCGGAGGGCTCGGTGAGTGCGGTGCAGAAGGCGCTCAACGACGACAAGGTCGACGCGATCTTCGGGCCCTACTCCAGCGGTGGTGCACTGCAGGTGCAGGAGCTGATCCAGTCGGTCGGCCGGCCGTGGTGCCTGCCGTTGGCGGGTGACGAGGCGGTGGCGAAGGCGACCGCCGCCGGCAACTGGGCGTTCCAGTTGTCCGCGACCGCCCCGCAGGCCATCAACGTGATCGCCACCAACGTGATCGACCCGGCCGGGAAGGTCGGCCTGATCGCCGATACCACCGCCTACGGACAGGCTTTCGACGCCGCGATGACCACCGTGTGGTCCGGGAAGGGCCTGCCGGCCTACGAGAAGCAGACCTTCGACATGGCCGCCACCGACCTGTCGGTGCAGGCACAGGCGCTCAAGGACGCGGGCGTCACCGAGGTCGTCGTCGGCGTCGCCCTGCCGACCGAGATGGTCAAGGTGCTGGACGCCTTCGACCAGGTCGGCTTCACCCCGTCGAAGATCGTCAGCACCGGTGCCATCCAGGGCGGCTTCGCCGCCAACGCCACGCCCGAGCAGCGGCAGAAGGTGACCTTCGTGGTGCCGTGGCCGATCCTGTCCGAGGACTACACCACGCTGCTCGCGGACTACAAGGCCGCCTACGGCGAGGACCCGCAGCAGACGGCCGCCGTGGTCGCCGCCTACGCCTGCCTGAAGATGTACGCCCAGGGCGTCGAGGCCGCCGGCAGCGCGCAGGACTACCCGGCGGTCCGGGACGCCATCGAGAACATCCAGGACTTCAGCAGTCTCGGTGTCGAGGTGACCACCCCGTTCTCCGCCGACGACCACCGCATGTGGGACCTGGACAGCGTGGCCTGGGGCCTGTACGGCTTCGACGCGGACGGCAACTACACGCTCGTCGAGACCATCGACGCGACCTCCTGACCGGGAGGCGGTGACACCCCGATGCTGAACGCCATCACCTCCGGGATCCTGGTCGGCGGACTCTTCGCGCTCGTCGCGCTGAGCCTGTCGCTCACCTTCCTGGCCACCCGCACCGGCAACTTCGGCACCGGCGAGCTGGTCAGCGCCGGTGCCGGGGTGGCCGTGCTGTCCGCTGCGGTCGGGCCGGGCTGGCTCCGGTTCCTGCTCGCCCTGCTGGTGGGCGGTCTGCTCGGGGCGCTGATCAGCCGGCTGCTGATCACCCCGTTCCACGTGAACGCCCGCGACTACCGCTGGCTGCTGTCCACCCTCGGCCTCGGGATGATCCTGATCGACCTGCAGACCAACGGCATGGGCGTGGAACCGCTCTCGCTCGCGGTCTTCAAGATCGACGGGTTCTACCGGCTGGGCGACCTGGGCCTGGCCTACCAGGCCCTGGTCATCCTGGCGCTGGCCGTGCTGCTGTCCGTCGGGATCAGCTGCGTGCTGCGCTGGACCGCCCTCGGGCGGGTCATCCGGGCCTCGGCGGAGGACCCGGAAACGGCTCTGCTGATGGGCATCTCGGTGAAGCGGCTGAGCATGTTCGTCTATGCCGGGGCGTCGATGATCGCGGTGCTGGCCGGCCTGATGTACGGCGCCCAGACCACCGTGACTCCTTCGCTCGGCCCGCCGCTGCTGGTCGGGGCGATCAGCGTGGCGGTGATCGGCGGGATCAACTCGATCCCCGGCGTCCTCATCGGCGGTCTGGCGTACGGCCTGATCAACCAGCTCGGCACCTACTTCTTCGACGCCGTGGTCGGCTCCACCGCCGGGCTGATCGCGGTGGTGCTGGTGCTGATGCTCAAGCCCGAGGGCATCCTCGGCACCGTCCCGAAGGAGAAGGTGTGAACGCCGCCGCCACCGCGCCGGCCCGGGAGCGCCGGACCGGCGGGCACAGCGGGCACAGCTCGACGATCCTGTTGGTCGCCGGCCTCGTCGCCGCCGTCGCGCTGTTCCTGCCCGGCCTCGCGGGCTCCGCCGGGTCGGTCGACTACATGCAGAAGGTCGGTCTCGGCGCCGCGTACCTGATCGCCGCGGTCGGCCTGAACCTGTTGTGGGGCTGCGCCGGTCAGCTGTCACTGGGCCAGGCGGGGTTCTTCGCCATCGGTGGGTACGGCACGGCCATCGGCGTGCAGAACGGTCTGCCCTGGTTCCTGGCGGTCGTGGTCGCGGTGCTGGTGGCCGCGGTGGTCGGCGCGCTGCTGGCCATCGCCTCGCTTCGGCTCGAGGGGCCGTTCGTCGCCATCGTCACGCTGATCTTCACCCTGCTGGTGGTCACCGTGCTCAACCAGGCGCCGGCCTTCGGCCGGGCCTCCGGGTACCCGAGCACGGTGGCGCAGGGCACCTCCAGCGTGCGCCCGCCGGAACTGTTCGGCCTGCACCTGGACCGGCCGTTCCTGCCCGGCGTCACCGGCTGGGCCGTGCTCGCGGCGGCGGTGCTCGCGGTGCTGGCCGTCGTGCTCTACCGGAACCTGGCCGGCTCGCAGTTCGGCCGGGCGATGGACTCGGTCCGGCACGGCGACCTGGTGGCCGCGCACCTCGGCGTCGACGTCTTCCGCACCAAGGTGCAGACCTTCATGATCGCCGCCGGTTTCGGGGCCGTCGGCGGTGCCGTCTACCTGATGGTGTTCGGCCACCTGCAGCCGGAGTCGTTCCTGCTGGTGCTGAGCATCGACCTGCTGGTGATGGTGATGGTGGGCGGCTCGCGTACCGTCCTCGGCCCGGTGGTCGGCGTGCTCTTCCTGCTGTTCCTGGAGTCCGACTCCACCACCGGCTGGATCGTCGACCTGCAGAACTCCTGGATCAGCGACAAGTGGTTCATCGGCTCGACCGGCATCAGCGGGCTGGTGCTGATCCTGGTGGTGAAGTTCCTGCCCGGCGGCATCGTGGGCACCGCGCAGAAGTGGTGGCGGCAGACGGCCCGGCACCGTCCGGCACCGCCGGTGGCCGGCGACACCGACCACACCATCGGCGCCCGGGTGCTCGACCCGCAGGTGCTCGTCGTGGAGAACGCCTCCATCACCTTCGGTGGGCTGAAGGCGGTCTCGGACGTCGACCTGACCGTCGAGGCGGGCACCGTGCACGCGCTGGTCGGGCCGAACGGCGCCGGCAAGACCACCCTGCTCAACCTGGTCAGCGGGGTGTACCCGGTGGACACCGGGACGATCCGGATCAACGGCGGGCAGGTGCAGGACGCCCGCCCGGACAAGGTCAAGGCGCTCGGGGTGACCCGCACCTTCCAGGTCCCGCACCTGTTCGTCGACCGCACGGTGCTGGAGAACGTGATGGCCGGGGTACGCGCACCCGGTGCGGCCGGGCTGTGGCGGATCGCGGCCAACAGCCCGCGTGCGGTCCGGGACTCGGCGCAGGCCCGGGAACGGGCGATCTGGGCGCTGGGGTACCTCGACATGCTCGCCGACGCCGAGCGTCTGGCCGGCGACCTGTCCTACGGCCGGCAGCGGATGGTGGAGATCGCCCGGGCGATCGCCGGCCGGCCGGCCCTGCTGATCCTGGACGAGCCGGCCGCCGGCCTGAACCACCACGAGGAGGCGGAGCTGGTGCAGGTGCTGCAGCGGCTCACCGCCGACGGCCTCGGTGTGCTGCTGGTGGAGCACCACATGGACCTGGTCACCCGCACCGCGGCGGTCATCACCTGCATGGACCAGGGGCGGGTGCTGTTCCGCGGCGATCCGGCCGCGTTCCTCGCCGACGAGCAGGTGCGTGAGGCCTACCTCGGCGCGGTCACCGCCGGCGCCACCCCGACGGAGGAGCTGCGATGACGACGGCGACCGGCGAAGGCCTGGTGGTGCAGGGACTCTCGGCCGGATACGGGCCGGTGGACGTGCTGCACGAGGTCGACCTGCAGGTCCGGCCGGAGGAGATCGTGGCGCTGCTCGGCGCCAACGGCGCCGGCAAGTCGACCCTGGTGAAGACCATCGGCGGCCTGCTGCCGGCCCGCGCCGGCAGCGTGCACTCCGGCGGCCGGGACGTCACCCGGATGCGGCCGGAACGCCGGGCCCGGGCCGGCATCGTCACCGCACCCGAGGGCCGGCGGCTGTTCCTGCACATGACCGTCGCCGAGAACATCGAACTCGGCCTGCGGCTGTCCGGCCGGGGCGGTGGGAAGGCCCTGCTGGACGAGGTTCTCGACCTGCTGCCGGTGGTCCGCGAACGGATGTCGACCCAGGCCGGCCTGCTCTCCGGCGGACAGCAGCAGATGGTCGCGCTGGCCCGGGCCGCGGCGGCGAGCCCGCAGGTGCTGCTGCTGGACGAGCCGACCCTGGGCCTGAGCCCGCGGCTCACCGTGGAGGTGCTGGACCTGGTCGCCGAACTCGCCCGGCGGCGCAGCCTGGCGGTGCTGCTGGTCGAACAACGCGCGCAGCAGGCGCTGGCCGTCGCCACCCGCGGCTACGTCATCGACCGCGGTCGCATCGTGCTGGCCGGGAGCAGCGCGGAGCTGCTCGGCTCCGGCGAGATGAGCGAGATCTACTTCGGCGCCGCCGGTGTCGCACCGGCCGCCGATCCCACACCGACGAACGGGTCGAAGGAGACACCGTGACCGAACAGCGCGTCCTGCAGGCACTCGGCGAGGCCTATGCGGCGGTGCCGCCGGACCCGACGGTCGAGCAGCTGCGGGTCGGTATCGACGCCATCGCCCGCGAGATCCCGGACGGTGTCGCGGTGCAGCCGCGCACGGTCGGCGGGATCGACGGGCTGTGGATCACCCCGGCCGGCGCGGAACCGGGATCGGCGGTGCTGCTGCACCTGCACGGCGGCGGGTACGTCTGCGGATCCGCGCTGAGCCACCGCGACCTGGTGGCCCGGGTGGCGGCGGCGGCCGGCCGGGAGGCGTTCCTGCCCGACTACCGCCTCGCGCCGGAGCACCGGCACCCGGCGGCGATCCAGGACGTGCTGGCGGTGATCGGCGCGCTGGCCGCGGACGGCCGGACCTACGCGGTGGCCGGCGACTCGGCCGGCGCCGGGCTGGCCCTCGGGTCGGTCGCCGCCACCCGGGACGCCGGGCTGCCCGGCCCGACCGCCGTGGTCACCATGTCGGCGTGGGCCGACCTGACCCTGCAGAGCCCCACCTTCGACGAGCTCGCCGACGTCGACCTGCTGGTCCGCCGCGTCGACCTGCAGGCCGACGTGGACATGTACCTCGGGCCGGCCGGTGACGCGGCGGATCCGTTGGTGTCGCCGGTGTTCTCGGACCTGACCGGGCACCCGCCGCTGCTGCTGCAGACCGGCGGCGACGAGGTGCTGTCCGGCGACTCTGCCCGGCTGGCGACCGCTGCCGTGGCGGCCGGGGTGCGGACACAGCACACGGTGTACCCGGGGATGCCGCACGTCTTCCAGATGATGTGGTGGGCGCTGCCCGAGGCGGTGGCCGCGATCGACGAGGCCGCCGGCTTCCTGCGCGCGCACGACGGCGGGACCACCGCCTGATGTACGCCGCGCACCGGGCCCGGCTGCACCCCGACCGGCCGGCGCTGGTCATGGCCGGCAGCGGGCGGCAACTGACCTTCGCGGAGTACGAGGACCGGTGCAACCGGCTGGCCCGGGTGTTCCTGGACGCCGGTCTGCGCCCGGGCGACCACGTCGCCTTCCTGCTGGAGAACTCCCTCGCGGCCTACGTGGCGCAGGGCGCCGCCGAACGCTGCGGGCTCTACCACACGCCGGTCAACTTCCACCTGACCGCACCGGAGGCCGCGTACATCGTCGACGACAGCACCGCCCGCGCGGTGATCGTCTCGGCCACGTTCGACGGGCTCGCCGACCGGCTGCCCGCCACCTGTCCCCGGGTTCAGCGGTGGTGGGTGCTCGACCCGTCTCTCGGCAACCACGCAGCCCCGGTGCCGCAGCACTTCTCGGACCTGCACCCGCTCATGGCCGCCGCATCCGGTGATCCGTTGCCCGACGAGGTGCGCCGGCTCGGCGGGCCCATGCTGTACAGCTCCGGCACCACCGGCCGGCCCAAGGGCGTGCTCCGCCCCGTCCCGGACGCCGCACCCGACACCGCCGGCGAGTTCTGGGAGACGGCCGCCCGGGTGGCCTACCGCATGCGGGAGGACATGGTGTTCCTGCAGCCCGGGCCGAACTACCACTCCGGTCCGCAGGCCTCCACCTCCTGCGCCCTCCGGCTGGGTGGGACCACCGTGGTGCTCGAGCGTTTCGAGGCGCAGGCGATGCTGGCCGCCGTCGACGCCCACCGGGTCACCCACCTGATGGCCGTCCCGACGATGCTGGCCCGGGCCGTCCAACTGCCCGTCGACGTGCGCGACCGGTACGAGGTGTCGTCGCTGGAGGCGGTCGTGCACGTCGCGGCCCCGTGCCCGCCCGGGGTGAAGCGGGCGCTGATCGAGTGGCTCGGCCCGATCCTCTACGAGAACTACGGCTCCACCGAGGCGAACGGCGGGACCACCTGCACCTCGCAGGAGTGGCTGGAGCGCCCGGGCACCGTCGGCCGGGCCGCGCTCGGCGAGGTGCGGATCCTGGACGACACCGGTGCGCCGGTCCCGCCCGGCACGGTCGGCGAGGTCTGGTTCGCCGGCGCCACCAACTTCGAGTACTTCGGCGGCGCGGCCACCACCGACGGCCGCTCGGCCGACGGGACCATGAGCACCACCGGTGATCTCGGGTACCTCGACGACGACGGCTACCTGTTCCTCACCGACCGGAAGAACTTCACGATCATCTCCGGCGGGGTCAACATCTACCCACGTGAGGTGGAGGACGCGTTGATGGAACACCCGGCGGTCGCGGACGCCGCCGTCTTCGGCATCCCGCACCCGGACATGGGCGAGCAGGTCCGCGCGGTGGTGGAGCTGCTGCCGGGCACCGCGGTCGGGGAGACGGAGCTGGACACCCACTGTCGTACCTTGCTGGCCCGGTTCAAGTGCCCGCGCAGCTACGACTTCGTCGGGCACCTGCCGCGCAGCGCCGCGGGCAAGGTCGACAAGGCGGCGCTGCGCGCGCCCTTCCTGCCGGCGGTGTCGGCATGAGCCGGGGGTTCGCCGACTTCTCGCGGCCCACCGAGGGCGACCCGAGATGGCTGGAGACGAACTGGTTCTCGGCGTTCACCGCGGACGGGACGATCCGGCTGCACATCTGGGTCGGCTTCCGGACGAACCTGGGCGTGGCGTTCACGAAGATCTACGCCTACTCGGCGGGGTCCACCTCGGTGGCCGACATGGAGTTCCACGACTCCCGCTACCAGCAGCCGATCGGGGGCGCCCGGCTCGCCGACTACCGGCTGGCGAGCGGCCTGACGGTGAAGGGTGCCCCTGCTCCCGATCACTACCGCGTGGTCCACCGGACCCGGCGGTTCGAGGCGCACCTGGACTACCGGGCGATGATGCCGCCGGCGGACCTGTCCGTGACCACGGTGGCCCGGGACGTCAACGGCTTCATGGCCTTCCACCGCCCTGCCGATCCGACGGCCGCGGTGCCGGCGGGTCTGTCCGGCCGGTCCGGTGACGAGCCGATGGGGCACATCGACCAGACCATGTGGGTCACCGGGCACCTGCTGCTCGACGGGGTGCGGCACGAGGTCGACGGGCCGGCCAACCGGGACCACTCGTGGAGCCCGCGGGCCGAGGCCGGGCACGACACCGGCACCTTCGACATGTTCCACTTCGGCCGCGAGCTCACCGTGCTCACGCACACCGCGGAGCACCCGCGGGACGGCGCCGTGGAGTCGGTGGTGACCAACGCCTACGTCCTGCGCGGGGACCAGGTCCGCCGGGTGACCGGGGCGACGATGACCTACCACCGGGCCGGGCTGCGGACCGAGCGGCTCACCCTCGAGGTCGACGACGAGACCGGTGAGCACCACCGCATCGACGGGGTGTCCCGAGCGGGCCTGGAGTTCGACGGGGGCCAGAACGTCTACCAGGTCTTCGATCTGCTCGACTGCACGTGGAACGGCCGCACCGGGATCGGCGAGACCCTCTGGCACGCCGACGTCTCCACCCTGAACGCCGCTGCCGCCGCCCGACGTCGGGCGGCGGCAGCGGTGTGACGGCAGTGGTGTGACGACAGCGGCGGTGCGGACCGGTTACAGGCCGCCGCTGCAGGTGAGCACCTGGCCGGTGATGTAGCTCGACTCCGGGGAGCAGAGCAGGTAGATCGCGCCGGCGGCCTCCTCCGGAGTGCCGGCCCGGCCCAGCGCGATGGACTGCTCGGCCTGGGCGAGCACGTCGGCGCGGATGCCGACCTTGATCTCGTTGCCGAGGATGTCGATGTTGCTCTCGTTCTCGGTCGCCACGGTGAGCCGGGTGCGGATGACACCGAAGGCCACCGCGTTGACCGTGACGTTGTAGCGGCCCCACTCCTTGGCCAGCGTCTTGGTCAGGCCGACGATGCCGGCCTTCGCCGAGGAGTAGCTGGCCTGGCCCGGGTTGCCGTCCAGGCCGGCGACGGAGGAGATGTTGACGATCTTGCGCACGGGCACCGGTGCGCCGTCCGCCCTGGCCTGCTTCACCGCGGCCGAGATCACCGGCTGCGCTGCGCGCAGGATCCGGAAGGGAGCGGTCAGGTGCACGTCCAGGATGGCGGCCCACTGCTCGTCGGTCATCTTCTGGATGACGTTGTCCCAGGTGTAACCGGCGTTGTTGACGATGATGTCGACACCGCCGAAGGCGTCCACCGCGGTCTGCACGAACCGGTCCGCGAAATCGGGTTCGGTGACGCTGCCCGGGCAGATCTCGGCCCGGCCGCCGGCCGCGATGATCGCCTCGGCGACCTCCTTGGCCGGGCCCGGGTCGAGGTCGTTCGCCACGACGGCAGCGCCTTCGGCGGCGAGCTTCTCGGCGACGGCGCGGCCGATCCCGCGGCCGGAGCCGGAGACCAGGGCGACCTGGTTGTCGAGTTTTCCCATGGGGTCGGTCCTCTCGGGGTTGTTCACCGGCCGCACGAGAGGCAGCCGGCGGTGGGAACGGCGCGACCGGCAGCGACGAACGGGCCACTGTGCCCGGCGCCGGTCACCCCGGCGGGCCGTGGGTGAAGAATAGTTCTGGTGGTGGCGGCAGTCAATGTGGGCGATCCAGCAGTGTTCGCGGTGCGGCTTCTCCGGTAGTGTGAGTCCAGGTTCTAGTCGACGACCCATCGGTGGTCGGTGCACACGGGAACCGCGTCCGGCTCCACAGGGGTGGCCGGGGAAGGAGACGGGCAGATGGGTCGATCCGTTCTGGTCGGCGGGGTGGGCATGATCCCCTTCGCCAAGCCGAGCGCCGGGCTGGCGTACGAGGACATGGGATCCCAGGCCGCCGCCGCGGCACTGGCCGACGCGGGCGTGGACTACGCCGCGATCGAGCAGGCCTACGTGGGCTACGTCTACGGCGACTCCACGTCCGGGCAGGCGGCGCTGTACCCGCTCGGGCTGACCGGGGTGCCGGTGGTCAACGTCAACAACAACTGCGCCACCGGCTCTTCCGCGCTGTGGCTGGCCCGGCAGGCGGTGGCCTCCGGTGAGGCGGAGGTCGTGCTGGCCCTGGGCTTCGAGCAGATGCGGCCGGGCGCCCTGGTGGCGCACTGGGACGACCGGCTCAGCCCGACCGGGCGGTCGGAGGACGTGGTCAAGGCGCATCCGCAGTACGACCAGTACGCGCCGATGGCCGCGCAGATGTTCGGCGGCGCCGGGTTGACCCACATGGAGAAGTTCGGCACCAGACCCGAGACGTTCGGCATGATCTCGGTGAAGGCCCGGCAGCACGCGGCGAACAACCCGTACGCGGTGTTCCGCCAGCAGGTCACCCTCGAGGAGGTCATGGGATCCCCGCACATCTGGGGCCCGCTGACCCGTCTGCAGTGCTGCCCGCCCACCTGCGGTGCCGCCGCCGCGGTGGTCTACAGCGAGGAGTACGCCCGCAGCCGCGGGCTGGACATGCGGGTACGGCTGCGCGCGCAGTCCCTGGTCACCGACTTCGCGGGCGCCTTCGACGGTGCCGACGGTCGCGGCCCGGTCGGGTACGACATGACCGCCGCCGCCTCCCGTGCGGTCTACGAAAAGGCCGGCATCGGTCCGGAGGACATCAAGGTGGTGGAGCTGCACGACTGCTTCACCGCCAACGAGCTCATCACCTACGAGGGCCTGGGGCTCACCCCGGAGGGCACCGCCGAGAAGTTCGTCATGGACGGCGACAACACCTACGGCGGACGGGTGGTCACCAACCCGTCCGGCGGGCTGCTGTCGAAGGGACACCCGTTGGGTGCCACCGGACTCGCCCAGTGCGCCGAGCTGGTCTGGCAGCTGCGCGGCGAGGCCGGGCCGCGCCAGGTGGAGGGGGCCGACGTCGCCCTGCAGCACAACATCGGGATCGGCGGCGCCTGCGTGGTGTCGCTGTACGAGAAGGTCTCCTGATGGCCGTCGACCCGGCGATCGTCGGGCTCACCCAGACCCCGGTCACGGTGGACGTCGAGCGGGGCCGGATCCGGATGTTCGCCGAGTCGATCGGCGAGACCGACCCGGTGTACCTGGATGTCGACGCGGCCCGCGCGGCCGGCCACCCGGACGTGCTCGCGCCGCCGACCATCCTGTTCGGGCTGGACCTGGAACGGTCGGACACCTTCGACGTGATCGCCCGCCACGGCGTGGATCTCGGCCGGGTGCTGCACGGCGAGGAGTCCTTCACCTACCACCACGACATCCACGCGGGGGACCGGTTGACCTTCACCTCCACCTTCACCCAGACCTACAGCAAGGCCGGCGGCGCGCTGGACTTCCTGGTCCGGCACACCGACGTGGTGCGGGCCGACGGCACCCTGGTCGCCGAGCTGGACAACGTCGCGGTCATCCGGAACGGAGCGGCCGCATGAGCGTCGACGTGACCCCCACCGTCCCTGGCAGCGCAGAGATCGCAGTGGGTGCGGTGCTTCCCGCGCTCGAGCTGCCCCCGGTCAGCCGGACGACCCTGGCCGAGTTCGGCATCGCCTCCGGCGACCACAACGCCATCCACCTGGACATCGACGTGGCACGGGCGGCCGGTCTGGACGACGTGTTCGCGCAGGGGATGCTGTCGATGGCCTACCTCGGCCGGTTGCTGACCGGTTGGATCCCGCAGTCCCGGTTGCGGTCGTTCTCCACCCGGTTCACCGCGGTCACCCCGGTGCACGGCGTGCCGGTCTGCACCGGCACGGTGACCTCCGTCGAGCGCGACGGAGACGGGCCGGGCCGGGCCGTGCTGGACCTGCAGGTCGCCCTGGCCGACGGGACCGTCACCCTGCGCGGGACGGCCGTCGTCGACCTCTGACAGCGTCGACCTCCGACAGCGTCGACCTCCGACACCGACATGCGAGGGCCCCCACCGGATCCCGGTGGGGGCCTTCGCATGTGTCGTGCCAGGCGTCAGCCGACCGTCTGCACGGCGCCGACGAACCCGCCGATCCTCTCCATCGCCACGGCGGCCTCCGGCAGGAAGGACTCGAACAGCGGCCAGACGTGCACCATGCCGTCGCCGATCACCAGCTCGACGGTGCCACCGGCCTCCCCGATCCGGTCGGCGACCGTCCGGGCGTCGTCCAGCAGCGCCTCCGAGCCGCCGGCCATCACCAGTACCGGCGGCAGCCCGTGCAGGTCGGCGAACACGGGGGAGGCCCGGGGATCGGCGGGGTCGTGTCCCTGCAGGTAGGCGGCGCGGATGTCGGCCAGTGAGGTGGCGGTGACCGCGGGGTCGGTCGCCGAGTGCTCCGTCACACTGGCCGACGTGCCGGTCAGGTCGGCGAGTGGCGACAACAGCACGGCCGCGGTCGGCAGCGCGCCGCCGGAGTCGCGCAGCGCCGTCATCGCGACGAGAGCCAGCCCGCCGCCGGCGGAGTCGCCGCCCAGGACCGCGGACGGGTGTGCCTGCAGGACCTCGCCGAGGATCGCCGTCGCGTCCTCCGGAGCGGCCGGGAACGGGTACTTGGGCGCCAGCCGGTAGTCGGGCAGGATCACCGTCCGCCCGGTCACCCGGGCCAGCGCCGATCCGAGGTGCCGGTAGCCGGCCGGGCTGCCGATCACGTACCCGCCGCCGTGGAACCAGAGCAGCACACCGGTGCCGCCGCCCGCCGGGGCGACCGTCAGCGCCGGCCGGCCGGCCACCGTGATCTCGTCGACGACATCCGTGTCGTCGAGCGGGAACTCGTCCAGCATCCGGTCGAACCGGCCGCGCAGCCCGCGCAGCGACGGGTCGGCGGAGGGGTCGAAGACGGCTCGGTACAGTGCGGCCGCGCGCGCCGCCGGGTCGGTCCGGGTCGATGTGGCGTCGGCAGGGTTCGCGGTGTTCACGGCAGGGTCGGTCGGGGTCACGCGAAATCGAACTCCGCGTAGTCGCCGGCGACGACCTCGGCGCACCGGGTGGAGTAGGTGATGATGCCTCCACCGTAGTGCCGGTAGGCCAGCTTCTTGCCGGGGGTGTTGCCGCCGAACGCCCAGTCCTTGCCGACCGCCACCACGGTGCCCTCGACCCCCTTGAGCACGTGCTCGGTCCAGGCCACCTCGGCCTGCGGGGTCACCTCCACCCGCTCGTGCCCGTGGGAGACCGCCCGGGTGAGCAGTCCGGTGAGGAAGTCCACCTGGCCCTCGATCGCCCGCGGCACATTGCCGCCGGTGCTGTGCGGCCCGGCGATGAAGAACAGGTTCGGGTATCCGGGGCTCTGCATGCCGAGGAAGGTGTGCGGGCCGTACTCCCAGTACTCGCGCAGCGACTGCCCCTCGCCGGCCCGGATGTCGATCCGGTCGAAGGCACCGGTGATCGCGTCGAAACCGGTGGCGTAGACGATGATGTCGAACTCGTGCTCGGTGCCGCCGGCGATGAGCCCGGTCGGGGTGAAGCGCTCGATCGGGGAGTCGGTCAGCGAGACCACGTCGACGTTCGGCTTGTTGAACGCGGCGTAGTAGCCGGCCTCGAACGGCGGCCGCTTCACGCCGTACCCGTGGTCCTTCGGGATCAGCTTGTCCGCCTTCGCGGGGTCGGTGACGAGTCCGGAGATCTTGCCAGCCAGGAACGCACTGAACTCGGCGTTGATCTCCGGGGAGAACAGCACCTCCATGTAGTTGCCGAGCAACTTGGCGAAACCCGGCTGCTCCCAGAGCTGCTCGTACAGCCGGTGCCGGTCCTCGGGGCTGACGTCGAACGCCGACACCGGCTGGAACTGGTGCACGAACCCGGCGAAGGAGCCCATGAGGGTCGCGTGGATCTCGTCGAGCCGGGACGAGATGTCCGCGTACTCCTCGTCGCCCATCGGGGTGTTGTTCAGCGGCGTGCACCAGTTCGGGGTGCGTTGGAAGACGGTGAGCGAGGCGACCTCGTCGGCGATGGCGCCGGTGATCTGCACGCCGCTGGAACCGGTGCCGATGACGGCGACCCGCTTGCCGGTGAAGTCGACACCGCCGGCCGGCCAGAGCGCCGTGTGGTGGGCGATCCCGCGGAACTCCTCACGACCGGGGGCGATCGGGAACTGCGGCGCGGAGAGCAGGCCGACCGCGGTCACCAGGAACCGGGTGCGGCGTTCCTGGCCGTCCGCCGTCCGCACCGACCAGGACCGGGAGGTCTCGTCCCAGGTCGCCGACTGCACCCGGAAGCCCAGGGTGATGTACGGCCGCAGCTCGAACCGGTCGACCACGTGGTTGAGGTATTCCTCGATCTCCGGCTGTCCGGAGAAGCGTTCCTTCCACCGCCAGTCGTCGCGCAGTTCCTTGGAGAAGAAGTACGCGTAGCTGTAGCTCTCCGAGTCGAAACGGGCGCCGGGGTAACGGTTCCAGTACCAGGTGCCGCCCACACCGCCGGCCGCGTCGACGACCTCGACCCTCAGGTCGGGGTGTTCGATGCGCAGCTTGTGCAGCTGGTAGATGCCGGCGATACCGGCGCCGATCACCAGGACGTCGAGATCCAGGGCGGCGCCGGCGGATGGCTGGGGGTCGTTCATGGTCGTGTCCTCCTGGCGGTCCGGCCGGGTGCGGGCGCGTGGCAGCGCACCGCCGCCCGGCGGGCGGTGGTCGTGGGTGAGGGGTGCGGAGGTGGGGCCCGGAGCAGGCCGCGCCCCGGTCAGCTGTGGGCGCGCAAGAACTTGCCGATCCGGCCGACCGAGTCCTTGGCCTCCGGCAGGTCGGCGATCAGGATCTGGTGCACGTGCGGCATCCCGTCCTCGATCTCGACGGTCACCTCGCCGCCGGCCGCGCGCACCTTGTCCGCGAACTGCACGGTGTCCTGGTGCAGCACCTCCTCGGTGCCGACCTGCATGTGGAGCGGCGGCAGGCCCGTCGGGTCGCCGAGCAGCGGGGACGCCAGCGGATCGGTGGCCGGCTGCCCGCCGAGGTACATCGAGGTGTTGAACTCCAGGCCGGCCCGCGACACCACCGGGTCGATCGCTGCCTTCTCGTCGATGTCCGGGTGCACCAGCCGCAGGTCGAGCCAGGCCGACATGGTGGCGGCCGCGGCCGGCAGGGCCAGGCCGCGGTCCCGGGTGGCCAGCAGGGTGGCCATGGTCAGGCCGCCGCCGGCGGAGTCGCCGACCACGAAAACCTTGCCGCTGCTGGAGGATCCGAGCGCGGCGAGCACCGCCACCGCGTCGTCGACGGCGGCCGGGAAGGGGTGCTCGGGGGCGAGTCGGTAGTCGGCGGCGAAGGTCGCGAGGCCTGCCGCGTCGGCGATGTGGGCCGCGAGTGCGCCGTGGCTCCGGCTGGACCCGGCGAAGTACCCACCGCCGTGCAGGAACAGCACCACGTCGTCGGTGCCCGCCCCTGCGGGACGGAACCAGGTGCCGGGGACCCCGGCGACCTCGGCCGGCTCGGCGGAGACACCCGGCGGGAGATCGGCGGCCATGCAACGGTCGTAGCCGGCGCGGATCCCCTCCAGCGTGGTCTCCGTGGCGAAGGCATAGCCCTTCGCGAGTGCGTCTGCAACGTGCTGTGCCACCACTGGTCGACTCCTGTCCGCCGACGCCACCGCTGTGTGTGCGTCGTGTCTGGTGCGTGTCGTGCTGTCCGTGTCGTGCTGCCCGTGCTTGCCTGCGTCGGGGTGTCGGGGCCGGCTTTGCCGCCGTCGTCCGGCGCCGGGTGCCTGTGACCGCCGACACTCCGGGAAGCGTAGCCCGTTCCTGTCGACATTGCCAGAAGGACGATTCACATGTTCTGTCGACATGGCCCTGTCAGTGCTGGCCAGGTGAGCAGGAATCGGTGGGAGCTCCTCGAGCGAACTGGAAGGAGCACTCGATCCCGGACAGTCCGGGTCAGTGCTCCCGGCCGGTGCTGGTGAAGGCCGGCGCGCGGTGCTCGATGAAGGAGAGCACGCCCTCCTTGGCATCGGGGGTGTCGGTGAGTCCCTGGTAGACGGCCGACTCGGCGTAGGCCGCGGCCGCCGGGTCGGGGTGGTGGAAGCTGGCGGCCAGGAGAGCCCGGGTGAGGGCCACCGAACGGGGCGAGGTGACCGTGCTGAACTGCCGTGCGTACTCCAGTGCGGTCTCCAGCACCTGCTCCGGCGGCACCAGCCGGGTGGCGAAGCCGGCGGACAACGCCTCGGCAGCCGGGATGATCCGCCCGGAGATCAGCCAGTCGGTGGCGGTGCCCAGCCCGACGAGCCGCGGCAGGAACCAGGTGGACGCGCCCTCGGGGCTCACGCCGCGCCGGGTGAACACGAACCCGATCCGCGCCCGGTCGGA
This sequence comes from Nakamurella alba, assembly GCF_009707545.1. Classification (NCBI taxonomy): domain Bacteria; kingdom Bacillati; phylum Actinomycetota; class Actinomycetes; order Nakamurellales; family Nakamurellaceae; genus Nakamurella; species Nakamurella alba. Next base: position 213,734 of record NZ_WLYK01000002.1, on the reverse strand, counting down.
CATGATCCGGACGTCCATCGCCGCCAGGATAGTGGCGCCGCCACCCACCGCATCGCCGTTCACCGCACCGATCACCGGGACGTGCATGCCGGCGATCTGCTCGCTGATCCGGCCGGCCGGCTCCCGGTACCCGCGCGGCGTGTGCCCGGCCAGGTCGTCGTCCACCGCCAGCCGCAGGGTGTCCGGGCCGCGCAGTTCGGCGCCGAGCGAGAACCGCTCCCCGGCACCGGTGATCACTACCGCCCGGACGGCCGGGTCGGCGTCGGCCGCGGCCAGCGCGTCCTGAACCTCGGCGAGCATCGGCAGGGTGAAGGCGTTCCGGCGCTCCGGGCGGGCGAAAGTCAGCAGTGCGACCCCGTCCTCGACCGTCAGCGTCACATCTGCGTAGTCCGTCATGGGATCTCGTCTCGTGGTGGTCTCGCTCCGGCACACCGACGTGCCCGGGCCCTGTGCGGACACTAGGGTCGGCCGCCGGAGGCGGTCAAGCCGTGGGTGAATCCCGGTTCTGCCCGGCCGCGGGTCCGACCAGGTGTCCTGCACGGTGTTCTGCTTGCCCGCGCCGTGTCCCGTTCCGCCGGTGCCCACCTGCCCGTACTGTGGGCAACCACGGTCGGCCGGTCGGGCCGGGACGAGAGGAGGGGTGGCACGATGATGGCGCGACCGGTCCGGCAGTCGTCCCGGAAGGCACAGCTGATCGAGGCGTCGTCCCGGCTGTTCCAGGAGTTCGGCTACCACAACGTCTCGATGGACGACCTGGCCACCGCGGTCGGGGTGACCGGTCCCGCGCTGTACCGGCACTTCCGCAACAAGCACGACCTGCTGGCGCAGGCGCTCACCGGCCAGCTGGTGCTGATCGAGGGCGTCGTCCGGCAGGCCGCGGATCTCGACGGCGGTCCGCAGGAGAAGTTCGAGGCGTTCCTGTCCGGCATGGGGGCGTTGGTCGTGGAGGTGGACGAGGCCCTGCTCTGGAAGCGGGAGCGCCGCCACCTCACCGGGGACGACCAGCAGGACTTCCGCCACCGGCTGCGCGAGGTGGGCCGGGTGACCGCGGGCATCGTGCGCGGCGTCCGCCCGGAGCTGGACGACGCCGACATCCGGTTGCTCAGTTGGTGTCTGCTCGCCATCTTCGCCAGTTCCCGGGAGTACCGCTCGGCCATCGAGGCGGCCCGGGTGGTCGCATCGCTGCAGGCCATGGCGCGGGCGGTGGTGGGTGTCGAGCTGACCGCACGAGACGCTCCCGGGGACGCCGAGGGCCGCGAGGACGACGCCGACCCGCCCCGGCGGCCGGCCGGGCGCCGGGAACGGATCCTGGAGGCGGCGATCCGGTTGTTCGACACCCGTGGGTACTACGCGGTCACCATCGAGGACATCGCCGAGGCCGCCGATGCGGCGATCGCGACCGTCTACCAGTACTTCTCGAGCAAGGCCGAGCTGCTGCAGGCGGCGCTGGAGCGCGGCATCGAGGGTGCGCACTACCTCACCTGGCATCGGCTGTCCGGGGCACCGACCGACGCGCTCGCACTGGAGATCTTGATCGACTCCTACGTCGAACTGGCGCTCGGGCCGCACCGCCGCCTGCTCGGCATTCTGGCCGCCGACCTGATCTACCTCCCGGCCCCGGTGCAGCACACGATCCGCAAGAGCGAGCGCGAGTACGTCGAGGAATGGGTGGTGGCCCTCTCCGCGCTGCGGCCCGAGCTCGGCCCCGCCGAGGCGCGGGCCTTCTCGCAGACCACGATCTCGCTGATCAACGAGGTCGTGCAGATCCCGGCTCTGCGCGCCCGCCCCGGCATCGGCGCCGATCTGCGGGCCCTGGCGCACGCCGCCATCTTCGCCTGACCCTGCCCGCGCGGCACCGATCGCCGCAGAAGCAGGTTTAACCTCACTGGCCGTGAACTGCTATGTTCCCAGAAGCATCCGCGCTAGGGTGTGGAATCGATCTTCACGTGCTGGTCGCGCGACGCTGCGCAGGAGGAACAGTCATGGGACATCACGCAGCAGGGCCGGCAGCCGGACAGGCAGCTAGACGGGCGCAGCCGTGAGGCGCACGCTGTTCGAGCCGGAGCACGAGGAGTTCCGGTCCTCCTTCCGTCGCTTCCTGCTCGAGGAGGTGGTCCCGCACCGCGAGAAGTGGGAGTCCGACGGCATCGTGCCGCGGGAGCTGTTCACCGCCGCCGGTGCCCACGGGTTCCTCGGCATGGCGGTGCCGGAGCGGTTCGGCGGCGGCGGTGTCGACGACTTCCGGTTCAACGCCGTGATCGCGGAGGAGATCGCGGCCGCCGGCGTCAGCGGTGCCGGGCTCGGTATCGCGACGCACAACGACATCTGCCTGCCCTACCTGCTGCACCTGGCGAACGAGGAGCAGAGTGCTCGGTGGATGCCGGGTCTGGTCAGCGGCGAGCTGATCACCGCGGTGGCCATGACCGAACCGGGGACCGGCTCCGACCTCGCCGCGATCGCCACCACCGCGGTCCGCGACGGTGAGCACTACCTGGTCAACGGCGCCAAGACCTTCATCAGCAACGGGATCAACGCCGACCTGGTGATCACCGCCGTCCGGATCATCGCACCGGCCGGGACGGGGGCTGCCGGCGAGCCGGAGAAGCGGCACCGCATCGGTCTTCTCGTGCTCGAACGCGGCATGGCCGGCTTCGGGCGTGGCCGCAACCTGGAGAAGGTCGGCCAGCACGCGCAGGACACCGCCGAGTTGTCCTTCACCGACGTCCGGGTCCCGGTGGCGAACCTCCTGGGCACCGAGGACGGCGGGTTCCGCAGCCTGATGGTGAACCTGTCACAGGAGCGGTTGGGGATCGCGGTCATCGGGCTGGCAGCGGCGCGGACCGCGCTGGAGCAGACGCTGGAGTACGTGCTGGCGCGCAAGGCCTTCGGCCGGCCGATCGGCACCTTCCAGCACAACCGGTTCGTGCTGGCCGAGATCGCCACCGAGATCGACGTCGCCCAGACCTTCGTCGACGAGTGCGTCCGGCTGCACAACGCCGGTGAGCTGTCGGCGGAGGACGCCGCCAAGGCCAAATGGTGGTGCACGGAGCTGCAGGGCCGGGTGGTGGACCGCTGCCTGCAGCTCTTCGGAGGCTACGGCTACATGCTGGAGTACCCGATCGCCCGCGCCTGGGCCGATGCCCGCATCACCCGCATCTACGGCGGGACCACCGAGATCATGAAGGAAGTCATCGGAAGGGGACTGGGACTGTGAGCCAGGTGAACGGGTCCGGGGACGGGCCGGCGGTGCGCACGCGGATCGGCACGATCGTCGGCCACGGCCGGCCGATCGGCGAGATCGCCGGGGAGATCGCCGATCTCGAGACGGTCGGACTGGACTCGGCGACGTTCAGCGAGGCCTACACCTTCGATGCCGTCAGTCAGCTCGGCTACCTGGCCGCGCGGACCCGGACCATCGAACTGGCCACCGGGATCCTGTCCGTCTACGCCCGCACGCCCACCACGACGGCGATGACCGCGGCCGGCCTGGACTACGTGTCCGACGGCCGGTTCCGGCTCGGCATCGGGGCCTCCGGGCCACAGGTGGTGGAAGGCTTCCACGGCGTGCGCTACGACGCGCCGCTGGCCCGGACCCGTGAGGTCATCGACATCTGCCGTCAGGTGTGGCGCCGGGACAAGCTCGTCCACGCCGGGAAGCACTACCAGGTACCGCTTCCCGCCGGCCTCGGCACCGGCGAGGGCAAGCCGCTGAAGCTGATCAACCGCCCGGTCCGGGACCGGATCCCGATCACCGTGGCCGCGATCGGGCCGGCCAACGTCGAGCTGGCGGCCGAGCTGGCCGAGGGCTGGGAGCCGATCTTCTTCCACCCGGGTGCGGCCCGTCAGGTCTGGGGCGCGGCGCTGGACGCCGGTGCGGCAAGGCGGGACCCCGCACTGGGATCGCTGGATGTCGTGGTCCGGCTGCCGCTGGCCGTCGGCGAGGACACCGAGCCGCTGCTGCCGCAGGTGCGGGCGAAGCTGGCCCTGTACATCGGCGGGATGGGCTCGCGCGGTCACAACTTCTACAACGACCTGGCCGTGCGCTACGGCTACCCGGAGGCCGCGGAGAAGATCCAGGACCTGTTCCTGGCCGGCCGGATGGCCGAGGCGGCCGCCGCCGTCCCCGACGACCTGGTCGCCGCCACCGCGCTGGTCGGCACCGTCGACCAGCTCCGGGAGCGGGTCACCGCGCTGCGGGCGGCCGGCGTCACCCTGCTCAACGTCGAACCACTGGCCGCGGAGCACACCCGCCGGGTCGAGGACGTCGCCGCGCTGCGCGACCTGCTCGACGCCCACGCGCATGTCCCGGCAGTCCCGGCGCAGTCCTGAGGAGAACGAGATGATCCCACCAGACACCGATCTCGACCGTGACCGGCTGGTCGAGGCCATCGGGGCGGCGCACCTGCCGGTGCTGGTGCCGCTGCTGTACCAGCTGACCGGTGACGAGCGGTGGCTCGGCGAGGCCTACCGCCCGGCGAAGATCCGCGGGTTCGACCTGCAGGTCGACGGTGGGTTCTCCGACGACGTGCAGGCGGAGATCCGGCAGGCGGTGGTGGACGCGGTCGCGGCCTGGCACGCCGGCCGTCCGGCCGCCGTGCCGCGCCCGACGGACGACGTGCTCACCACGCTGATGTCGACGTCGCTGGGCGAACGGGTGCCCGCGTCGGTCGCGCCGATCGTGGCCGAGCAGAGCGGGTTCGCGCCGTACGTGCCGCAGGACGTCAGCGGCCTGCTCGCGGCGAGCGGCCGTGACTTCTCGGTGGTCATCGTCGGCGCCGGCGTGTCCGGCCTGCTGGCCGCGATCAACTGCGCCCGCGCCGGGATCCCGTTCACCGTCCTGGAGAAGAACTCCGAGGTCGGCGGGACCTGGTGGGAGAACCGGTATCCCGGTGTCCGGGTGGACATCCCGAGCGATCTCTACTCGGTGTCCTACGCTCCCGGACCGTGGTCGGAGATGTTCGCCCGGCAGCCGGAGATCGCCCGCTACTTCACCGATCTCGCCGACTCCTTCGGCATCCGCGAGCACATCCGGTTCGGTGTCGAGGCGCGCCGCGCGATCTGGGACCAGGAGGCCGGCACCTGGAAGGTCGTGGTGGCGGGTGCCGACGGCCGCGAGCAGGAGGTCACCGGCACCGCGCTGGTGACCGCGGTCGGACTGCACAACCGGCCGAAGATCCCGGACCTGCCCGGTCGCGACGAGTTCCGCGGCCGGGTGGTCCATTCCGCGCAATGGCCCGACGATCTCGACCTGCGCGGCCGGAAGGTCGCGGTGCTCGGCAGCGGCGCCACCGCCATGCAGCTGGTCTGCGCCATCGCCGACGAGACGGCGCAGCTCACCGTGCTGCAGCGCACCCCGCAGTGGGTCTCGCCGCACCCGGACTACTTCTCGGCCACCGGGCCGCACCACCAGTGGCTGTTCGACCACGTGCCGTTCTACCGGAGCTGGTACCGGTTCCGGCTGTTCTGGGTGTACTCGGAGCGGCTCTACGGGTTGCAGGCCGTCGACCCGGAGTGGTCCGACGACGGGCGCTCGGTCAACGCGCTCAACCAGTACTTCCGGTCCGCGCTCACCTCCTACCTGACCGCGCAGCTGCGGGGTCGGGGCGACCTGATCGAGGCGACGCTGCCGGACTTCCCGGTGATGGGCAAGCGACTGCTGCTGGACAACGGCTGGTTCTCCACCATCCGGCGGGACGACGTCGAGCTGCTGCGCACCGGCATCGCGGAGCTGACCGCGACCGAGGTGGTGACCACCGACGGCGACCGCCGGGAGATCGACACCCTGGTGCTGTGCACCGGTTTCGCCCAGCAGCGGTTCCTGTTCCCGATGGAGCTGACCGGCCGGGACGGGCACAGCCTGCGCGAGGAGTGGCACGACGACGACGGCCGCGCCTACCTGGGGATCACCTCGCCCGGGTTCCCGAACCTGTTCCACCTCTTCGGGCCGAACACCAACCCGCCGGGCGGCAGCTTCATCACCGTCGCCGAGGCGCAGGCGCGGTACATCAGCGAGCTGCTGGTGACGATGGTGCGGGACGACCTCGCATCCGTCGAGTGCCGCGAGGAGCCCTTCCGTGCCTACAATCTCGCGCTCGACGAGGCGAACACCAAGATGGTCTACGGCATCGACGGGGTGCAGAACTACTACCGCAACGCCGCCGGCCGGGTGGTCACCAACTCGCCGTGGCCGGTGCCGGAGTACTGGCGGATGACCCACCGGCCGGACCTGGCCGACTTCGACGTCGCTCCGGTGCTCACCCCGTCGGCGCGACGTCCTCCGGAGCCGGTGCGCTGAGCGCCACGTCGTCGAAGCTGTCGACCTCCATGCCGGTCACCTGCTCGCGGTCGCCGTCGGAGAAGGCGAAGCGGAACTTCACCAGGCCGTCCGCCGGGTGCATCCAGACGTCCAGGTACCCGGTCATCGGCGGGCCCTCCACGTCCGGGTTCGCCGACTGGGCGAGCGCGAGCGCGTCGACGGTCATGCTGTAGCGCTCGGCCGGCCCCCCGGTCAGGTTGTCCGTTCCGGCGTAGGCGAAGTCGACGACGTGCGGTGAGTAGGCCCAGATCGCCGACCCGTCGGCCAGGTTCTTGAAGGACTGCATCGCGAACTCCAGCGCGGTCGCGTTCTGGCCACCGAGCTCGAGGTCCTCGCCCTGCTCGAGGTCCAGCTCCGACCAGCGGTAGGGCGTGCCGTCCGCGCGGGTCGGCGCATCCGGCAGACCGCTGACCCAGGTGGTGCCGTCCACCTGCAGGAACGAGGAGGACTCGCCCGGCTCGTCGCCGATGCACTCGGCGGAGAAGTTCTCCGTCCACGGCCCGGAGTAGGTGGCCAGGATCGTGCAGCTGGAGTCGTCGCCCTCGCCGGGTTTGTCGGTGACCGTCCGCAGGGTGGCTCCGGAGTGCCGCTCGACCCCGCTGTCCACCGCGTCGAGCAGTTCGTCGACGTCGGCGTAGCTGCCGGCGGGTGCGGCGCTGCTCGCCGTGGTCGGGGGTGCGGTCGTCGGCCGGGTGGTCGACCGCGTGCTGCTCGTGGGCGCGGCGGTGGTGGCGGTCGTCGCGACAGCGGACGGCGACGTCGTCGCCGGGGTGGTGGGGGACGGTGCGGTGGTCCCGGAGCCACCGGCGGGCGGGCTGCTGCTCATCGTGGCGCCAGGGCTGCCTGCGGCGGAGGCGCTCCCGGCAACCGGGTCACCGCAGGCGCCCAGCAGCAGGACGGCCGCCGCCAGCAGACCGATGGGCGCGGCGCGGCGCGTGATTCCGCCGGGCTGCAGGTTCCTGGTCACGGGTTCAGCCCGCCGGGACGACGTCGGCGATGTCGGGTGCCTGGATCCGCGGTGCGTCGTCGAATCCGGTCACCGTCATCTCGACCGCCGTGTCGTCAGCGCCGTAGGAGGACGCCAGGTAGCGCATCCCGGTCATCGACCCGTCGCGGAGCCAGATGTCGACCGTCGCGTCCCGACCCGGGTCGGAGAGCAGACCGGCCGGCTCGAAGTCGTCGGCGACCTCGCCGCCGTCGATGTGCGCGGTCCAGCGCTTCGCCGGGCCGGACTCCAGGGTGTCGGTGCCGGCGTCGGTGAGATCCCTTGCGTAGTAGGACAGGTCCCAGATCGCCGTGCCGTCGGCGAGGTCGGCGAAGGTGCGGACCAGCAGGTTCATCCCCAGCTGCAGCGGCACACCGGCGCCCGGGTCGATCAGCACCCACTTGTAGCCGCCGCCGCTGTCGGTCGGTCCGCCCGGGAGATCGGCCGGGCCGTACCAGGCGATGTCGTCCACCCGGAGCAGGGTGAAGTCCCCGGTGCTGCCGGCGCAGTCCGCCATCAGGTCGTCGGCGAAGATGTCGTCGTAGGTCACCGTGACCGCGCAGTCGAGGTCGGCCTGCTTGCCGGGCCGGTCCACGGTGATCGTCAGCGAGGCGCTGGTGTGCTCGAGGATCCCGTCGTCGATGATGTCCAGCAGGTCCTCCAGTCCGTCGGACCCGGCGCTGTCGGGGTCCACGGAGCTGTCGGTGCTGTCGGTGCTGTCGGTGCTGTCGGTGGGCGGCACCGCCGCCGAGGAGGCCCGGGTGATCCCGGTGGACCCGGTGGTCACCGCGGACCCCAACGAACCGGGCGCGGCGGTGGCTGCAGTGGGCACGGTCGTGCCGCGGACCGCGGCACCGATCACCGGCGTGCTGCACCCCGCGACGAGGAACAGGCCGAGCACCGCCGCACCGGCGCGCGTGAGTACGGACATACGAGAACTTCCCCCAGCTGACAGGACCGATCGGTCCACCTCACCCTAATGGCCTAACCGGTCGCTGAACAGTGGTGTCCGGAGCCTGGTGCCGCACATCACCCGTCGGTGTGCCGGGTCGGTGCAGGTTCAGGTGCTGTTCCGGTGCTGGTTCAGGGAAGTTCCCAGGTGTGCACTGGCTCGTTGGAGTGCATGAGATCCGAGTAGCGGTGCAACATCCCGGTCAGTGCCTGCATCCGGTCCAGGCCGCGGCCCTCCAGTCGGGCCACGGTCTCCGACTGCCACCAGGAGCCGTTGCGGCGCAGTTTGCAGCGGGCCTCGACGATGCCGAGCAGTCGGTCCCGGACGGCCGGGTCGACCCCCCAGCGGTCCAGGCCGTCGTGCGCCAGCGGGAGCAGGTGACGCAGCATCAGCTCGTCCCACGGCACCTCGCCGAAGCCTGGCCAATAGAAGGTGGCGTCGACCCCGAGCCGGGCGCCGGAGCCGAAGTTCGACTCCGCCGCGGCGAAGGACATCTTGGTCCACACCGGTCGGTCGTCGGTCGCCAGCATGCGCACCGCGCCGTAGTAGAAGGCGGCATTGGCCAGTACGTCGACGACGGTCGGGCCGGCCGGCAGCACCCGGTTCTCCACCCGCAGGTGCGGCCGGCCCTGCACCACGTCGTAGACCGGTCGGTTCCAGCGGTAGACCGTGCCGTTGTGCAGCCGCAGCTCCTGCAGCCGGGGTGCCCGGCCGGCGGCGAGCTCGGCCTCCGGGTCCTCGTCGGTGGTCTCCGGCAGCAGTGCCGGGAAGTACCGGACGTTCTCCTCGAACAGGTCGAAGATCGAGGTGATCCAGCGTTCCCCGAAGAACACCGGTGGTCGGACCCCCTGGTTGCGGAGTTCCGGGGAGCGGGTGTCGGTGGCCTGCAGGAAGAGCTCGGTGCGGGTCTCGGCCCACAGCCGCTTGCCGAACAGGAACGGCGAGTTGGCGCCGAGCGCGAGCTGCGGCCCGGCCAGTGCCTGCGCGGCGTTCCAGGTGGCGGCGAAGTCGGCGGGCGGGACCTGCAGGTGCAGTTGGACACTCGTGCACGCGGACTCGGGAGCGATGGTGTCGGCGTACATCTGGAGCGACTCGACCCCGGAGATGTCCAGTTCCAGGTCTTCCCGGCGGTGCGCGAAGATGGCGTCCTGCAACGCCTCGTAGCGCGGGTTGTGGCTCATCCAGCCGGCTTCGAAGTGCTCGGGCAACAGGGTCGGCAGGATGCCGATCATGATGATCTCCGAGCCGGATTCGTTCGCCCTGGACTCGGCGTGGTCCAGCGACGCCCGGAGCGTGGTCTCCAGCGTGGCGAAGGAATCCCCGGCCAGCGGCATCGGTGGCACGTTCAGCTCGATGTTGTACTGGCCGAGCTCGGTCTGGAAGGCGGGATCGGCGATCGCCTCCAGCACGACGGCGTTGGCCATGTCCGGCGCCCACTCGGAGTTGACCAGGTTGAGCTCGATCTCCAGACCGGTCAGCGGGGTGTCCACGTCGAACGCGTGCTCGGCCAGCATGCGTTCGAAGACGTCCAGGCACCGGCGCACCTTCTGCCGGTACTTCAGCCGCTGCTCCCGCGTGTACTCGACCTGCGCGATGTCGTCGCCCATGCGGTCCTCCGGCGTGCTCGTCGGGTGCACCGGCACCGGTGCAGCTGCGCGGAGCGGAACCGACCCCCGCCGGGACCACCCAACCACGTCACCCGCCGCAGCGGGAGACCCGGTCGGTGCACCGCCCCCGATGACCTAGGGTTCCCGTGATGGCTTCAGGGATCGAGCAGCAGCGCGCAGACGGGACACCGTCCCTCCCTGCCGTCCCCCTACCGGCCGCTCCCGTCCCGGACCCGGGCGCCGGGCTCGGGCCGGACTGGCTGGACCTCTTCCTGGCCCGCGAACTCCCCGGCCTGGTCACCGTGCGCCGGGAGGTGCACGCACACCCCGAGCTGTCCCGCCAGGAGTCCGCCACGTCGGCGAAGATCCTGCGGATCCTGCAGGGCTACGGGGTGCGCGGCCGCGTGCTGCCGGGCGGGACCGGCGTGGTCGCCGAGATCGGCACCGGGGACCGGGTGATCGGGCTGCGGGCGGACATCGACGCGCTGCCGCTGCCCGAGCTGTCCGGCCTGCCGTTCGCCTCGACGGTGCCGGACGCCAGCCACGCGTGCGGGCACGACATCCACCTGACCGCCCTGCTCGGTGCGGCCGGCGCGTTGGCCCAGGTGGCCGACCGGCTGCCCGGTCGGGTGCGGCTGATCTTCCAGCCGGCCGAGGAGGTCATGCCCGGCGGCGCGCACGACGTGGTGGAGGCCGGGGTGATGGAGGGTGTCGAGCGCATCTTCGCCTTCCACTGCGACCCGCGGCTGGAGGTGGGCCGGATCGGGCTGCGCACCGGCGCCATCACCTCCACCTCCGACCTGGTGGAGCTGACGGTCACCGGCCGCGGCGGGCACACCGCGCGGCCGCACCTGACCGCGGACCTGGTGCACGCGCTCGGCCTGGTGATCACCGGCCTGCCCGGGATGCTGAGCCGCCGGCTGGACCCGCGCTCGGTGCCGATCATGGTGTGGGGCGCGGTGCACGCGGGGGAGGCCGCCAACGCCATCCCGCAGCACGGGGTGCTGCGCGGCACGCTGCGGATGATGGACCGGCGCGGCTGGGAGGCCGCGGAGCCGCTGGTCCGCGAACTCATCGCCCAGCTGCTGGCGCCGACCGGGGTGCAGCACGAGCTGTTGTACCGGCGCGGGGTCCCGCCGGTGGAGAACGAGCCGGTGTCGACCGGACTGCTCCGGGTGGCCGGCGAGCACGCGGCCGGGGCCGGGGCGGTCGGTCCCACCGAGCAGTCCACCGGTGGCGAGGACTTCTCCGTGCTGATCGACGCCTCCACCGGTGCGATGGCCAGACTCGGTGTGTGGGACGGCATCTCGCCGCAGGTCGATCTGCACTCGGCGACCTTCGTGGCCGACGAGCGGGCGATCCCGCTCGGTGTGCGGCTGCTCACCCACGCCGCGCTGGCCGGGCTGCGGTCGGAGTCGCTGACCGCGGCCGCGTCCCTCGAACAGCTCTGACCAGGCCCCCCTCGGTCAGCTCCCGATGGACCGGCAGGGCCGGTGCCGGATCTCCTTGACGTACTCGGCCGGAGCGTCCGCCGCCTCCGCGGCATCGGCGATCACCCCGAGGTAGCGGGCGCTCGGCAGGCCGCCCTCGAACGCCTCCAGCGCGTAGAGCCAGGCCAGCACGTCGCCGTCCATGGTGTGCACCCGCAGTCGCAGCTTGGTGTAGAGCCCCAGGTCGGAGCCCTCCCACGAGTCCAGGGTGCGCTCGTCGGCGGAGGCCATGTCGTAGAGCACCACGAAGACGGAGGCCTCCGGATCCGGGTCCGGCACGACGGTGGCCAGCGCGCCCTCCCAGCCCAGGTCCTCGCCGCCGAAGGTGAGTCGCCACCCCGGCAGCCAGCCGATGCCGGCCACCGGCGAGGACGGGCAGCGCTGCAACATCTGCGCCGGATCCATGTTCGACCCGTAGGCGGCGTAGAGAGCCATGCCCGGAGCCTAACGTCCGCCTGCGGCCGATACGGTGGACCGGCCGCCGGGCGCCGCCGCGCCCGGCTCCACGGTTCCGGCCGTGCCCGATGACCCTGGAGAAGGGAGCGCCGATGACCCGCATCGTGATCATGGGTGGTGGACCGGGCGGTTACGAGGCCGCGCTGGTCGCGGCGCAGTACGGCGCCGACGTCACCCTGATCGAGTCCGACGGGCCGGGCGGCGGGTGCGTGCTCTACGACTGCGTGCCGTCCAAGACCTTCATCGCCTCGGCCGGCGGCCGCACCGCGGCACTGGAGGCGGGCGGGCTGGGTGTGGTGGTACCCGCCGGCATCGAGGTGGACCTGGCCGCCGTCAACGCCCGTGTGACCGGGCTGGCCCGGGCGCAGTCCGCAGACATCCACGCCCGGCTGACCGGCGTCGGGGTGCGGGTGGTCACCGGCCGGGCCGCGCTCGCCGACAGCGCCCCCGGCCTGGCGGCGCATCGGGTGGCGGCGACCGCACCGGACGGCACCGTCACCGAGTTCGAGGCCGACGTGGTGCTGGTCGCCACCGGCGCCGCGCCGCGGGTGCTGCCGGACGCCCGGCCGGACGGCGAGCGGATCCTCACCTGGCGCGACCTCTACTCGCTCACCGAGTTGCCGGAGCACCTCATCGTGGTCGGGTCCGGTGTCACCGGCGCCGAGTTCGCCTCCGCCTACACCGAGATGGGCGTCCGGGTCAGCCTGGTCTCGAGCCGGGACCGGGTGCTGCCGTCCGAGGATGCGGACGCCGCGGCGGTCATCGAGGAGGTCTTCTCCGAGCACGGCGGGAAGCTGGTCAGGCGGGCCCGCGCCCAGTCGGTCACCCGGGAGGGCGACGAGGTGGTCGTGCGGCTCACCGACGGTGGCGAGGTGCGCGGCTCGCACTGCCTGATGACCGTCGGCTCGGTGCCGAACACGAGCGACATCGGGCTGGAGAGCGTGGGTGTCGCGGTGAACGACGGTGGGTTCATCACCGTCGACCGGGTGTCCCGGACCTCGGTCTCCGGCATCTATGCGGCCGGCGACTGCACCGGCCTGCTGATGCTGGCATCGGTGGCGGCCATGCAGGGCCGGATCGCGATGTGGCATGCGCTGGGCGAAGGTGTGCCGTCGCTGCGGCTGAAAACCGTTGCCTCCACGGTGTTCACGCACCCGGAGATCGCCACCGTCGGCATCTCGCAGGTCGACGTCGACGCCGGGACGATCCCGGCCTCGGTGCTGATGCTGCCGCTCGCCACCAACCCGCGGGCCAAGATGATCGGCCTCACCGAGGGTTTCGTGAAGTTGGTGATCCGGCCGGCCACCGGCATCGTCATCGGCGGCGTGGTGGTCGCGCCGCAGGCCTCGGAACTGATCCTGCCGATCGCCATGGCCGTGCAGAACGGCCTGACCGCAAAGGATCTCGCCTACACGCTGAGTGTCTACCCGTCGCTGTCCGGGTCGATCACCGAGCTCGGTCGCCAGCTGATGCACTTCGACGGCGACCTCGGCTGATCCCTGCCGCCGCGCGGGTGTCACCGGCCGGGGCCGTTCGACAATGCCGAACGCTTCCCCGGGCGGGGTGCGCCGTTGCCGCAGTACCGTGGGCCGGTCAGGCGCGTGACGGCAGGCTGAACCGGAAGGTAGTGCGATGAGTGGAGACGGTGTGGTCTCGGGGGCCCGGCTCGGGCCGGCGGAGCGTGCGGCCAACTGGGAGCGACTGGGCTCGGAGGAGTTCGACGTCGTCATCATCGGCGCCGGCGTCGTGGGTGCGGGCGCGGCCCTGGACGCGGTGACCCGCGGCCTCTCGGTGGCCCTGCTCGATGCCCGGGACCTCGCCTCCGGCACCTCGTCGCGGTCCTCGAAGTTGTTCCACGGCGGCCTGCGCTACCTGGAGATGTTCGAGTTCGGCCTGGTCCGCGAGGCACTGCGGGAGCGCGAGCTGATGCTCACCAAGATCTGCCCGCACCTGGCGAAGCCGGTGTCCTTCCTCTACCCGCTGTCCAAGCACGTGGTGGAGCGCCCGTACGTCGGTGCCGGCCTGATCATGTACGACTCGATGGGCGGCGCCCGGTCGGTGCCGGGGCACAAGCACCTCACCCGGGCCGGCGCGCTGCGCCTGGTGCCCGGCCTGAAGCGGGACGCACTGGTCGGCGGGATCCGCTACTACGACGGCCAGGTCGACGACGCCCGGCACACCCTCGGTGTCGCCCGCACCGCCGCTGCCTACGGCGCGCTGGTCCGGTCCTCCACCCAGGTGGTCGGATTCGTGAAGGAGGCGGACCGGGTCGCCGGGGTGCACGTGATGGACGTGGAGACCGGGGACCGCACCACCGTCCGCGCCAAGGTCGTCATCAACGCCACCGGCGTGTGGACCGACGAACTGCAGCGGCTGTCCGGCGGGCGCGGCCGGTTCAAGGTCCGCGCCTCCAAGGGCGTGCACCTGGTCGTCTCCCGCGACAAGATCACCTCGGAGTCCGGGATCATCCTGAAGACCGAGAAGTCCGTGCTGTTCGTGATCCCGTGGAAGGCGCACTGGATCATCGGGACCACCGACACCGACTGGAATCTCGACCTGGCGCACCCGGCGGCCACCAAGGCCGACATCGACTACATCCTCGAGCACGTGAACAAGGTGCTGGCGGTGCCGCTGGGTCACGAGGACATCGAGGGGGTCTACGCCGGGCTGCGGCCGTTGCTGGCGGGGGAGAGCGAGCAGAGTTCGAAGCTGTCCCGGGAGCACGCGGTGGCCCGGGTCGCCCCCGGCCTGGTGGCGATCGCCGGCGGCAAGTACACGACCTACCGGGTGATGGGCGCCGACGCGGTGGACGCCGCGGCCGAGGACCTGCCGGGCCGGATCAACCCGTCCTGCACCGAGGACGTCCCGCTGCTCGGCGCCGAGGGCTACAAGGCGCTGGTCAACCAGGCCGACCGGCTGGGCAAGCAGTTCGGTGTGCACCCGTACCGGATCCACCACCTGCTCAACCGCTACGGCTCGGAGATCCACGAGCTGATGGCGCCGGCCCTGGAGGATCCGTCGCTGCTGCAGCCGCTGCCCGGCGCGGACGACTACCTGCAGGTGGAGGCGCTGTACGCGACCACGCACGAGGGTGCGCTGCACCTGGAGGACGTGCTGGCCCGACGCACCCGGATCTCCATCGAGTACGCGCACCGCGGCACCGAGACGGCGCCGCGGGTCGCGGAGATCATGGCCGGGGTGCTCGGCTGGTCCGACGAGGAGCGGGACAGCGAGGTGAAGGCCTACCTCGCGCGGGTCGACGCCGAGCGCCGCTCGCAGACGATGCCCGACGACCAGGCCGCCGACGAGGTCCGGCTGGAGGCCCCGGAGATCCGCGACCTGCTGAAGTCGCCGGTCGCCTGATCCTGCTCCCGACCTGCTGCCGGCGCTCCGCTGACCTGGGGCGCTGTGCACAACTCGACGAACCGCCGGTGCGCGGCGCGGCGGGTCGGTAGCCTGCCGCACAGAGGCCCGGTCACCGGGACGGGCCGCCGGCGGTGGAGGCGGGTGTCATGTCGGAAGGGTCCGGGATGCGACCCGGCGGCGCGGGCGGGTGGCCGCTGCGCATCATCCTGATCGGGCTCAGTGCCGTCGTGTTGGTCGGGATCGCCTGGGGTGCCGCGGGTGTCGGACCCTGGATCGGCCGCGAACCGGGTACCGAACTGCCGCCGATCCCGACCGACCTGCCGGACTTCACCCCGCCCTCACTGCCGGACGTCGACCTGGCTCCGCCGCCGGCGGCGATCGGCAGCGGCTGGCTGGTCTGGGTGCTGATCGGGCTGGGTGCGGTGCTGCTGGTCGCGCTCGTGGTGATGCTGTTCTTCTGGCGCCGGGACCGGGCCGGCCGGCACGCGGTGGACCGGGACGACGACGACCTCGTCGGTCTGCCCGCCCCGCCGGCCGCGCACCTGCCCTTCGACGCGCGTGCCGCCGCCGACCACGTCATCGCCTGCTGGCTCTGGGTGGAGGCGGGCGCCCGGGCCGCCGGACTGCCCCGCGGACCACAGCAGACGCCCACCGAGTTCCTGGACGCGTTGCGGGCGGCGGTGCCGATGCCGCCGGGGGCGGACGACCTGCTCCCGCTCTACCACCGGGCCCGGTTCGACCTGCACACACTCGCTCCGGACAGCGCCGCGACCGCGCAGCGGGCGGCTGAGCAGATCCGCGGTGCGCTCGCGGCGATCACCCCGGCGGTGGTCCCGTGACCTCTGTGCCTCCGATGCCGCCGCCTCCGCCGACGCCTCAGGTGCCCGCGGCCGGCACCTGGTACGTACCGGCCCCGTACCCCGCGTCGCAGTATCCGGCAGGGACGTACCCGGTGACTCCAGGGGCGATGTACTCCGTGGCGCCGCCGCCGGTGCCGGCCCGGGTCACCTGGACCGACCACCTGGTCATCGGTGCCGCGGCGGCGCTGGTCGGCTTCTTCGTGCTGTTCGCGGCGGAGGCGCCGATCGGGCGGTCGGTGGGCTTCGCCGCAATGACCGCCGTGGTCGCCGTCATCTGCTCGCTGCTGGTGCGGCGGATCGCGCCGCCGCGCCGGCCGCCCGGCCCCCCGGAACCGCAGCGCCGCACCTCGGTCCGGCGGTGGGAGTTCGCCGGGCTGGGCGACCTGCTGCACCAGGGGCCGACCGAGGAGCAGGAACGGGCGCGGGTGCGGTTGCGGGCGCTGGTGGCCGATCTGCTGTCCGCCCGGGGCATCGACTTCCCGTCGGAACGGGCGGAGGCACTGCTCGGTGGGACCGCCTACCGGCAGCTGTCCGATCCGGGCGATCCGACCGGCGCCGTCCCGCCGGATCCGCGGGTGCCCCGGCCCTCCGCCGAGGACCGGCGGGCACTCGTCGATGCCGTCCTGGCGCTGGCTCGCGGTGCCGGACGGCCTGACGCGGTTCCTGCTTTCCACCCCGACCCCGTCACCAGCGGACGCCGTGCCCCGGCCGGCACCGCGAGAGGAGCGTCATGACCGAGACATCCGAAGCGACAGTCGCTCCCACTGCTTCGACGGCGGAGGCCGCTGCGGAGGTGACCCTCGGCAAGCCGTCGGGACCCCCGCTGACCCCGGAGATCGCGCAGTCGGCGGCCCGGATCGCCGAGGCGGTGGGCACGGCGGTGGTCGGGCACGGGGTGCCGCTGCGGCTGACCCTGGCGGCGATCCTGGCCGGCGGGCACGTGCTGATCGAGGACAATCCTGGCCTCGGGAAGACGCTGCTGGCAAGGAGTCTCGCCGGCGCGCTGGGGCTGGACTTCCGGCGCCTGCAGTTCACCCCGGACCTGCTGCCCTCGGACGTGACCGGGTCGTACCTGTACCACCCGGGCAAGGCGGCGTTCGACTTCCAGCCCGGCCCGGTGTTCACCGGCCTGCTGCTGGCCGACGAGATCAACCGGACCCCGCCGAAGACGCAGTCGGCGCTGCTGGAGGCGATGCAGGAGGGACAGGTCAGCGTCGAGGGCACGACACACCCGTTGCCGCAACCGTTCCACGTGATCGCCACGGCCAACCAGATCGAGTACGAGGGCACCTACGCGCTGCCCGAGGCGCAGCTCGACCGGTTCCTGGTGCGCACCCGGCTCGGGTACCCGCCGCCGCAGGCCGAGGCCGAGATGCTGCGGCGCCGGATCCACCGGGCGGCGCCGGATCCGGTGGTCGCGCCGGTCACCGACGCGGCCGGGCTCCGGCGGTTGCAGGCGGGTGTCGAGCAGGTCGGGGTCGATCCCGACATCATCGGCTACTGCGTCAATCTCGCGGTGGCCAGCCGCCGCCACCCGTCGGTCGAGGCGGGGGTCTCGCCGCGCGGCACGCAGGCGCTGCTGCTGCTTGCCCGGGCCTGGGCGGCGCTGGACGGGCGAGGGTTCGTCATCCCGGAGGACGTGAAGGACGTGGCGGTGGCCGCCCTGGCACACCGGCTCGTGCTGACCCTGCAGGCCTACCAGACGGTCTCGTCCGAGGACGTGATCTCCCAGCTGCTCGCGACGGTGGCCGCGCCGCCGAGCCGCCGGGGCGCACCGCGGCGATGACCGGACGCACTCGGGCGCGCTGGTGCCTGGTCCGGCGCGGGGAGCTCCGGTGAGGAGCTCGACGTCGCTCCGGGCCGGGGCCCGCTCGCTGCCGGCCGATCCGGCCGGTGCCGCTACGGTTGCCGGGGCCTCCGACGGCGGGGCGCCGGTGCGCCGCCCGACCCGCGCCCTGCTGCGGGCAGCCGTGGCGGCCGCGCTGCTGATCGGGCTGGCGGTCTCGCTCGGCCGGGCCGACCTGGCCGCGATCGGCGCCCCGTTGGTGTTCGGGCTGGTGCTGGCGCTGTCGGCCGGGGTCCCGGACCGGTCGGTGGCGCCGTCCGGCCGCGCCCGGCTGATCGGCACCCCACCCGGTGGCACCGCCGCCGACATCGCTGTGACCGTCCGGGGAACGGCGGGTGCGCAGTTCACCACGGTCGCGGTGCCCTACCCGGGTGGGCCGGGCCGGCCCTGGGCGGAGACCCTTCCGGGCGGTGACCGCACGGTGGTCCGGTCGACCGTGCTGCCGGACTGGGGGCCGCTGACCGTGGTGCGCCCGGACGTGACCGTCGCCGGGCCGGACGGGTTGACGGTGACCCCGGCGGTGCGTGCCCCGGAGCTGAAGATCACCGTGCCGCCGCGGATCGCCGAGCTGGATTCGCTGGCCCTGGCGCCGATCTCGACCGGATGGGCGGGTGAACACGCGAGTCGCCGCCCGGGTCAGGGTGGTGAGCTGATCGACCTGCGCGAGTACGCCCCGGGCGACCGGCTGCGCAGCATCCACTGGCGGGCGTTCGCCCGGCACCAGAAGCTCTATGTCCGCCGGACGCAGAGCGACGCCGACGCCGACTTCGTGATCTGCGTCGACACCCGGGTGGAGGTCCGGCCGCAGCAGGGCCCGGCACGGGTGTGGCAGCAACGGGTCTCGCGGCGGTGGGGCGGGCGCTTCGACCGGTGGCGCGACTTCTGGGTCGGTATGGTCCGGGTGCCGTCCGCCGATCCGAAGTCGGTGGAGCCGGCGCCGCGGACCAGCCTGGACGTGACGGTGCACGCCGCGGCGGCGATCGCCGAGGCGCAGTGCCGGGTGGGCGACCGGGTCGGGGTGCTCGACCTGGCGTCGGGGAAGCGCGGCGTGCGGCTGGGTGCCGGCTCCCGGCACCTCGACCGGCTGCGGCACGAGTTGGCGGCGGTGGACCTGCAGCCGTGGCGACCGCTGACCCGGGTGGAGACGTGGGGGCTGCCGTCGGCGGCGGTCGTGGTGGTGCTGAGCCCGCTGACCGACGACGCGGTGGTCAGCGCGGCCGCCGATCTGCAGGGCCGTGGGCACCAGGTGCTGGTCGTCGACACCCTGCCGGTGGCCGATCTGCGGGCCATGGCGCTGGCCGACGCCCGGGGCGCTGCCGAGCAGGCGGCAGAACTGGATCTGCTGCTGGCCGAGCGCGAGGTACGGCTGCACCGGCTCCGGGACCGCGGGCTGCCGCTGGTGCAGTGGCAGGCGGGGCCGGCGGCCGTCGCCGCGGAGCTGCAGTTGTTGCGGCGGGCCAGGTCCCGGCGATGAGCGCGGCCGCCGGCATGCCCGGTTCTTTCCCGCCCGCCGATGTTGATACGCCACGCGCGGTGGTGCTGCCGCAGGGCGGTGCATGGTTGCGCGGGTTCGTCCTGCTGGCCGCTGCGGGCCTGATGGCCGTGTCGTGGGTGGACACCCCGGTCACCGGGATCGCCTGGCTGCAGGGGCTCGCCATGGCCGGCCTGGTGATCGCCGCGGCCGCGGCTCCCGACTCGATCGCGCCGCTGCTGGTGCTGCTGGCCGCGGGTGGGCTGCGGTTGTTCTTCGGGAGCGCGGTGCTGGACGGGCAGCTGATCTGGTTGGTGGTGCTGGTGCCGCTGGTGCACGTGCTCGCCGCACTCGCCGCTGTGGTGCCGGTGCGGGCGGAGCTCCGTGCCGTGGCGCTGTTGCCGAGCGCCGTTCGCTACGCCGCCGCCGTGCTGCTGACGGTGGTCATCATGCTGCTCGCCATCGCGACCGGGATCGTCGCCTACGTGGGCTGAGGATGGGGGCATCTGGTTCGGCATGATGCGGGGGCCCCTGGTCCCGCATGATCCACATCGGACTGCCACCGATCTCCGGTGAAGGCGCCGGATGCTCGGGCGCGGGTGGCTGCAGGGGGCAGCCCGCCCGGCGGCGGAGGGGTTCCGGCCGCCTGGTGCAGCGACCGACGGGGGACAAGCGCGATGGGGACAGCGTGATGGGGGACAGCGTGATGGAAGACAGCTCGATCGGGCACGGCATCCAGACCGACGACAGGCCGCCAGACGGTGGGCGCGTGCTCGACGAAGGCACGGGCGGAGGGTGTGTGGGTGGAGGGGGCAGTGGTGGAGTCACGCAGGTGCGCCCGGATCGCCGGTCCCACCAGGCCGGGTCGCCCGGTGCCACCTGCGCGGCTGTCCTGGTCGGAGGTGGACCCCGCCCGACATCCGTTCGACCCATTGAGTGTGCTGGACGTCGTTCGCTCCCTTCCTGCGGCGCAGCGGGTCCCGATCGATCCACCGTCGGTCATCAAGGACAAGGACTGGTCGGACGAGATCGGTGAGCCCTGGGCGATCGCCATGACGGCCGCGCTGGTCGGTCGTTACGGGCCATGGGTGACAGGTTGGCGGTGGGCGCTCGGCGAGAGTGACCTCGACGGCGGGCCGGTCACCGCATGGTGTTGCCCACGGCATTCGATCACTTCTGCCGAGGCGACTCTCGCGACCGTTGCCGCGGCCGTGTGCGAGTGGCGGACCTGGCTCGAGGATCTCGCCCGCCGGTTCGCCCAGTACCTTCCGACGCCGGTCGACCTGACCCACGACGAGTTGGTCGACCTCTGGGCGCTGGCGATCGCCCATCTCATCACTGCGATCGTCGAACGTACCGATGCAGGCGGGGCCTGGTACCTGCACTGCGCGACGGTGCTCGGATGGTTCCTTGCCGTGGCCGGCGTCGCGCCGGAGCGGCAGGAGTCGATGATCGACGCGGCTGTTGCCGGTCGGTGGGAGTCCTGGACTGCCCCGCACGAACAACTGGTGGTCGCCGTCGCGGAGAGCTTGGCGGCGAGAGTGGTGCAGGAGTTGCAGATCTCGGCGATCTGCTAGTTGCCTGGGACTGCAACGTCATCCAGGACTGCAACGTCATCCAGGACTGCAACGTCGTCCTGGACGGCAACGTCGTCCGGGACTGCAACGTCGTCCGGGACGGTCCACGGCAGTCCGCGGCTGCGTGCCGTTTCAGTCCCGTTCGCGCCGGTCCTTGTCCTTGTCGTCGCCCCAGATCGCGTTGGAGATCAGGCCGACCGCCGGGATCATCAGGAACACCAACCACGCCTGCGCCCATACGCCTTGGAGCGCGAAGAACAGGATGACGGCGACCACGCCGGAGACGGCGGACACCCCGGCCACGATCTTCTGCGGAGTGCTCCGATCGTCCCCGACGGCAGGCGATCGCGGCGGTGGCACCGCGATTCCGCCGGAACGCTGCACGGGTGCCGGCGGAGCGACAGCGGTGGAGAGCGTCGGGTGCGGCGCCGGTAGGTCGGCGAACACCGCGGTGATCTCCCGTGCGGTCCGAGCCGTGTTGATCTGTGCGCTGCGCGTTCCGAACTCGTCCAGGTCCAGCCGCCCGGCGGACAGATGTTGGCTCAGGGCGTCGACCGCAGCGTTGCGGTCGGCGTCGCCGACGCGCAGCTCGGTCGGATCGGGATCGGCCGGGCTGCCGGCGTCGGGTGCGCTCACCCCGCCACGGTAGCGAAACCGTCACCGACCGTTGGTCCGCGGGGCAATGACGGCTTCGCGTGTCGCCGTATGCGGGTCCAGACCGCTGCCGGACCGGGCCCGCCGCCGTTCCGGACCGGACCGCCGCCGTTCCGGACCGGACCGCTGCCGGATCGGGGCAGAGAGCGGCTTGGTGAGTCCGCCGCGTTCAAGCCAGGTCGGCCAGCAGGGCGTCGAGCTTGCGATAGCCGGCGACCACCCCGTCCTCCATACCGGAGGCGATCATGCCGTCCCGGTCCTCGACGGACTGGTAGACCGAGAGGGTCTCGACGCGCGTCCTGCCGTCGCCGATGTCGACGAAGTCCACCCGCTCGAGAGCGACATGCCCGGGCCAGCCGAGGTACTCGAACGTCTGGGTGAAGCCGTCCGGTGTGGGGTCGCCGTGGAAAGTGCCGCGGAAGATGTAGGCAGTCCCGTCCGGTGCCGTGTGCGAGTACCGCCAGCTGCCGCCGTGACGGAGGTCGAACTCCTCGACCTTCATCACCAGGTCGTCCGGCCCGAGCCAGCGGGTCAGCAGGTCCGGCTCGGAGTAGGCGCGGCGTACCAGCTCTCGGGGTGCGTCGAACTCCCTCGTCATCACGATCTGCTGGGTGCCGGGCTGTGCCGTGATGGTCGTACCGGTGGTGGTGCTCATGTCGATTCCTCCTGGATCGGGGTTGCGGTTCGGCCGGGGCGTCCTCGGCCTGTGCGAACGCGAGGTCTCCCGATGTCTGCGGGGGACGGCTCGTTGAGTGCGGCGAGCAGGGCGTCCAGGCGCTCGTGTGCCTCCGGCCAGTACTCGCGATAGGTGCCGAGCCAACCGGTGACCTCCTGCAGAGGGCCGCCTTCGAGATGGCTCAGGCGCGCGGTTGCTTGTCGAGTGCGGCTGATCAGGCCGGCGCCCTCCAGGACCTTCAGGTGCCGCGACACCGCAGGTTGCGACATCGCGAACGGTGCAGCCAGCTCGGCGACGGTGGCGTCGCCCTCGGTGAGACGCGCCAGGATGGCCCTCCTGGTGCGGTCGGCGAGGGCGCCGAAAACCGCATCGAGCTGGTCCTCCGTCATCGTTCCTCCATCCATAACGATCTCGTTCCAGAACGATAATGTTATGTTCCACCCATGGCGGGACGGTGTCAAGGGCGATGATCGCGGTCGCGGTCGCGGTCGCGGTCGCGGTCGCGGTCGCGGTCGCGGACCTTCGGAACTTCGGGTCCGCGTCCCGTCGGGAATCAGGGTCAGGTCGACAGCAGGCCCGTTCCTGTCGCACCGGGCCGTCCCGGGTCGGCATTGGCATCGTTCGATGTCCGCCGAGCGCGCGAGAGGTGTCGATCGCCCCGCGGGTTCATCCGGCGGGAAGGGTTCGCAGGAAGTGTCTGTCGAACGCCGGCGGTGGACGGCTCACCGTCAGTTGCAGAACGGCCGTCGCAGGCGCATTGGTCTGCAGCCGTCGCCGAACGCTCTGTGCGGCAGCAGGAAACTCTTGAGAGCGAGTGAGGGTCGTTGTGGGAATCGGTCTCTGACGGGCGCGGCCACGGTCTCGCTCGAAGGTCACCACGCCGTTCGGCGGGCATGCCCTGGCGGTGAAGGGGTCCGCGGTCGACGAGAAGTGCGGCATCGAGATCAGCGTCCACGTTCCGAGGCGTGGCTGCCGGGACAAGGGGCCTGTCTGCATGAGATCACCTGTTCTGTAGTCGTTCTCGGTCTGTTGCGGAGACACGGGCCTCGGGATTGCTCGGTCGTGGTCCTGATGGAGTTCACTGTGCACCGGCGGTCCGACAGTCGATCGACGAGATGTGTTGCTCTGGTGGGAGTGTCACCCGAACGGTCGATGAAGCGAAGCTGGACGGTGATGGCTGAGGCCACCCGATCGAGGCGGGGAATCCCGGGACGCCGGCGAGACAGCCTGCAGTTCGGGCCGTTTCGCCACGAAGCATTGATCCGATCGGGTGGTTCACAGGTTTGTCGTACATCCGTCCTAAGAACCGCCGGAGCGCTGCTACTGTGATGACAGGCCGGAGGGGTGTCCGGCGGGGCAGGGTTTCCGGCAGAGGCCGATCAGGCGTTCAGACCAATCAACGAGTGGGGTGATGTCGTTGTCGATCGATGCACATGCCGGCGGCGGTGCTCCCCTGGAGCCGGCTGAGTCGTCGGAACCGTCTCCTTTCGCAGATCGACCCTTCGGTACGGCCGACCTGCTCGACGGATCGTCCGTGACGGAGTTGTCCGGGCGGGATCTCGTCATCCGGATCGACGCCGGTCGGGCGCTGATCGCGCTGCTGCAGGCGCAGACGCTGGAACTGATGGCGGCATTGGCGGTTCCCGGGGTCGCCGGGCCGGTCGAAGGTCTCGCCAAGTACTCGGCTGACCCCGGCAGTTCTCCCCGCGGCCGGGCGACAGGAGGAGCTGAGTCGCCTGCCACTGCTGATGGCGAACCCGTGCCAACGGCGGCGACGGCTAGCGGCGCCGAGACGACCGTTCCAGGTGAGGAAGTCGAGCCCGAGAGCGAGGACGTTCCTGACGTCGCAGGCGGCGACCACCTGGCGGGCAAGCCCGCGTCGTCGACGGTGGCTCCCGACTCCGAGACCATCGTTGTGCCTGAGGGAGTCGCATCCGACTCCGAGAGCGCGCCGGACAGTCCGTCCGGCGACCACTCCGCTGACAGTGCCGCACTGCCGATGGAACCGGGTCCCGATGCCACAACCTTCCACGCTGGTCGGGAGGTCTCATCCGACACCGAGGAACTGATGGCCTCCGACGGTGCCGGCTACGACCCTGCGGACGGTGCCACGTCATCCGTGGAGTCGACGTCCGACACCGGGGTCATCGACGCGGGTGAGGAACTCGCCTCCGGCAGTGAGGATGTGACGACGCCCGGCGGGACTCCCGACGTCGGTGGCCCGCGTGACCGCTCGATCGGTGCCGCCGATCCGGATCTTGACGCGCAGATCGCGGCTGCCGTCGCCTGGGCGAAGGCGGAGGAGGCCGCTGCATCGCAGGCGGCGGGGGAGATCGGTGGTGTGCTGACGATGTCGCCGCGTACCGCCCGCCATCGCGTGCACCAGGCCCGCATGCTCACCGGTCCGCTGACCGCCACGTTGCACGCCCTGGCGGCGGGAGAGTTGGATCAGGCGCGAGCGTTGTTGATCTGCGACAAGGCATGTCAGCTGCCAGAGCATCTCTGGGCCACCTTCGAGGCGAGGATGCTCGTCGCCGCTCCGGGGCGGTGCACGTCGAATCTCGCTGCCTTGGCCGATCGTCTGGTGATCGCCATGGATCCGGCGGAGGCATCGGACGCCGAACACGCCGCATACGCCAGACGTGGTGTGTCCGAGCGCAGCCTCCCGCGCGGGATGGCCCGGCTGACGGCCGATGTGGCGGCGGAGGACTCGCAGATGATCATGAAGGTGTTGGCCATGCTGGCCGATGCCACGCGGGGCATGGACGAGCGCGGGATCAACGCCCGCCGCGCCGACGCACTCACCGATCTGTTCGCCCGCCTCGCCGCCGGACGGACAGTGACCCTGGCCGACCTCTACGACTTCCCCGAACTCCGGGACGTCCGCGAGGCGGGAGCGACCGACGAGCAGGTGCCGTCCGAGGAGGAACCGGAAGGTCCCGACGGCGATTCCGGTGGTCACCCCGTGGGAGAGGATTCAGAGGGGTCTGCGGCTGCGGCTGATGCCGACCCCGCTGGGCCGGCTGGGCGCCGCTCCGAGGACGGCGCCACGCGGTGCTCCGATGATGCCGATGGCCACTCCGCTGACGCGGACCGTGCCGCCGAGGGTGACGCGGTTTCGGGCGGTCCGGCCATCGACGACCCAGTCGCGTCCGACACGGAACCGGATGACTCGACATCGGACGGACCGGTCACCGAGGACCCGACAGTGGATGACCCGGCGTGGGGTGGCTCTGCGCGGGACGACTCGACATCTGGAGGCCCGGCCACCGACGACTCGACAGCGGTCGATTCGGGACCGGACGACTCGGGATGGGGTGGCTCTGCGCCGGACGACTCGACAGCAGGCTCGGCCACGGACGACTCGACAGCGGACGACCCGACATCAGAAGGTCCGGCTCCTGACGACTCGGCACCGGACGATCCGGCACCGGACGACGCGACCGCGGAGAAAGCTCATCACCGCCGGCGCCGGTTCGCTACCCGCCCACCTCTGGATCCCTGGACCACCGAACCCACCGAAACCACAATGCCGGCCAGGGCGGTGCGTGCCGAGCACGCGTTCCACGGGGTGATCATGGTGTCGCTGGAGGTCTATCGCCAACTGACCGACCATGCCCGGCACGGGTACAGCGAGTGCACCTTCGCCGGTCACCTGAGCGGCTACGGCGCGGTCACCGGCGAGCTGGCCGAGGCCATGATGAGCGCCGCGACCACGGTGACGATGTTGGTCATCGACCCCGAGACCGGTGCCCCGGTGGGGGTCTCGGACCGCACGTACCTCCCGCGTGCCCATACCCGGCGCAAGATGCAGCTGCTCACCCAGACCTGCAGCTGGCCGTCCTGCCGCCGGCCGTCCGAGCGCTGCGACGCCGACCACTGCATCCCGTACGACCCGTCCGATCCCGATTCCGGCGGCCAGACCTGCGTGCACAACCTGAGACCGCTGTGCCGACATCACCATCGGATGAAGACGCACGGCGGTTGGAACTACACCGAGCATCCCGATCGGTCGGCCACCTTCACCGGCCCCTTGGGCAACAACTACCTCCGGCCACCGCCGGCAGTCACCCATCCCGCCGAGTGGAGGACCGACGATGTACCGCCGCCGTTCTGAGGCAGGCCGTTCTGAGTCACGCCGTTCTACATCACCCAGCGCGGAGTCACACCGGTCCGATCATTCGCCGGCGGTGATCTCTGCGATGACCGCGCCGGAGGTGACCGCATCGCCGGGGCTGACGGCCACCGACGCCACGGTGCCCGCCTGGTGCGCCGTGATCGGGTTCTCCATCTTCATCGCCTCGACCACCGCGACCAGATCACCGGCCGCCACGACATCACCGACGGAGACTGCCACCTTGACGACCGTGCCCTGCATCGGAGCGACGACCGAGTCGCCACCGGCCGCGGCCCCACCGCGGGACCGGTTGCTGCGCTTGGCCTTCGCCGGTGCGGCCTTGCGGGCCGGCCCGCCGGCGAACAGGTCCGACGGCAGGCTCACCGTCACGCGGCGGCCGTTGACCTCCGCGACCACGACGGTCTTGGTGACCTCGCCCCCGTCGGCCACATCGGCAGCACCGGTGAACGGGGCGATCGTGTTGTCGAACTCGGTCTCGATCCAACGCGTGTGCACGGTGAAGTCACCGTCCGGCGCGGTGAACGCCGGGTCGTCGACGACCACGCGGTGGAAGGACAGTGCGGTCGCCATGCCCTCGACCTTCATCTCGGCCAGCGCCCGGCGCGACCGGGCGAGCGCCTCGTCCCGGTCGGCGCCGGTGACGATCAGCTTGGCCAGCAGGGAGTCGAAGTTGCCGGACACCACCGATCCGGTGACCACGCCGGAGTCCAGCCGCACACCAGGGCCGGACGGGGCCACGAACGCGGTGACCGTGCCGGGCGCCGGGAGGAAGCCGCGACCCGGGTCCTCGCCGTTGATCCGGAATTCGATCGAGTGCCCGCGCGGGGCCGGATCCTCGGTCCAGCGCAGCTTCTCGCCCTCGGCAATGCGGAACTGCTCGCGCACCAGGTCCAGGCCGCTGGTCTCCTCGGAGACCGGGTGTTCCACCTGCAGCCGGGTGTTGACCTCGAGGAAGGAGATGAGTCCGTCCTGTCCGATGATGAACTCCACCGTGCCGGCCCCGTAGTAGCCGGCCTCCCGGCAGATCGCCTTTGCCGCAGCGTGGATCTGCGCGCGCTGCTCGTCGGTGAGGAACGGCGCGGGCGCCTCCTCCACGAGCTTCTGGTACCGGCGCTGCAGCGAGCAGTCGCGGGTGCCGACGACGATGACGGTGCCGTGCGTGTCGGCGAGCACCTGGGCCTCGACGTGCCGGGGCTTGTCGAGATAGCGCTCCACGAAGCACTCCCCGCGACCGAAGGCCGAGACCGCCTCGCGGACGGCCGACTCGTACAGCTCGGGGATCTCCTCACGGGTGCGCGCCACCTTGAGGCCGCGCCCGCCACCACCGAAGGCCGCCTTGATGGCCACCGGCAGGCCGAACTCGTCGGCGAACGCGACCACCTCGTCCGCACCCGACACCGGGTCCGGCGTACCGGGGGTGAGCGGCGCGCCGGCCCGCTGCGCGATGTGTCGCGCGGTGACCTTGTCGCCCAGGTCCCGGATCGCCTGCGGCGACGGACCGATCCAGGTCAGCCCCGCATCCAGCACCGCCTGTGCGAAATCGGCGTTCTCCGAGAGGAACCCGTAGCCGGGGTGCACCGCATCGGCGCCGCTGCGGGCGGCCACGTCGAGCAGCTTCGGGATGTCCAGGTAGGTCTCGGCGGAGGTCGAGCCACCCAGCGCGTAGGCCTCGTCGGCGAGGCTCACGTGCGGGGCGTCCGCGTCCGGGTCGGCGTAGACGGCGACCGAGCGCAGGCCGGCGTCGGTGCAGGCCCGGGCGACGCGGACGGCGATCTCCCCGCGGTTCGCGATCAGCACTGTGTGCACGGGATGGTCCTTCCGGAGATGGGTGCGCTGGTGACAACACTGGTGACAGCAGGGGTGGAGCAGGTGGCGGTCACAAGGCCCGCCAGAGGTCCGTCACGCCGACACCGATGCCGGCGAGCAGGGAACGGGTCAGGGGGAGCGAGATGCCGATGACCGAACTCGGGTCGCCGTCGACGCCGTCGACGAACCAACCGCCGTACCCGTCGATCGTCAGCGATCCGGCCACGTGCAGCGGCTCGCCGGTCGCCAGGTACGCGTCGATCTCGTGCGGCTCCGGCCGGCCGAACCGGATCACCGTGCGCTCGGTGCCGACCGCGGTGGCCACCCGCTCGCCCCCGGACACCCGCACCACGGCATGGCCGGTGAGCAGATCGCCGGTCCCACCGGCCATCTCGGCCCACTGCAGCCGCGCATCGGCCTCGTTCGCCGGCTTGCCGCGCAGGGTGCCGTTCATCAGCAGCATGGAGTCGCAGCCGATGACCACCGCCTCCCGGACGTCGTCCGCCAGCTGCGGCAGCACCGCCTCCGCCTTCGCCCGGGCCAGCGCCGCCACCGTGTCGGCCGGATCGCCCCCGGCATGCGCGGCCTCGATGGCTTTCTCGTCGACCCCGGACACCCGGACGACCGGATCGATCCCGGCCGCGCGCAGCACCGCCAGCCGGGCCGGCGAGGCCGACGCCAGCACGGTGGTCAGCGGGACGTTCCGCGGGGGCACGGTCACCGACGGCTCCCGGACGCCCACCAGGTCAGCGGGCCCGGCGCCGGGCGCCCACGGCGGAACGACGGATCCGACCACACCGACCGTGGGGCAACGGGTTCCGGCTCGCCGGCACCGGCCAGTACCGCGTTCACCACGGCCAGCACCACCGCCGCGTCCTCGTCCGCAGCAACATCGGTTCGCTCGCTCACAGCAACATCGGTTCGCTCGCTCACAGGGGAATGTTCCCGTGCTTCTTCGACGGCAGATCGGCCCGCTTGTCGGCCAGCATCCGCAACGCGCGCGTCACCTGGGCGCGGGTCTCGCTGGGCCGGATCACCGCGTCCACGTACCCGCGCTCGGCGGCCACGTACGGGTTGACCAGCGTGTCCTCGTACTCGGTCTGCAGCTTCGCCCGCAGCTCCGCGGCACCGTCGCCGGCCGCGGCGAGATCCCGGCGGTAGAGGATGTTCACCGCACCCTGCGACCCGACCACGGCGATCTGCGCGGTCGGCCAGGCCAGGTTCACGTCGGCACCCAGGTGCTTGGAGCCCATCACGTCGTACGCCCCGCCGTAGGCCTTGCGGGTGATCACGGTGACCAGCGGGACGGTCGCCTCGGCGTAGGCATAGATCAGCTTCGCCCCGCGCCGGATGATGCCGTTCCACTCCTGGTCGGTCCCCGGCAGGAAGCCCGGTACGTCCACCAGGGTCAGCACCGGGATGTTGAACGCGTCGCAGGTGCGGACGAACCGCGCCGCCTTCTCCGAGGCGTCGATGTCCAGCGTCCCGGCCAGGTGCTGCGGCTGGTTCGCGACCACCCCCACGCTGCGGCCCGCCACCCGACCGAAGCCGACCACGATGTTCGGCGCGAACAGCTGCTGCACCTCGAGGAAGTGGCCGTCGTCCAGGACGGTGCGGATCACCTCGTGCATGTCGTACGGCTGGTTCGCCGAGTCCGGGATCAGCACGTCCAGCGCGAGATCCTCGTCGGTCGCCTCCAGGTCGACGCCGGCCGGGTCGACGTCCGGGTCCACCGGCGGCAGCGACAGGTTGTTCGACGGCAGGAAGGACAGCAGCTCCCGCACGTAGTCGATCGCGTCCTGCTCGTCGCCGCCCAGGTAGTGCGCGTTGCCGGACCGGGTGTTGTGCGTCCGCGCACCACCCAGCTCCTCCAGCGTCACGTCCTCGCCGGTCACCGTCTTCACGACATCCGGTCCGGTGATGAACATCTGGCTGGTCTTGTCGACCATCACCACGAAGTCGGTGAGCGCGGGGGAGTAGACGTGCCCACCGGCCGCCGCACCCATGATGAGCGAGATCTGCGGGATGACGCCGGACGCGTGCACGTTGCGCTTGAAGATCTCCGCGTACAGGCCGAGCGAGACCACGCCCTCCTGGATGCGGGCGCCGCCGCCCTCGTTGATCCCGACCAGCGGCCGCCCGGAGCGGATCGCCAGATCCATCACCTTGACGATCTTCTCGCCGTAGACCTCGCCCAGCGCCCCGCCGAACACGGTGACATCCTGCGAGAACACGCAGATCTCGCGGCCGTCGACGGTGCCGTACCCGGTGACCACGCCATCGCCGTACGGCCGGTTGCGCTCCATCCCGAAGGTGGTCGACCGGTGCCGCGCATAGGCGTCGAACTCGACGAACGAGCCGGGATCGAGCAGCATGTCGATCCGCTCGCGGGCGGTGAACTTGCCCTTCGCGTGCTGCCGCTCGACGGCGGCCTCGGAACCCGCGTGCAGGTGCTCGGACTCGCGCCGCAGCAGATCTTCCAGCTTCCCCGCCGTCGTGTGCGGAGCCGCCGGAGTACCGGCAGCCGGAACCTCGTCGACCACGGTGTCCACCTCTCAGTTCCGGTCCGGCCGTGCTCGTACGCCCACGACCGCATCGTCAGTGAGCCGAGGTTAACTGAATGGGTTCACCCCTCGTCCACCGGGAAGCGTGTGACATCGGACCCACCGGCCGCCGCGAGCAGTCGCTCGCCGGCGGCGCGGACCTCGGCGCGCAGCTCCGCCGGGCGCTCCACCACCACCTCGGCACCCAGACCCAGCAGCAGGCCCGGCAGCCAGTCCAGCTGCTCGGCCCGCAGCCGGATCCGCGACCAGCCCGGCCGGGACGGCAGCTCCCGGACGGTCGCCAGGCCGGCGGGCAGCCGCGCGAGCAGATCGGCGGCCGGCAGCCGGGCCAGCACCCGGACGTCGTACCGCCACGGGGTGGCGGCCAGCGCTTCGAGCACCGCCGCCACCGGGTCGGCGTCGTCCGGGGGGTCGAACGTCCCGTCCTGCAACGACACCCGGTCGATCCGGTCGACCCGGAAGGTGCGTTGCTCGTCGAGGTCCGGGTCGACGCCGGTGACGTACCAGTGGCCGCGATGTGCCACCAGGCCGTGCGGGTGCAAGGTGCGGTCGGTCGCGCTGCCGTCCCGGCGGGTGTGCCGGATCCGCACCGGCCGCCGGTCGTGCGTCGCCCCGGCCAGACGCAGCAGCACCTCGGTGCCCACCTCCGGCGCCGCCGCAGCGGCGGTGTCGTGCGCGACCAGCAGCAGCGCGTCCAGCCGGGCTGCGGTCCGGGCCGGCAGCACCCGGCGGATCTTCGCCTCGGTCGCCGTAGCCACCTCGCCGACCGTCGCCGGGAAGGTGCCGGAGCGACGGCCGGCCCGGAGCCCGAGCAGCACGGCCAGTGCCTCGTCGTCGGTCAGCATCAGCGGCGGTATCCGGAATCCGGGCGCCAGGTGGTATCCGCCGTACCGGCCGCGCACCGTGACCACCGGCACCTCCAGGTCGAGCAGGTGCGTGACGTACCGGCGCACCGTCCGGTCGTCGACCCCCAGCCGTTCCGCCAGCTCGGCGACGGTGTGCGTCCGGCCGCCCTGCAGGATCTCCAGCAGGGCCAGGACGCGGGCGGTCGGCCGGGGCACCGGAACATTCTGCGCCGATACCGGGCGGGAAGTGTCCTGTATCGCTCGTAGCGTCGGTGACGAGCCCGGCCGGAGCGGCCGGGAACCAGGACACCGGAGGAGTCATCATGGCCATCACCAGGATCAGTTCGATCCGCATCATCACCGACGACCTGCCGCGGCTGGCCGGCTTCTACGAGACCGTCACCGAGCTGCCGGCGACCTGGGCCACCCCGGACTTCGCCGAGATCAGCACACCCACCTTCGTTCTCGCGATGGGCAGCACCAGCACCGTGGCCCTGTTCGGCGAGGGGTCGGCGCAGGCCGCCGACAACCACAGCGTCATCGTCGAGTTCCTCGTCGACGACGTGGACGCCGAGTTCGCCCGGCTGGCCGCGACCGGTGCGCCGGTGGTGCAGCCGCCGACCGACATGCCCTGGGGCAACCGGTCCCTGCTGATCCGCGATCCGGACGGCAGCCTGGTCAACCTGTTCACCCCGGTGACCGAGCAGGCGGTCGCGAAATGGGGCCTACGCTGACCAGGTGCAGGACGAACGGCAACCGCTCGAGGTCGAACGGACCCGCGAGTTGCTGGCACAGGCCGGGATCGACCGGAGGGTCGCACTCACCCACGCGCTGCGGACCGGGTCGACGAACGCCGACCTCGCCGCGCCCACCGGCAGCGCGGCCGCCGCACACACACCGTTCACCGTGCTCACCACCGAGGAGCAGGTGGCCGGCCGCGGCCGGTCCGGCCGCACCTGGAGCTGTCCGCCCGGGGCCGGGCTGATGTTCTCCGTGCGCGCCGACCGGGGCCGAATCCCGGCCGAGCGGATCGGCTGGATCGGCGCCGTACTCGGGCTGGCGATCCTGGACGCGGTCCGCCCGCTGCTGCCCGATCTCCGGCCGGTGACGCTCAAGTGGCCCAACGACGTCCTGGTCGGGCCGCGCAAGCTGGCCGGCATCCTGGCCGAGATGGGGCCGGCCGGGGTGGTGGTCGGATCCGGCATCAACATCTCGCTGCGCACCGACGAACTGCCGCGGGACGACGCGACCTCGCTGCGGCTGGCCGGTGCCGGCCCGGTCGACCGGGCGGCGCTGCTCGCCGCGATCCTCGGCTCCTTCGTCGCCCGGTTCGACCGGTGGGAGGCGGCCGGCGGGGACGTCGACGCCGCCGGCGTCCGTGGCGACTACCGCGCCGTGTGCAGCACTCTCGGGACCGACGTGCGGGTGCAGCTGCCCGGTGGCAGCTCGGTGACCGGCCAGGCGGAGGACGTCGACCCGGACGGCGGGATCGTTCTCCGGACCCCCGACGGCGCCCACACCACCTACCGCGCCGGTGACGTGGTGCACCTGCGCCCGGCCGATACCCTGCCGGGGTGAGCAGTCCCCAGCCCCCGGACCCGCTGCCGGCCCTCGCCGGGATCGATCGTCGGATCCGCGTCGCCGCGGAGGCGTCCGGCCGCGCTGCCGCCGACGTCCGACTGCTGATCGCGACGAAAACCGTTCCGGCCCAGCGGATCCTGCCCGTGCTGGCGGCGGGCTACCGGCTGATCGGGGAGAACCGGGTGCAGGAGGTCACCGAGAAGGCGGACGAGCTGGCCGCCGTCCCGCACGAGTTGCACTTCATCGGGCACCTGCAGCGCAACAAGATCAACCAGCTGCTGCCGCACATCAGCTGCCTGCAGACCCTGGACTCGGCCGACCTGGCCGCAGCGCTGCACTCCCGGCTCGACGGCGACCGCACCCTCGACGTGCTGCTGCAGGTCAACGTGTCCGGGGAGGCGAGCAAGTCCGGTATCGCGCCGGAGCAGATCCCGGACCTGCTGCAGGCGCTCACCACGTACCCGAAGCTGGTGGTGCGCGGCTACATGACGATCGGGCTCAACTCGGCCGACGCCGCCGCCGTGCAGGCCGGTTACCGGACCCTCGTCGACTGGCGGGACCGGGCACAGCAGCAGGGGATGCCCGGCGCCGAGCACGCGGTCGAGCTGTCGATGGGCATGAGCGGGGACTACGAGTCGGCCATCGCCTGCGGCGCCACCGTCGTCCGGCTGGGGTCCTCGGTCTTCGGCGCCCGCGCGAACAGCCCGGAAAGTGTGGTTCGCGAGGGTCCGCCCCGGTAGCGTTCCGTTCGGACCAACCGACGGATCGTGACAGGGGCACCCGATGGCCTATCCCGACAACCTGCTCTCCCGTGGCGAGAGCGTTGTCCTGAGCAAGCGCCCGCACTGGAAGATGCTGGTCCTGCCGATCATCTTCTTCATCGTGATCGTCGGTGGCGGCTTCACCCTGGCCGCGGTGCTCCGCAACTGGGAGTACCACACCATCGCCTGGATCGTGATCGGCGTGCTCGGCCTGCTGCTGCTGATCTGGCTGGTGGTGGTGCCCTTCCTGCGGTGGCGCACCGAGCACTTCGTGATCACGAACTACCACGTGTTCTTCCGGTCCGGCATCCTGCACCGCCGCGAGCACCAGATCCCGCTCGGCCACATCCAGAACATGGAGACCTCGGTGTCGTTCTGGGGTCGGCTGCTCGGATTCGGCACCTTGATCGTCGAGTCGGCCGCGGACCAGCCGCTGGAGTTCGAGAACGTGGCGTCCCTGCCCAAGGTGCAGTCCGTGCTCAACCAGCTGATCATGGACGACAAGCAGGCCCACCGCGGCGGTCCGCAGCAGGGTGGGTACCCGACCGGGCCGACGCCGGCCCAGGGCTGAAACCCCGGCGCCCTGACCCAGCGCCCCGGAACCACCACGGCTGCGCCTGGCGCAACGGCGCGCGCATGTCTCAACGATGGCTCTTCCCCTCAGGTAGTGGTACGTAATACGCTACGTAGTACCTGAGCTCGAGGAGAGTATGTGCCGACCACGGATCCGCGGTCGCCGGACTGGTCTTCCGTCCGCACCGTCGACTACCACACGGCCGGAGAACCCTTCCGGATCGTCGAACACCCACCCGTCCCGCTGCCCGGCACCGACGTGCCCGACCGGCGCGAACGGGCGCTGGCCGACCCCGACGTCGAGTTCCTGCGGCAGTTCCTCTGCTACGAACCGCGCGGCCACGCCGACATGTACGGCGGATTCGTCGTGCCGGCGAACGAGGTCGGCCCCGGTGAGGAGCCGGCGCACTTCGGCGTGCTGTTCTGGCACAAGGACGGCTTCTCCACCGCGTGCGGTCACGGCACCATCGCCCTCGGGGTGTGGGCGGTCGACACCGGCCGGGTCGCGGCGCCGGAGGACGGCTCCGTCGACGTCCTGATCGACGTGCCCTCGGGGCGGGTCCGCGCCACCGTGCACCGCAGCGGCGGGCTGACCACCGGTGTCGACTTCGTCAACGTGCCCAGCCGCGTCGTCGCCCGCGACCTGAAGGTCGAGACCTCGCGCGGGATGGTCGATGTCACGCTGACGTTCGGCGGAGCGCTCTACGCGTCGGTGCGGGCCGGCGACCTCGGTCTGCGCGTGTCGCCGGACGACGTCACCGCGCTCATCGAGGTGGGCCGCGAGATCAAGTGGGCCGCGAACGAGCTGCCGGAGGCGGTGCATCCCACCGACGACCGGCTCAGCGGTGTCTACGGCACCATCCTGCACGAGGACCTGGGCACCGATCCGGACGGGAACCCGGTGCAGCGCAACGTCACCGTGTTCGCCGATGGCGAGGTCGACCGCTCGCCGTGCGGGTCCGGGTCCTGTGCCCGGGCCGCGGTGCTGGTGCAGGACGGCGTGCTGACCCCGGGTCGCACGCTGCGGCACCGGTCGATCGTGGACTCGCAGTTCGACGTCTCCGTGCGGGACACGATCGACGGCCCGTTCGGGCCGGAGGTGGTGGTCGCGGTCACCGGCCACGCCCACCGGACCGGGGTGCACGAGTTCGTGCTGGACCGGACCGACGCCATCGCACCGGGTTTCGTGCTCCGATGAGCAGCCACCTCGCCCTGCCCGTGCAGGCCGGCCTGCCGCACATCACCGCCGACGAGGTCTTCGCGACCGTCGCCCCGCGGGAGGCGGTCGCCATGCTGCAGACCGCCCTGCGCGACGGGCTGCAGCCCACGGACGACCCGGACCGCGGCCTGGTCGAGTTCCGGTCCGGCCAGCTGCTGCTGATGCCGACCGAGTTCGGCGACCGTGCCGGGGTCAAGCTGGCGCTGGTCGCGCCCGGCAACGCGGGCCGCGGACTGGACCTGATCCAGGGCGTCTACGTGCTGCTCGACGCCGACACGTTCGTCCCGCTGGCCACCATGGACGGGCCGGCGCTGACCGCGCTGCGCACCCCGGCGGTCACCGTCGCCGCGCTGGAACCCCTGCTGGCGCAGCAGGACTCGCCGCTGCAGGTGGCCATCGTCGGCCGCGGTCTGCAGGGCCGCGGGCACGCGGTCTGCCTGGCCGACACGCTGGCCGGCGTCCGCCCGATCGCCTCGGTGGCCTTCCTCGGCCGGCGGGACCACGACGGCGGGACACGGCTCGACGAGGGCCTGGACGCCGGCACCGCGGTCACCGCGCCGCGCCTCGGCACGCCGGAGGGCGACCGGGCGTTGGCGGCCGCCGACCTGGTCATCTGTGCGACCACGGCGACCTCGCCGGTCTTCGACTCCGCGCTGCTGCGGGACGACGTCGTCGCCGCGGCGATGGGATCGCACGAGCCGCGCAAGCGGGAGCTGGACGGCGCGTTGTTCGCCCGCGCCCACGTGGTGGTCGAGGACCCGGCGACGGCGCTGCGGGAGGCGGGCGACGTGATCCAGGCCGTGGAGGAGGGTTGCCTCGACCCGGCCCGGCTGGTCACCATGGCCGACGTGGTCACCGGGCGCGCACAGCTGAGCCGCGACCGGCCCGTCGTCTTCAAGGGCACGGGCATGTCCTGGCAGGATCTCGTGGTGGGGGATGCAGTGCATCGCCGCTGGTTGCAGGGGCGCGCCGCGGACGCGGCCGCAGGGTGACGGCTGGAGGAACGATGACCGGAGCGGAGGCGCTCGACGGGGTGTCGCTGGTGCGACTCGGCCGGACGAGCCTGCGCGACCAGGCGCTGAGCGTGCTGCGGCAGCGACTGGTCACCGGGGAGCTGCGCCCCGGGACGATCTACTCGGTGACGGTGCTGGCCAACGAGCTCGGGGTGTCCAACAGCCCGGTCCGCGAGGCCATGCTGGAGCTGCAGAACCAGGGCCTGGTGGAGGCGGTGCGCAACCGCGGCTTCGTGGTGGTGAACCTCAGCCGGCAGGAGCGCGAGGACGTGCTCGAGGTCCGGATGATGCTCGAGGTGCCCGCCATGTCCCGGCTGGCCGGGCGGCCCGAGCTGCTCGCCGCCTACGACCGGTACAGCGAGATCGCCCAGGAGATCCTGGATTCCGCCCGCGAGGGTGACGTCCTGGCCTTCCTGGACGCCGACCGACGCTTCCACCTGGGCCTGCTCGGCCTGCTCGGAAACCACCAGCTGGTGGACGTGGTCGGGCTGCTCCGCGACCGCACCCGGCTGTTCGGCGCGGCCGGCGACATCCTCCGCTCCGCGGAGGAGCACCTGGACCTGCTCCGCGCACTCAAGCGCGGTGACGCCGGCACCACCACCGCCGTGATGACCGCCCACCTGCACCACGTGCTGGGGGAGTGGAGCGGCGACCAGCCGCAGGACTGAGCGGCGGCCCACCCACCGCCGCTGACCTGCGCTGACCGGCCCCGAACCCGCGCTGCCTGACCGTCCGTGAGCGGAGCGCGGCGGTCCGTCACCGTCCGTGCTCCGAGATCCTTTGCCGTGGCAAAATTCTCGCTGCAACTGGATCGGTCCAGAGTGTTTCCGATCGGTAAATCTCCCCGTCACCGCTTGATGCGTGATCGGTGATGGGTAATGCTCTACCCACTACCTCCCTCGGGAGGTGTTCAGCCCCGCCGGGCAACCGGTCCGACGGACCGCACATCGGATGGCCTGCGACCCAGGTCCACCGCGAAGGGAGACACAGGCGTGAGCAGTTCGCCTCGCCACGGGGGCCACCGGCTGGCCGTCGACGTCGGTGGCACGTTCATCGACTACATCCTGCTCGACGAGGCCGACGGTTCCGTCGTCATCGACAAGCAGCCGGCCACCGCGACCGCCCTGGTCGACGAGTTCGTCCGCGGCCTGGAGCGGCTGCCGGTGCAGACCTCCGAGCTGTCGATGTTCATCCACGGCACCACCGTCGCGCTGAACACCCTGGTGCAGGAGCGCGGTGCGAAGACCGGCCTGCTCACCACCGCCGGGTTCCGCGACGTGCTGGAGCTGGGCCGGGCCGGTCGCCCGGACATCTACGACCTGCGCTACCAGCCGGCCCCGCCGCTGGTGCCGCGCTACCTGCGCCGCGAGGTCACCGAGCGGGTCGCCGCCGACGGCACCGTGCTCACCGAGCTCGATCTGGCCGGGGTGCGCTCCGAGATGGAGTTCCTCGTCGCCCACGGCATCGAGTCCGTCGCGATCTGCCTGCTGCACTCCTACGCCAACACCGCGCACGAGGCCGCGATCGCCGAGCTGGTCCGGGCCGAGTACCCGCAGCTGTCGGTCACCGTCTCCAGCGAGCTGGTCCGCGAGTGGCGCGAGTACGAGCGCACCTCGACCTCGGTCATCAACGCCTACACCCAGCCGCTCTTCGGCGCCTACGCGAAGACCATCGACACCCGGGTCCGCGAGAAGGGCTACGAGCACGGCATCGCGTTCATGCGCTCCAACGGCGGCGTCATGACCATCGCCGCGGCCGGCGGCCGCCCGGTGGAGACCCTGGGCTCGGGCCCGTCCGGCGGCGTCATCGGCGCGCACGCGCTGTCCGACCGCACCGGCTACCGCAACATCGTCTGCGCCGACGTCGGCGGCACCACCTACGACGTCGCGCTCATCCAGGACGGCGAGATCGTCGAGCGGTCCAACACCGACATCGCCGGCCGCCCGGTCATGGGCTCGGTCATCGACATCGTCTCGGTCGGTGCCGGCGGCGGCTCCATCGCCGTCATCGACGCCATCTCGGGCAGCCTGCGGGTCGGCCCGGAGTCGGCCGGTGCCTCGCCCGGGCCGGCCGCGTTCGGCAACGGCGGCGAGCTGCCGACCGTCACCGACGCGCAGGTCGTGCTCGGCCTGCTCGATCCGGACCGCTTCCTCGGCGGCCGGATGAAGCTGGACCGCGCCAAGGCGGAGACCGCGATCGCCAAGCACCTCGGCGAGGACCGCGACCTGGTCCACCTGGCCGGTGGCATCCTGACCATCGCGCAGACCAACATGGCCAACGCCATCCGGGTCATCACCACCGAGCGCGGGCTGGACCCGCGCGAGTTCGCGATGCTCTCCTTCGGCGGCGGTGGCGGACTGTTCGCCGCCGGTGTGGCCGAGGAACTGGGTGTCACCACCGTGCTGGTGCCGCAGGCCGCGGCGGGCTTCTCCGCCTGGGGCATGCTCACCGCCGACTACCGCGAGGACGCCACCCTGACCTCGGTGGTGGACGTGGCCACCGAATCGCTGCCGGTCATCCGGGAGAGCTTCGCCAAGCTCGCCGAGGAGGCCCAGGACGCTCTGGCCGCCTACGGTTTCGAGCGCGACGCGCTGCAGGTCGCCTACTCGGCCGACGTCCGCTTCCTGGGCCAGGACCACACCATCACCACCCCGGTCGACCCGGCCTGGCTGACCGGATCCGGCGATGACCTCGTCGCCGGGCTGCCGATCGCCTTCGCCGGCCGGCACAAGCAGCGCTACGGCCACGGCGAGGCCGGCGCGCCGGTGCAGATCGTCACCGCACGCTGCCGCGCCGTCGCCCCGGTCACCAGCCCGAAGACCGTCGGGAAGTTCGCCGACGGCGCCGCGACACCGGTGTCCACCCGCCCGATCTGGTTCCCGGCCACCGGCTGGGTCGAGGAGGTGCCGGTGTACGAGCGCACCGAGATGTCCGCGACGGACCGGCTCGCCGGCCCGTGTGTCGTCGACGAGTGGACCACCACCGTCATCGTCCCGCCGACCTGGACCGCGGCCCTGGACGAGTTCGGCAACCTGGTCCTGACCCGGACGGAGGCCTGACCATGACCGCAGTTTCCGAGAAGCCCGACACCGCCACCGGTTCCGACGGCATCGACCCCTCGATCGACATCATCAAGGCCGAGATCACCCGCAACGCCCTGCAGTCCGCCGCGGTGGAGATGAACACCACCCTGGTGCGCAGCGCCTACAACCCGCTGATCTTCGACGTCAAGGACTTCGGCGTCGGCGTGATGGGCGCGAACGGCGACCTGTGGGCGGACGCACCCGGCCTGCCGGTGTTCACCGGCGTGCTGCCGGCCTCGGTGAAGTCCGGCCTGCAGTGGTGGGGCCGGGACCGCATCCACGACGGCGACGTCTTCGTGGTGAACAGCCCGTACCTCAACGGCACCCACATCTCCGACACCGCCGTGTACATGCCGGTGTTCTTCGAGGGCGAGCTGGTGGCCTTCACCGGCAGCATGGCCCACTGGGCCGACGTCTCCGGCATGAGCCCGGGCGGCTGGACGGTGAATTCCACCGAGATCTACCAGGAGGGCATCGCCTTCACCCACCAGCGGCTGATGATCCGGGGCGAGGAGAACCCGGACATGTTCGACCTCATCGAGAACAACATGCGGGTCCCGCATGTCGTCATGGGCGACCTGCGCGCGCAGATCGCCACCGCCCGGACCGGCGCGGAGCGGGTCGTCGCGCTGTGCCGCCGCTACGGCGCCGCCGAGGTCACCACGCTGATGGAGTACGTCATCGCCAACACCGAGCGCGCGCTGCGCCGGGAGCTGGCCGCGATGCCGGACACCACCATGAAGTCGGCGTTCACCTTCGACTTCAGCGGTGTCGACCGCGACGAGGTGCCCGAGGTGCACGTCACCACCACGGTGAAGGGCGACCGGGTCCAGGTCAGCTTCGAGGGCACCACCAAGCAGTCCTCCGGCCCGATCAACGCCGGTGCCGAGGCCACCAAGGCCACCATCGCCGAGGTGCTCAAGGGCGTCCTCGACCCGCTGGGCACCGCGAACCAGGCCCACCTGGAGCTCGCCGACATCGTCTGGCCGGACCGGCCGACCATGGTCAACCCGGCCAAGCCGGCCCCGTGCGACTCCTACGGCTACCTGATGACCGGTGTCATCGAGACCATGCAGCTGGCCTTCGCCGACGTCGCCCCGCAGCGGGTGCGCGCCGGTGGCTACCAGATGGTCTCGACCTACGTCATGTCCACCACCGGTGACACCGAGAGCGCCTACGTCTTCGCGGAGCCGGTGCAGGGCGGGCACGGTGCCTTCCCGGGCAAGGACGGCGCCTGCATGATGTTCGTGACCGACGGGGACTGCTCGAACACCCCGGTCGAGGTGCTGGAGATGCGGTTCCCGGTGCGCTGCAACCAGTTCTCGCTGCGCACCGAGGCCTCCGGCGCCGGTCAGTTCCGCGGCGGCGCGGGCGTGTTCCGCGACATGCACGTGCTGCAGGCCGATTCCATGGTCAAGACCGCGTCCGAGAGCTCCAAGGACCCGATCTCCCGCGGCGTCCGCGGCGGTGTCACCGCCAAGCCCACCCACGTGGAGCTCATCCACCCGGACGGCACTGTCGAGAAGGTCGCGGAGCGCATCGTCGACCGGCCGGTGCCGGTCGGCTCGGTGCTCCGGCAGGCCACCGGTGGTGGCGGCGGTTACGGCAACCCGGTGGACCGGGACCCGCAGCGGGTGGCCGACGACGTCCGCGACGAGCGGGTCACCCTGGCCGACGCCTCGGAGATCTACAAGGTCGTGCTGACCGCCGGGTCGCTGCCCGGCATCTGGGACGTCGACCTGGCCGCGACCACCGCGCTGCGCGCGGCGGTCTGAGCCACCTGCACCAGCCAGCCAGTTCCCAGAGAAACCTTTCACCAGAACCGTTTTCCAGGAGGACATGCATGAGCTCCACCTTCCGGCGGCTCGGAGTGCCGGCGATCGCCGGCCTGGCGCTGCTCGCCTCGGCGTGCACCGCCACCGCCCCGACCACCCAGACCTCGGCCGGCGGTGCCACCGGCAGTGGGTCGTCGTCCGCGGCGGCCGGCCCGGTCACCACCGACGTGGCCTTCTCGGTCGCCACCACCACCCTCGACCCGGCCTCCGGCTGCACGCTGGACGACGTCCGGCTGACCATGGGCCTGTACGTCCAGCTGATGCAGTACGGCGAGCGGACCGACGCGAACGGCGTCAAGGAGCAGGACCCGACCAAGGTCGAGCCCTACTTCGCGACCGACTACGAGGTCAGCGCGGACGGCCTGAGCTACACCTTCACCCTGCCGTCGGACTGGAAGTTCCCCAGCGGCGCCCCGATGGACGCCGAGGCGGTCAAGTACTCGATCGACCGGGTCAACTCCATCGCCGGCTGCGGCCAGGCCATCGTCAACGACCTGTACCTGGATCCGCTGCTGATCAAGGAGATCACCGTCGTCGACCCGACGACGGTGAAGTTCGACCTGAACTTCGTCGACGCCAACTTCCCGCTGGCGATGGCCACCCCGTCCGCCTCCATCGTCGACCCGACCCTGGTCGAGGCCAACGGCGGCGTCGTCGACGCCACGCCGAACGAGTGGATGGCCTCGCACGACGCCGGTTCCGGCCCGTTCCGGCTGGCCTCCTACGAGCCGGGCACCAAGGCCGTGCTGGAGAAGGACCCGAACTTCAAGGGTGAGGCGCCGGCCTCGGACGTCATCAACGTCAACTGGATCAAGTCCGACTCGGCCATGCTGCTGGAGCTGCAGAACGGCTCGCTGGACATCGTCCAGGGCCTGACCAAGAACTCGGCGGCCTCGCTGCAGGACACCGAGGGCTTCACCGTGGCGGCCAGCACGGCGACCGCGAACATGGGCTTCCTGATGCCGAACGACAAGGAGCCGTGGACCAACGAGAAGGTCCGCGAGGCCGTCACCTACGCGATCCCGTACGAGGACATCCTGAACAACGTCCTCAAGGGCTACGGCCAGCTGTACTACGGCCCGGTCCCGCCGACCATGCCGGGCTACGACGCCGCCGACTCGACGCCGCGCACCTACGACGTGGAGAAGGCCAAGGCGCTGATGGCCGAGGCCGGGGTCACCACCCCGATCACGGTCACCCTGGACACCATCTCCGGTGACGCCACCCAGGCCTCCATCGCCACCATCCTGCAGTCCGCGCTCGGCGAGCTGGGCATCGAGGTCACGGTCAACCCGCTGTCCGAGAGTGCCTGGGGCGACCAGGTCTACGGCCTGAAGACCCAGGCCGCCCTCCGCCTGGACGGCCCGGCGATCTTCAGCGCCGGCTACTACCTGTCCTATGACGAGGCCTGCGGGATCTCCTTCAACACCGGTGTCATCTGCGTCCCGGGCAACGACGTGCTGCTCAAGGAGGTCCGCGCGGCCAAGGACGACGCCGAGCGTGACGCCGCCCTGGCCCAGCTGACCAAGAACTGGGTGGCCGACTCGCCCAAGGCGATCCTCTACCTGGACGCCACCGCGGTGGTCATGAAGACCGGCACCGAGTACCTGTGGAACCAGTACACCGACATGCGGACCTGGAAGGCAGCTGCGTGACGGTGGCAGCACAGCACTGGTTCGTCGGCGGGCACGTCTTCGACGGCACCGGCGCGGCCCGCCTGCGGGCGGACGTGCTGGTGACCGACGGCCGGATCACCGCCGTCGAACCGGTGGACCCCTCGTCGCGGCCGGCCGACCGGGCCGGCCGCGACGGGGCCCGGGTGACCGACGTCTCCGGCAGCACACTCCTGCCGGGGTTCATCGACGCCCACGCGCACGTCGGCATCCTGCGGCTGCACGGCCAGGCGGCACTGCCGCCGGCCGTGCAGGCCGCGACGATCTTCGCCATCCTGAAATCCTCGCTGCGCCAGGGCTTCACCACCCTGCGCGATCTCGGCGGGGTGGACGGCGGCCTGGTGCAGGCCATCACCGACGGGCTGGTGCCCGGTCCGCGGCTGCTGCCCAGCGGCCAGATCCTGTCCCAGACCGGCGGTCACGGCGACATGCGCGGCCACTACTCGGACGAGGCCGCGAACCCGGGGACCGGCGCCACCGGCCTGGCCCTGGCCATGCGGCTGGTCGACGGGGTCGACGAGATGCGCAAGGCGGCCCGCGACCAGTTCCGGCGCGGCGCCACCCAGCTCAAGGTCTTCGCCACCGGCGGCCTGCTCTCGCACGGCGACCCGGTGGACTGCCCGCAGCTCTCGGTCGACGAGATCCGGGCCGCCGTCGAGATCGCCGAGGACCGCAACAGCTACGTCACCGCCCACGCGCACACCCCGCGCGGCCTGCTGCGCGCCGTGCGCGCCGGGGCGAGGTGCATCGAGCACGCCAGCCACATCGACGCCGAGACCCTCGAGGCCATCGTGGAGAACGACGTCGCGGTGATCGGCACACTGACCATGCAGGAACTGCTGCGGGTCGACCCGGAGACCTGGGGCCTGGATGCCTCCCGCCGCGAGGAGGCCGCCCGGCTGCGGGATCTCACCGTGCAGTCGATGACCATGCTGCGCGAGGCGGGCGTCCGGGTGGGCGGCGGCGCCGATCTGGTCGGCGAGACCCAGGACCTGCGGGCCTGGGAACCGGCCCTGCACGCCCGGCTCTTCGGCGGCAGCGCCGGCATCCAGACCGTCACCCGGGTCAATGCGGAGATCCTGGGCATCGACGCGGAGGTCGGCACCATCGAGCCGGGCAAGGTCGCCGATCTGGTGGCCTGGGGAGGCGACCCGGTGACGTACCCCGAACTGCTGAAGGACAATGCGCCGACCCTGGTGGTGCTCGGCGGCAGGACCGTCGCCGGGCCGGGGTCCGGCGAGGAGGAGGCACTCGGATGAGCCGGAAGCGTGCGGGCGGGTCCGCGGGATCGTCGGTCCAGTTGCGGGTGGCCCTGGGGCTGCTGCTGGTGATCGTCGCGATGGCGGTGGCCGGCCTGTTCCTGGAGGACCAGGCGAACAAGGTCAACGTCGCCTCCGTGCTGCTGCCGCCCGGCGCCGACCACTGGTTCGGCACCGACAACCAGGGCCGGGACGTGTTCGCCCGGGTCGCCTTCGGCACCTCGATCGCGCTGGGGTCCGGCCTGTCGGTGATCGCGATCGGCGGCGGGCTGGGCCTGGCCATCGCGCTGGTCTGCGGGCTCGGGCCGCGCTGGCTGGACACCACGGTGATGCGGCTGCTGGACGCGATCATGGCCTTCCCCGCGTTCCTGCTCGCACTCGCCATCA
Source organism: Nakamurella alba (assembly GCF_009707545.1). Taxonomy (NCBI): domain Bacteria; kingdom Bacillati; phylum Actinomycetota; class Actinomycetes; order Nakamurellales; family Nakamurellaceae; genus Nakamurella; species Nakamurella alba. The sequence goes on along the minus strand of NZ_WLYK01000002.1, from coordinate 168,741 downwards.
CCATGGCCTTCGGCACCGGCCTGGTCACCGCGCTGATCGGCATCACCATCACGGTGATCCCGGTGTTCGCCCGGACGCTGCGGGCCGAGGCCCGCCGGGCCACCACCGAACCGTTCGTCGAGGCCGCCCGCACCATCGGGCTGTCCACCCCGCGGATCGCGGTCAAGCACGTGGTCCCGTACCTGAACACCACCTTCTCGGTGCAGCTGGCCGCCAACTTCGGCAACGTCATCCTGATCCTGTCCGGCCTCAGCTTCATCGGCATGGGCGCGCAGCCGCCGACCCCGGAGTGGGGCGCGATGATCACCGACGGCCTGCAGAACGCCCTCACCGGTCAGTGGTGGATCGGCGTGTTCCCCGGGATCGCGCTGCTGGTCACCGTTGTCGCGGTGAACCTGCTCTCCGACAGCCTGCCCGACCTGCGCGCCCGCCGCGCCGCCCGCAAGGCCCGCCGCCGCAGCGGGCCTGCCGGCACCGGGTCGACGGGCGTGACCACAGGACCTTCCGGCCCGGCCGGAACCGCTGCACCGGGAGACGCCTCCGCCGAGGTCCCGGCCGCCGCCGCAGTACCCGCCGCCGCACTCGTCAAGGAGGGGTGATCCCCCATGTCGGCCCGACCGATCCGCACCGTCCTGGGCGTCCTGCAGACGCTGATCCTGGCCTCCGTGGTCTCCTTCGTCGTGCTCCGCGCGGTGCCCGGTGACCCGGCCCGGTTGATCGCCGGCTCGCTGGCCACCGAGGACACGCTCACCGCGATCCGTTCGCAGCTGGGCCTGGACCAGCCGCTGATCTCCCAGTACTTCAAGTACGTCGGCGATTTCGTGACGCTGAACTGGGGCTACAGCTACAGCAACGGCGCCCAGGTCACCGAGGTGATGGCCAACCGGCTGCCCGCCACCATGGAGCTGGCCCTGTGGGCGTTCATCTTCGCGGTGATCGGCGCACTGGTCCTGGCCACGCTGTCCAGCTACCGCAAGGGCATCTTCGCCGGCGTCTCCAAGATCCTGTCGCTGATCGGCCTGGGCACCCCGCAGTTCTGGGTCGCCCTGGTGCTGATCCTGGTGTTCTCCTCCGGCCTGGGGATCCTGCCGGGCGCCTCCGGCCGGCTCACCTCGTTCCTGCAGCCGCCGCCGAAGATCACCGGGCTCTACAGCATCGACGCGCTGCTGTCCGGGCAGTTCGTGGTGTTCTCCGACGCGATGGCGCACCTGCTGCTGCCCGCGCTCTGCCTGGCGATCATCCCGGCCTCGTTCCTGGTCCGGCTGATCACCGCGAACCAGAACGACGTGGCCAAGGCCGCTTTCGTCACCGTGGTGCGCAGCAAGGGCGTCACCCGCTGGCAGACGCACCGGCGGCACGTGCTGCACAACGCGCTGCTGCCGGCCATCTCGTCCGCCGGGATGATCCTGGCGACGATGATCACCGGCTCGGTGCTGGTGGAGCAGGTGTTCAACTGGCCGGGCATCGGCCAGGTGCTGGTGCAGGGCATCCAGCGGCAGGACTTCGCCGTGGTGCAGGCCTTCGTGCTGCTGTCCGCAGTCCTGTATGTGGTGACGAACTCGATCGCGGACGGGGTGATGTCGTTGGTGGATCCGCGGCTCCGGGTGGGTGGCGGGCGATGAGCGCGCTGCTGGAGAAGACGGCGACCGGGACGGCGGCGCTGGAGGTCTCGGACCTGCACGCCGGGTACGGCGGGGTGGGCATCGTGCGCGGGGTGGATCTCGTGGTGCGGCCGGGCGAGAAGGTCGGCGTGGTCGGCGAATCCGGCTCCGGGAAGTCGACGCTGGCGCTGGCCCTGATGGGGCTGATGGCCGCCGGTGGCCGGGTGACCGGTGGGTCCGTGCACCTGCTGGGCAACCAGGTCGACTACGACGACGAGAAGGCGATGAACCGGCTTCGCGGGTCGGAGATGTCGCTGGTCTTCCAGGACCCGCTGACCTCGCTGGACCCGGTGAAGTCGATCGGTGCGCAGATCGGCGAGGCGCTCAAGCAGCACCACCCGAAGATGTCGCGCGCGCAGGTACGGGAGCGGTCGATCGAACTGCTGGCCGGGGTCGGCGTGCCCGACCCGGCGAGCCGGCTGAAGCAGTACCCGCACCAGTACTCCGGTGGCATGCGGCAGCGCGTGCTGATCGCCATCGCCATCGCGAACGACCCGGCGGTGCTGATCGCCGACGAGCCGACGACCGCCCTCGACGTCACCACCCAGGCCCAGGTCATGGACCTGCTCGACTCGCTGGTCGAGAAACTCGGCATCGCCGTTGTCCTGGTCACCCACGACATCGGCCTGGTGTCCGAGTTCTGCGACCGGGTGCTGGTGATGTACGCCGGCCGCATCGTCGAGGAGGTGCCCACCGACCTGATGTTCCCGGCCGCCGCGCACCCCTACACCGGCGCGCTGCTCGACTCGCTGCCGGTGCCGGGGGCGGTGAAGGACGGTGAGCTGTCCTGGATCCCGGGCGCACCGCCGGCGCTGACCGCGCTGCCGCCGGGTTGCTCGTTCGCCCCGCGCTGCACCTGGGCACAGCCGGAGTGCACCACCGGGCAACCGCCGCGGATCCCGCTGGAGACCGTGGGGCACGTCGCCGAGTGCCGCCGCGCCACCGAGGCGCAGACCGCCCGACTGGAGAGGTTGGCCTGAGATGGGCGAGACCCCCGCTGCAACAAGCACTGCAGCAACAAGCACCGCCGCTGCGACAAGCACTGCTGTCAAGGACCGGGAGCCGCTGCTCACGGTCCGGGAGCTGAGCCGGTCCTACGCCGCCGGTCGCGGCGCGTACCCGGTGCTGCACGAGCTGTCCTTCGAGGTGCACAAGGGCGAGACCCTGGGCGTGGTCGGCGAATCCGGCTGCGGCAAGTCGACGCTGGCCCGCTCGCTGCTCCGGTTGGGCACCGAACGCGGCCGCACCACCGGGACGATCGAGCTGGACGGCACCGAGCTGAGCGGGCTGTCCGGGCGCGCTCTGCGGCAGGCACGCAAGCGCATCCAGATGGTGTTCCAGGACCCGTTCGGGTCGCTGGACCCGCGGATGACGGTGCGCGACATCGTCGAGCAGCCGCTGGCCGTGCACGGGGTGCCGGCCGCCGAGCGCCGCCGGCAGGCGGAGGAGATCCTGTCCGACGTCGGGCTGACCGGGGAACTGCTCGAGCGCGTCCCCGGCGCGCTGTCCGGCGGCCAGCGGCAGCGGGTGGCGATCGCCCGGGCACTGGTGCTGCGGCCGGAGATCACCGTGCTGGACGAGCCGATCTCGGCGCTGGACGTCTCGGTGCAGGCGCAGGTGCTCACCCTGCTGCGCAAGGAGCAGCGCCGGCTGGACCTGACCTACCTGTTCATCGTCCACGACCTGGCCGCGGCCGAGTACTTCTGCGACCGGGTCATGGTGCTGTACCTGGGGGAGATCGTCGAGATCGCCTCCGCCGAGGATCTTTTCGCCCGACCGCAGCACCCGTACACCACGGCCCTGCTGTCCGCGGCGCCGGCGCCCCGCGGTGTGGTGAAGCGGGAGCGGATCGTGCTCGGCGGCGAGCCGCAGTCCCGGCGGCCGACCCAGGGGTGCGCTTTCGTCAGCCGTTGCCCGGTCGGCGCGGATCGGGCGATCTGCTCGACCGAGAAGCCCCTGCTGACCGCCGGTCCCGCCCAGGGCTCGGTGGAGCACCGGGTGGCCTGCCACTTCCCGGGCGAGCTGGCCGAGCGCTACCCGCTCATCGAGCCTGAGGCCGCGGCACCGGCAGCGCCGGCGTCCTCTTGACCACACCGTAGGCGAAACCGGTGCCGATGGAGGCGATCCCGGGCATCTGGTGCAGCGTGGACCGGACGAAGTCCTCGTAGTCCTCGAGGTCGGCGGCCACCACCCGCAGCAGGTAGTCGGCCTCGCCGGTCATCAGGAAGCACTCCTGGATCCGGTCCACCTGCTGCACCGCCTGCTCGAAGGCCTCGACGGCGGCGCGGTTGTGCTCGGACAGCCGGATCTGCACGAAGCAGGTGACCGGCAGTCCCCAGGCCCGCTGGTCGACCAGCGCGGTGTAGCCGGCGATGACGCCGTCCTCCTCCAGCCGGCGCACCCGGCGCAGGGTGGGGGAGGGTGACAGCCGGATCGCGTCGGCCAGGTCCTGGTTGCTCAGCCGGCCGTCCTGCTGGAGCAGCCGGACGATGTCGCGGTCGATGTCGTCCATGGCGTTAAGTGTGGCAGATCCTGCTCCTGATGTCGCGAACGACGGCAGAACTGGCAATCGGCTGCCATTGCAGCAGGTCTAGCGTTGCGCGGGTGAGCATGTTGTCGACGTTGGGACCGGTGCTGCCGGACCCGCTCTGGGCGATGGCCGGAGCATTGCGCGCCGATCGGCGCGATCCGCTGGACCTGGTCGTCGGGGTGTACCGGGACGAGACCGGGCGCACCCCGGTGATGCGGGCGGTCGCGGAGGCCGAGCAGCGGCTCGCCGCCCGCCGCCGGCCGCGCGGTTACGTCGGCCCGTCCGGGTCGGCACCGTTCCTGGCGGCCATGACCGATCTGCTGCTGGGGCCGGCCGCCGCCGCCGGAACCGTTGCGGTGCAGAGCGTTGCCGGGACCGGTGCGCTGCGGGTGCTGCTGGAGCTGGTCGCGCTGGCGTCGCCGTCGGCCACCGTCCACCTGGGGGAGCCGGGGTACGTCAACCACCGGCCGATCGCCGAGGCGGCCGGCCTGCGGGTGCAGGGCCACCCGTCCCTCACCCCCGACGGGCGGGCCGATGTGCCCGCCCTGCTGGAGGCCCTGCACCGGGCGCGGCCCGGCGACGTCGTGCTGCTGCAGGCGGCCTGTCACAACCCGACCGGCGCCGACCCGGACCCGGCCCAGTGGCGCGAGATCGCCGACGCGATGGCCGCTCTCGGTCTGGTACCGCTGGTCGATTCGGCCTATCACGGCTTCGGTGAGGGCATGGCGGCCGACCTGGCCGGGCTGCGCACCGTGGTCGCGGCGGCCGAGGTGGCGCTGGTGGCCGCCAGTTGCTCGAAGAATTTCGGGCTGTACGCCGAGCGCACCGGGATCGCTCTGGTGACCGGCGGTTCCGCCGCGCAGCGGGCGGTCGCCGGCGCCGCGCTGCAGCGGATCGCCCGGGCCTCGTACTCCCAGCCGCCGGACCACGGCGCGGCCGTGGTCACCGAGATCCTCGGCGACACGGCACTGCGCGCCGACCACACCGCCGAACTGGAGTCGATGCGACGCCGGATCATGAGTATCCGCCGGCAGCTCGCCGCGGCGGTCGGTCCGGGCCGGTGGCAGGTCGTCACCCGGCACCGCGGCATGTTCTCGGTCCTCCCGATGACGGAGTCGGAACGGCAGTGGCTGATGACAGAGGCAGCGGTGTACTGCGCACCCGGCGGCCGGATCAACGTGGCCGGGCTGCCGACCGGCCGGATCCCGCGGCTGGCCGCGGCGCTGACGGCGCTCGGATGAAGGGGCCGGCCGCGATGGCGGCCACGGTGGTGCTCTGGGCCGGATTCGCGCTCAGCATCCGCGGGATTGCCGGGTCCTCGCTGACCCCGGTCGATGTGGCGCTGCTGCGGTTCGGGCTGCCGGTGCTGGTGCTGCTGCCCGTGGTCCCGGCGGCGGTCCGCCGGATCCGCCGGGCGCCGCTGCCCGCGGCCGTCGCCATCGCCTGTGGCGCCGGGCTGCCGTACTTCCTCACCTCCGCCCTCGGTGGCCGGCTGACCAGTGCGACGCTGGTCGGGCTGGTCATCCCGGGCACCGTCCCGGTGTTCGTCACCGCGGCGGTGGCGCTGCGCCGCCGGGCGATGCCGTCGGCACCCCGCCTCGGCGCGCTCGCGCTGGTCGTCGCCGGGGTGACGGTGATCGCCGTCCCGGAGTTGCGGTCGGGGCCCGGGCTCGCCGTGCTGCTCGCCGCGTCGGCGTTCTGGGCCGCCTTCACCCTGGGATTGCGCCGGGCCGGCCTGCGACCGCTGGACACCGTGCTGCTGGTCTGCCTGCCGTCGTTGCCGGTCACCGTGCTGCTCGCGGTGCTGCGGCCGTCGGGGAGCGCCCTGCTCTCCAGCACCGCGGGACTGCCGGACGTGCTGGTGTTCACCGCTGTGCAGGGCATCGGGATCGGGCTGTGCGCGGGCCTGACCTACGCGGTGGCGGTGGCCCGGTTGGGGCCGCGGCCGGCTGCCGCCACCGGCGCGCTCACCCCGGTGTTGGTGGCAGCGATCGCCTTCCCGCTGTTCGGGGAGCGACCGACCCTGCCGCTGCTGGCCGGGGCGGTGCTGGTCGTCGCCGGCGTGATCGCCGCGAACACGGTGCCGGACCGGAGCAGGCCGGTGAACCGCCGTTCACCTACACTGGCCGGGTGACAGAGCCGTCGCCGATCCCCTCCACCCCCGGTGAACTGCGCCGCCTCGCGGCCGCCGGCGGCCCCGCGAAGTACCACGATGCGAATGCCGCACGCGGCAAGCTGTTCGCCCGGCAACGGATCGACATCCTGGTCGACGAGGGCTCTTTCGTCGAGGACGGGCAACTGGCGAACGCGCTGGCCGACGGCCTGCCGGCCGACGGGGTGGTCACCGGGTCGGCCACCGTCGACGGACGGCCGGTCTGCCTGATGGCCAACGACTCGACCGTCAAGGCCGGGTCCTGGGGGGCCCGGACGGTGGAGAAGATCATCCGGATCATCGAGAAGGCCTGTGCTGCGGGTGTTCCGATGATCTACCTGGTCGACTCGGCCGGTGCGCGGATCACCGATCAGGTGCAGCTGTTCCCCGGCCGCCGGGGCGCCGGCAAGATCTTCGCCACCCAGGTGCGGGCGTCCGGGGTGATCCCGCAGGTGTGTGCGCTGTTCGGCCCGAGCGCGGCCGGTGGCGCCTACATCCCGGCGTTCTGCGACCTGGTGGTGATGGTCGAGGGCAATGCGTCGATGTACCTGGGCAGCGACCGGATGGTGGAGATGGTCACCGGGGAGCGGACCACGCTGGAGGAGATGGGCGGTGCCCGGATGCACACCACCGTCTCCGGTGTCGGCCATCTGCTGGTGTCCGACGAACCGGCCGCGCTGGGCGCGGTGCGGCAGTACCTGTCGTATTTCCCGTCCCGCTGCGACGGCCCGCTGCCGGCGACCGACCCGCGGCCGGCCGGGAAGGGCGACATCCGCGCCCTGGTGCCGGATTCGGAGCGGGTCGCGTTCGACATGCGCCGGGTGGTCCGGGCCCTGCTGGACGAGGACTCCTTCTTCGAGATCCACCCCGGTTGGGCCCGCGAGCTCACGGTCGGGCTGGGGCGGCTGGACGGCCGGCCGGTCGGGGTCGTGGCGAACAACTCGATGGTCCGCGGCGGCGTGCTGTTCGTCGACTCCGCCGACAAGGCCGCGCATTTCATCCAGCTCTGCGACGCCTTCGGGCTGCCGCTGGTGTTCCTGGCGGACGTGCCCGGGTTCATGGTCGGCACCGCGGTCGAGCGGCAGGGCATCATCCGGCACGGCGCGAAGATGATCACCGCGGTGGCCGAGGCCACCGTGCCGAAGGCCTGCGTGGTGATCCGCAAGGCCTACGGCGCCGGGCTGTACGCGATGGCCGGCCCCGGCTTCGACCCGGACGTCACCCTCGCCCTGCCGACGGCGAAGATCGCGGTGATGGGCGCCGAGGCCGCGGTCAACGCGGTGCACGCGCACCGGATCGCCGCGGTGGCGGACCCGGACGAACGGGCGGCGCTGGTGGACCGGCTGCGGCGGGAGTACGAGCGGGACATCGACCTGGTGCGGTTGGCCGCGGACCTGGTGATCGACGCGATCGTCGAACCGGAGGAGTTGCGCGGCGAACTCATCGCCCGGCTGGCCCTGGCCGCCGGGCGGGAACGTCCCCGGTACCCGCGGCGGCACGGGGTGACACCCGTCTGAGCGGCACCTCACCGGAGTCCGCGACCGCGGACCGTACGCTGTCGGCGTGACCGTCGTACTGGTGGCTGAGGACGACCCCGCGATCGCCGAACCGCTGGCGCGCGCCCTGCGCAAGGAGTCCTACCAGGTGGTGCTCGCCGAGAGCGGCGGTGCCGCACTGGCCGCGGCCACCGAGCAGCCGGTGAGCGTGATGATCCTGGATCTCGGCCTGCCCGGGGTGGACGGACTCGAGGTCTGCCGCCGCATCCGTGCCTCCGGCCGCCGGATCGCCGTGCTGATGCTGACCGCCCGGGCCGACGAGATGGACGTGGTGGTCGGCCTGGACGCCGGCGCCGACGACTACGTGGCCAAGCCGTTCCGGATGTCGGAGGTGCTGGCCCGGGTGCGGGCGCTGCTCCGGCGCAACGGGGTGGTGCTGCTGTCCAGCAACGGGGTGCTGCTGGACGCATCCGCCCGCAAGGTCACCGTCGCCGGCACCGAGGTCGCGCTCACCCCCAAGGAGTTCGACCTGCTGCACCTGCTGATGACCACCCCGGACCAGGTGGTCAGCCGCGAGGAGATCGTGGACGCGCTCTGGGGCGACCCGTCGGTGCTGAACTCCAAGACCCTGGACATGCACGTCTCCGGGCTGCGGCACAAACTCGCCGCCGGCCAGGAGGAGCCCCTGGACCGGCACGTCGCCACCGTGCGCGGTGCCGGTCTGCGGTTCAACGGCTGATCCGCGCCGCCGATGCGTCGCCGGGTCCTCGCGTCGATCCTGATGGTGATGCTGGCATCGGTGCTGGCGCTCGGGGTGCCGCTGGCGATCGTCTCCTACCGGCTGGTCACCGACGGGGTGCGGACCGACCTGCTGGGCCGGCTGGAATCGGTCGCCGGTTCGCTGGGGGAGCAGGCCGCCCTGCCGGAGCTCGATCTCGCCCCGTATGCCTTGCTGGTGCCCGACGGCGGCCTGCTGCAGGTCCGGATGTCCGGTGGCCGGGCGGGCGAGGTGCCCGGGCCCGGTTTCGACCCCGCCGTGCAGGAGCGGTTCGCCGAGGAGGTCTCGCTCTCGGGCGGCGGGTCCGTCCGGCTGTCGGTGCCGGCCGACCGGATCGAGTCCGAGCAGCGGACCGCGCTGCTGCTGGTGTCCGCCGCGGTGCTGCTGTCGCTGGCAGTCGGCGCCGGCATCGCCCTGGTGCTGGCCCGCCGGCTGTCCCGGCCGCTGGTGCAGGTCGCGGACCGGGCGGCCCGGCTCGGCGCCGGTGACTTCCGGCCGGTACCCGAGCGCTACGGCATCGCCGAACTGGACCGGGTCGCGGAGGTGCTGGACACCTCGGCCGGCGACATCGCGGCGCTGATCGGCCGGGAACGGGACCTGGTCGGCGACGTCACCCACCAGCTGCGCACCCGGCTGACCGGGCTGCGGCTGCAGGTGGAGGAGCTGGCGACGCAGCCGGACCCGGACCTGGCGGCCGCCGCCCGGGCCGCGCTGCAGCAGACGGACCAGCTGGTCGCGGTGGTCGACGACCTGTTGGCCACCGCCCGGGAGCGCCGGGCGGCCGGCGCCGAGCCGCTGCCGCTGGTCCCGCTGCTGGTCGACCTGGTGGACCGCTGGCAACCGACCTTCGGGGCCGCCGGCCGCCGGCTGGACCTGGTGACCGGCGCTGCCGACACCGTGGTCCGCGCCACCCCGGTCCGGCTGCGGGAGGCGGTGGAGGTGTTGCTGGACAACGCCTTGCGGCACGGGGCCGGAACGGTCACCGTCACCGTCCGGGACGGTGCCGGAACCGTCGTCACCGAGGTGGAGGACCAGGGCGGACCGATCACCCCGGGGTTGGCCGCGCACATCTTCGACCGCGGGATGTCCACCGCGTCCAGCACCGGGATCGGGCTGGACCTGGCCCGGGCGTTCGTCGAGTCCGACGGCGGGCGGCTGGAACTGCGTCGGCCGGCTCCGCCGACCTTCGCGATCTACCTGCTGGCGCACCGGCCCTGAGCGGCCGCGCACCCTTCCGGGTCAGCTGCCGGCGCGGACCGGGGGCTCGCCGCCGGTGCCCTGCTGCTCGTCGGCACTGCTGAGCTCGTCGGGGAAGACGAAGCGGCGGTACGCCCAGAAGCGGAAGGCCATGCCGATCAGCGTGCCGATGATGCTGCCGGAGACGAAGTCCGCGACGCTCACCGTGAGCCGCGAGTAGTCCGGCTGGCTGATCCCGATCAGGTAGTGCGAGATCCACAGCGGCACCAGGTTCAGCAGCAGGCCGATCCCGTTGACCAGGAAGAACAGCATGGCCTCGTGGTGCCGCTCGCGGCCGCCGCGATGGCTGAAGGACCACTCCCGGTTGAGGATGTAGCTGAAGATGGTCGACACCAGGATCGAGATGATCTTGGAGGTGATCACCTTCTCGTCCAGGATCGTGTGCGACAGGATGAGGAACAATCCCGAGTCGACGACCCAGGAGGACCCGCCGACGACGAGGAACTTCGCCAGCTCGCGATACTTCGGCGGCAGCACCTCGCGCACGCGCTCGACCAGATTCACCGGATCAGTCTAAGCCCGGAATCCACCCGTCGTGCCTGATCACAGCATCTGTCACACCACACGGATCACACACCGGCCGGAGCCACTGCACAGCGTGTCGCCGACCACCCGATCGGGTGGGGGACGGGGGTGGTGTGCTGCGGGAGGTGACGATCAGCCCGCGTCGCGGACGATCAGGATCGGCCCGACCCAGACGTCGTCGCGCCCGGAGGTGGTGAGCGCGAAGCTGAGCTGGTGGGTCCGGAAGCTCTCCGGCATGCCCGCCGTCACCACCGGATCGGCCGGGGTGGTGTCGAACGACCGGTCCAGGCCGGGCGCGGTGTGCACCAGCGAGTACCCGACCGCGGCGGGCCCGTCGTCGCGGGTCTCCACGCCCGTGGCGCCGGTCCGCTCGGTGCCCTGCTCGGCGAGCAGCACGCCCTGCGGGTCGCTCGAGTCCGACAGCCACTTCCGCGGGCCGGGATCCGGCGCCCACAGGGTGAACCACAGGTCGTCGATCGCCGCGCCGGCGTCGGCGACCCGGGTGTAGCGGCTGCCGCCGGTGTAGTTCGAGGTCAGCGCGCCCGGGTTGGCGGTGGTGACGGTGGTCGGCGACGCACCCGGGGTCACCCACAGCACGGACAGCGACCAGGCGCCGAACGGCGCGATGCCGGCCGCGGTGGTCCGGGCGTGCAGGTCGGTGACGGTGATCGTGTGCGTGCCCGGGGTGAGCGCGGCCGCCAGGTCCGGATAGGCCAGCAGGTCGGCGGACCGGACGTACATCTGCCCGCTGACGTCGACCGCGCTCGGCGGACGCACACCTGTCACGGTGACCGGTGCGCCGCCGTCGACGGAGACCGAGACGGTGGACAGGCAGCGGACCGCCGCGGTGCCGAGGGAGGTGGTCGGGGTGCTGCAGTCGGTGCCGGTGCGGCCGGGTGCGGCCGCGGCCCAGGTCAGGTCGGCGAACACGGCGGTGTCGTCGACGGTGAACTGGCGGGTGACGGTGGTCGGGGTGAGCGCCAGCGGGTCACAGGTGCCGCGGGCGTAGCCGCCGATGCACTCCATGGTCTGCGCGGCGGCCATGGTGCCGCCGAACGGCCCGGTCATCGACGGGATCGACGCCCCCGCGGCACGCGCGGAGATGCTCGCGCCGGCCTGCTGCGGCAGTGCCCGTCCGGTGTCCGTGCCGGTGGCCGGCAGCACCCGGCCGCCGGCGGACCGCGGGAGGGCGACGACCTGCAGATCGGCGGTCATGGTGCCGGAGGTGCCCGGGTCGCAGGTGACGGTCGAGGCGCCCACCGTGCAGGCCGTGCCGCCGGCACCCCGCGCCGAGGCGACGACCAGGCCGTCGGCGAGCACGGTCGGCAGGGTGGCCGGGCCGGGCGAGGTGACCGCCGGGACCGCGGGATCGACCTGCCACCGGACGGTGGCGGTGGTGCCGGCGTCGAGCGCGGGAGCGCCGCCCCCGGGCAGGGTCAGCGAGGAGCTGCCGTAACCGCCGACGACCGGGAGGTCGCCGGTGGTGCGCTGGCTGCGCCGGCCCTCCAGGGTGGCCGGCGGCGCGGCAAGGGTGCCGCGGGCGTCGGTCGCGGTGGTGACCTGCAGGGTCCAGGTGTCCACCGGGGCGTCGCCCAGGCCGAGCAGGGTCGGGGTGCAGCTGGTGACGTTCGGGCCGACGGTGCAGTCGGCGTCCGGGCTGCCGACGACGGTGAGGCCGGGGGTGATCGTGTTGACGAAGCTGACGACACCGGGATCGCGGACACCGGCACCCGGGGTGGCGGTGATCTGCACGGTGCCGTCGGCGCCGGCGGTCAGGCCGCCGGCGGTGGTGTCGGCGATGGTCAGCGCGTCGTAGCCGGTGCGGTCCGGGTCGGCCACCAGGCCGGTGTTGCCGACGCCGATCGGGGTGCTGCCGCCGTTGGCGACGGTCGCGGTCGACGGCAGGTCGTCACCCGGGAAGTACGAGGCGCGGGAGGACGGGTCGACGAAGACGGACAGTGCGAAGGACGGTGCGACACCGTCGGCGGGCACGCAACGGACGGTCCCGGACTCGACGGCGCAGCCGGCCGGCACGCCCTCGACGGTCACGCCGGGCGCCAGGTCGACCGGCACGGTGAGCACACCGGGGTTGCGGACGGCGCCGCTGACGGGCAGGCCGGTGAGGGTCACCGTGTCGGCGGTGCCCGGCCGGATCGGGGCGCCCGGGCCGGCCAGCACCACGTCGGCGTAGGCGCCGAGCGGCGAGGCCGCCACGGTGACCGCGTCGGTGAGTGCGACGGACCGTCCGGCGGGATCGGTGGCGGTGGCGGCGATGTCGCCGGCCGCCCCGTTCACCGCGCGCACGTCGACGGCCACCCCGCCGCCGGCCAGCGCGCCGGCGGTGCAGTCCAGCAGGGTCTGCTCGGCATCGGCCCAGCTGCAGCCGGCACCGGGCAGGTCGACGATCCGCAGACCGCCGCCCACCGCCGCCGGCAGCCGGATGGTGCCGGGGTCGGTGACCCCGGTCCGCAGGTCGGCGGTCAGCCGGACCCGGTCCAGCGCCGGCGCGCCCAGGTCGGTGCCGACCATGCTCACCGCCTGGTAGCCGGCCGGGATCTGGACGGGGGTGCTGGTGGTGCTGCCCGCGGCGGTGGTGGTGGCGCCGAGGGTGATGTCGACGGTGCCGGAGGCGGTCGTGGTGTCCGCGGTCACCGGGAAGGTCAGGGTCAGCGTCGAGCCGGGCGCGATGGCCGGTAGCACGCAGGACAGCGTCTGCGCCGGGACGGTGCCGGTGCACGTGACCGGGTCCCCGGGGGCGGCCCCGACGAACGGGGTGGCGGCGAAGGCGGACACCCCGCCGCGCAGCGCGGTGCCGGTGGACGAGCCGGGCGTGGAGACCAGCAGGCCGGAGCTGGCGGACACGGTCAGCGGGCGGCCGTCGGAACTGTTGACCGGGCCGGAGTTGGTGATGGACATCGACAGCGACCCGGTACCGCCGCCGGCGATCACGGTGCCCACCGCGGGCGAGCCGGACACGGCCACCCCGGCGTCCGGATCCGGCGCGGGGCCGGTGGGCGTGGTGGTCCCGGGGTCGGTGGGTGTGGTGGTCAGGTCGGTCGGTGTGGTCGGGCCGGTCGTCGCGCCGGTCGGCGCGGTGCTGCCGGCGGTGTCGGTCGCCGACGGGCCGGTCCCGGTGAGGTCGGTGGCCGTCGTGGGCGCTGTGGGCACGGTGGTGCCGGTCGGGATCCCGGTGTCGGTGACCCCCGGGGGCAGCACGGGCACCGTGGGGGCGCCGTCGGTGGCGGTCGTCGCCGTGGTGACTGCGGTGTCGGTGGCGGCGGTGCCGGTGGTCCCGACGGTTCCGGTGGTGATGACGGTGCCGTCGGTGGTGATCACCGTGGTGACCGGCAGGCCGTCGGTGCCGGTCACCACGGGGCCGGGAACGCCGCCGGTGTCGGTGCCGCCGGTGGCCTGGGTGCCGCCGGTGCCGGGGGTACCGGTGACCGCTGTCCCGCCGGTGGCGGTGCCCGGCACACCGGTGGTGATGCTCTGCGCGACGCCCGGGTCGTCGACCGCGGCCGGCGGGGTCCCGCCACCGCTCAGGCTCAGCGTGACGACGGCGACGCCGACCGCGACGACCGCGGCCGCGCCGGCGAAGACCGCACCGCCGGCACCGGCCACCGCGGCGACCACGGTGGCCAGGATCCCGGACGAGGCCGCCGCCGCGGCACCGGCCCCGACCCCGGCCGCGACGGCGGCCCCTGCTCCCACGCCGGCTGCGACACCGGCCGCACCTGCTCCGGCCGCTACCCCCGCTCCGGCCGCGACACCCGCGCCGGCGGCTGCGGCACCGGCCGCGCCGGCTCCGGCTGCTGCGGCTCCCGCTCCGGCCGCTGCTCCGGCTCCGGCGGCGGCACCGGCGCCGGCCGCTCCTGCTCCCGCCGCTCCCGCACCCGCCGCTGCCCCGGCGCCGGCCGCGCCTGCGCCTGCCGCGCCGGCAGCTCCCGCGCCGGCTGCCGCTCCGCCTCCGGCGGCGCCTGCTCCTGCGGCCCCTGCTCCGGCGGCGGCACCCGTGGTGCCGGTCGCTCCGGCTCCGGTGGCCCCAGCGGCAGCCCCGGTCCCGGCCGCGGCACCCGTCCCGGCGGCCGTGCCGACCCCGGCGCCCTGCGCACCGGTCAGTGCACCGACCTGCAGCAGCGGGGCGACCGGCCCGAGGGTGGCCAGGTAGCCGACGGCGCCGGCGCCCAGCAGCAGCGGGGCCAGCAGGGCGCGCAGCCCGGTGTTGATCTCGGCGAGCTCGGCGGCCAGCGCGCCGCACCGCTCGCAGGTCTCCAGGTGGGCGTCGACCTGGGCCTTCTCCCGCTTGGACAGGCCCCCGCGGGTCCACGCGCCGAGCCGGTCGACGGTGGTGCGGCAGAGCTCGGCGCCGGTCTCGGCCAGATGGGCCTGCAGGTACGCCTCGCGCAGCCCCTCCCGGGCACGGAACGCCAGGCTGGACACCGCGTTCGGTGCCATGCCGAGCAGCACCCCGACCTCGGCCGCGCTCTGCCCCTCGACCTGGGTGTGCCACAGCACGGTCTGCCACCGCTCGGGCAGCCCGGCGAACGCCCGCGCCACCAGACCGTTCTCCAGATCGGCCAGCACCGGGTCGTCCTGCTCGACCGCGGTGTCGTGGGTCTCGATCTGGTCGGTGAACTGCAGCCGCTTGTCCTTGCGCGTGCGGTCGTACGCGGTGTTCCGGACCGTGGTGAAGAGGTAGGCGCGGAAGGCGGTGTCGGGACCCTTGCCGTCCAGCAGGCCGTCCAGCACGCGGGCGAAGGCCTCGGAGACCAGGTCGTCGGCCTCCGCCGCCGAATGGGCGAACTGCCGGGCCAGGGTGCCGGCGGCGGACGCGTGGCGCGAGTAGAGGTCGCCGAACGCCTTGCGGTCACCGGCGCGCACGCGGGTGATCAGCTCGGCGTCGCTCGCCAGCTGCGCGTGATCGTGGCCCGTGGTCACTGTCCGCTCCCCAATTGCTACTTCTCCGTCACTTCGGCACGGCCGCGGCCCCGCCTGAACCCACCCGGACACGCAGGCGGTGCCGTTTCCGGCGCCGTCCGACCCTGCTTGCTGATGCCGAGCTGAGGGGTTCAGTTCATTGTGAGGCCTGATCGCTCCGCTGACTTCTACACGGTGTGATCACTTGGCTCACTATTGTGACGATCAATGGAGTGAAATTCGAGCGGTGTCACTCGTTCAGCCCAACCACGGAAGATTCTGCAAAGTTTTCCTGCGATCTGCGTGACGATCGCCGGGCCGGGACGTCCCTTTGCTGCACGACACGGACAGGCGGCTCACGGGCCGCGACAACCGCAGCGATCGGTACTCGTCGGGGACGGTCATCGATCCGGGACGCGTCACCGGCACCACCGGGAGGAACGGTGCACAGGTGACGCTGAAGGAGACACGAACATGGGACGGCCGGTGACATCGGGCAGCTCGGAGCTCCACGACGAGTGGCGGCTCCGCACCACTTCGTTGGCGTGGACCTTCCCGGCCGACTGGGAGGACCCGGCGGTCGAGGCACTGTGCGAGGCGATCGACGAGGGCGGCAACATCTGGCCCGCCGCCGAGCGGCTGGGCCGGGCCCGCGCCGCCGCCGGTGTCTCGCTGGCCGAGGCCCTCGCCGACATCGACGTCCTGGCCACCATCACCGATCCCCGCTACACCGAGAGCCTGCGCCGCGCGGTCTCCCTGGGCTGGGCGGACCGTGTCACCGCGCCGCCGGCCGCCGTGTCCGACCCGCTGACCGGCCTGGTCACCCCCGAGTACCTGAAGGTCCGGCTGGCCGAGATCTACCGCGCTGCCGAGGTCGAGGGCGGTGCGGTCCCGGACAGCAGTGCCCTTGTCGTCGTCCGCCTCGACCTCACCGACCGCACCGGCTGGCAGCGGGTGCTGCCGATGATCCTGTCCGCCGACGTCATGCGCTCCGTCTTCGACGGCGGCCGCACCCTGGCCCAGCTCGGGCCGTCCGTCGCCGTCGTCCTCACCGACCGCGATGCCGTGCTCGCCCGCCGCGCCCGGCTGCTCGCCACGATGATCGGCTCGCAGCTCGCCGTCGACCCGGCCGCCTCCATCCCGGACCCGCAGGTCTGGATCGAGAACCTGCCGCCGACCTACAACTCCGCCCTCGACCTGCTGGGCGAACTCGGCCGCTGAGGCCGCATCGAGACGCCATCGGTGACGATCGGAATTCCCGGTCCGGTCGCAGCCGATGACGAGGGAGCCGGGGCGTGCGCCCCCCGAAGCGCACGCCCCGGCCTCCACCAGGACGGCACCTGCCCGATCCCGCTGCGAAGACGCGGGTGATCGCGCCCACCCCCACCCTCCTGCGGTCGGGGAGCCCGGATCCGGGCCACTACTCTCGTTCCTCGTGGATCCACGGACCGGAATGCCCCGCGTCGGCATGGTGGGCGGCGGGCAACTGGCCCGGATGACCCACCAGGCCGCCGTCCCCCTCGGCCAGACGCTGCGCGTGCTCGCCGAGTCGCCCGACGACTCCGCCGCCCTGGTCACCCCCGAGGTGGAGATCGGCACGCACACCGACCTGGAGGCGCTGACCCGGTTCGCGCAGGGCTGCGACGTCGTCACCTTCGACCACGAACACGTTCCGGGTGAGCACATCCGGGCCCTGGTCGCCGCCGGCCACCTGGTGTACCCGGGCGCCGACGCCCTGCAGTTCGCCCAGGACAAGGCGCTGATGCGGGAGCGGCTCGCTGCGCTCGGTGCGCCGGTGCCGCGGTACGCGGTACTGCCCGGCGCCGCGGACCGCGATCCGGCCGCGACCCTCGCCGCCGTCGTGGACTTCGCCGCACCCGGTTGGCCGGTCGTGCTCAAGACCGCGCGCGGCGGCTACGACGGCCGCGGGGTCTGGGTGTTGCAGGACGAGCCGGCGGCCGCCGCGCTGCTCGCCGAGCTGGGCCCCGGCACCGACCTCGTGCTGGAGGAGCTGGTCCCGCTCGAGCGCGAGCTCGCCGCCGTCGTCGCCCGGTCCCCGTTCGGGCAGGCGGCCGCGTGGCCGATCGTGGAGACCGTGCAGGAGAACGGCATCTGCGTCGAGGTGATCGCCCCGGCACCGGATCTCGACGGCAGGGTGGCAGCCGCCGCCTCCCGCCTCGCACTGCGGATCGCCGGCGAGCTGGGGGTGGTCGGGGTGCTCGCGGTGGAGCTCTTCCAGGTGCCGGTCTCCGACACCGCGCCGGACGGCATCCTGGTCAACGAACTGGCGATGCGGCCGCACAACTCCGGCCACTGGTCGATGGACGGCGCCGTCACCGGGCAGTTCGAGCAGCACCTGCGGGCGGTGCTCGACTATCCGCTGGGCCGCACCGATGCGCTCGCGCCGTGGACCGTGATGGGCAACGTGCTCGGCGGCCCGGCCGACGGGGCCGGCGCCGGCATCGGGATGGACGAGCGGGTGCACCACCTGTCGGCGCGCTTCCCCGAGGTGAAGGTGCACCTCTACGGCAAGGCGTTCCGGCCGGGCCGCAAGCTCGGTCACGTCAACGTTCTCGGGTCCGACCTGGCGCGGCTGCGCCGCACCGCCCGGCTGGCCGCCGACTGGCTGTCGACGGGGGAGTGGACGGACGGATGGGACCCGCACACCGCCGCCACCACCGCGGCGGTCCCGTTCATCGAGAGGACCGGCCGGTGAGTACAGCGAGCACAGGCAGTGCTGATCGCCCCGTGGTCGGGCTGATCATGGGCAGCGACTCCGACTGGACCGTGATGAAGGAGGCCGCCGAGATCCTGGAGGACTTCGGCGTCCCGTACGAGGTCGGCGTGGTGTCCGCGCACCGCACCCCGGAGAAGATGCTCGACTACGCCCGCACCGCTCTCGACCGGGGGATCCGGGTGATCATCGCGGGCGCCGGCGGCGCCGCGCACCTGCCGGGCATGGTCGCCTCGGCCACCGTGCTGCCGGTGATCGGCGTGCCGGTCCCGCTGAAGTACCTGGACGGCATGGACTCGCTGCTCTCGATCGTCCAGATGCCCGCGGGCATCCCGGTCGCCACGGTGTCGATCGGCGGGGCCCGCAACGCCGGGCTGCTGGCCGTGCGGGTGCTGGCCTCGGCCGGTGACGACCGGGGTCGGGAGCTGGCCGGCGAACTCGCCGCCTACCGGGACGACCTGCAGGCCATGGTCGCCGCCAAGGACGAGCTGCTGCAGCGGGCCGTCCGGGAGCCCGGCACCACCTGACGGGCCGGACCGCCGATCGCTGGTTAGGATGCAAGTTACCGGCCGGTAGCGAACCCTGAGCGCGAGGGCCCCGTCCCGATGAGGTGGCACTGTGTCCAATCCTGAGTCGTCGAGTCCCGAGTCCGAGCTGTTCGCCCTGTCCGAGGATCACCGCGCTGTCCGGGAGGCGGTGCGGGAGATCGCGGTGAAGGAGATCCTGCCGTTCGCCGCGGAGTGCGACGAGCAGGAGCGCTACCCGGTCGAAGCCGAGAAAGCTCTGTCCGCTTCGGGTTTCAACGCGGTGCACGTCCCGGAGGAGTTCGGGGGTGCGGGGGCGGACGCGGTGGCGACGGTGATCGTGATCGAGGAGGTGGCGCGGGTGTGTGCGTCGTCGTCGTTGATCCCGGCGGTGAACAAGTTGGGGTCGATGCCGATCATCCTGTCCGGGTCGGCGGAGCTGAAGGCGAAGGTGTTGCCGTCGGTGGCGGCGGGGGAGGCGACGATCTCCTACGCGCTCTCGGAGCGGGAGGCGGGCAGTGATGCGGCGGCGATGCGGACCCGGGCGGTCGCCGACGGGGACGACTGGGTGTTGAACGGCACGAAGTGCTGGATCACGAACGCCGGGGTGTCGGCCTGGTACACGGTGATGGCGGTGACCGATCCGGACAAGAAGGCGAACGGGATCTCGGCGTTCGTGGTGCACGAAGATGATCCGGGTTTTGTGGTGGGGACGAAGGAACGGAAGTTGGGGATCAAGGGGTCGCCGACGCGGGAGATCCATTTCGAGAACTGCCGGATCCCGGGGGACCGGATCATCGGGGAGCCGGGGACGGGGTTCAAGACGGCGTTGGCGACGTTGGATCACACGCGGCCGACGATCGGGGCGCAGGCGGTGGGGATCGCGCAGGGCGCGCTGGATGTGTCGGTGGACTATGTGAAGCAGCGCAAGCAGTTCGGCAAGCACCTGGCGGAGTTCCAGGCGCTGCAGTTCATGATCGCGGACATGGCGATGTCGATCGAGGCGGCGCGGACGCTGGTCTACCAGGCGGCGGCGGCCACCGAGCGGGGGGATGCGAACAAGGGGTTCCTGGCGTCGGCGGCCAAGTGTCTGGCCTCGGACACGGCGATGAAGGTGACGGTGGATGCGGTGCAGCTGCTGGGTGGTGCGGGGTACACGCGGGACTTCCCGGTGGAGCGGATGATGCGGGACGCGAAGATCACCCAGATCTACGAGGGCACCAACCAGGTGCAGCGGTTGGTGATGGCCCGCTCACTGCTCCGCTGAACATCGCTGATCTGGTTCAGATCTCGACCGTGACCTGCTCGCCGTCGGGGACCGGGACGCCGTCGGGTGCGAGCAGCAGCGAGCCGTCGGCGAGCAGGGCGCCGAGCAGCAGTGGAGCGAGATCGGTGACGGCGCAGGGGGTGCGGGCCGCCACTCGTGCGGCTGTGCCCCAGCTCGCGGCGAGATCCGCTGCGGCGGCGAGCAGGTCGTCACCGGTCACGGCGTCCAGCGCCGGCGCCGGCGCCGACAACTCGACCCGGCCCGCTCCGAACCGGTCTGCCTGCGGCATCGCGGCGGTGGTGAAATCCCGCTGATGGGCGGCGATCCCGGCGGACGGCAGGCCGAGCGGGTGGGCGGTGACCACGAACACCTCGTCGGCGGCGCCGACCGCGGCGTCGGCACCCTCGGGCACGAAGGCCGCGACCGCAGCGGGATCGTCGTCGGTGCCCACGGTGAGCCCGGCCCACCAGCAACCGAGCAGGATCGGTGCGGTCTGCCACGACCGGTCCAGCAGCACGGCGGCGACATCGCCTTCTGTGGCGCCGATCTCGTCCCGGAGCAGCCCGGCGACCTTGGCCGCCAGGTTCGCCAGCGAGGCGGTCGACAGCTCGGTCCGGGCGCCGTCGGCGCCCAGTACGGTCAGCCGGGGACGGTGCGGGTCACCCTGCTGCAGCGGTCCGAGGATGCGACCGGTGACACCGCCTAGTTCACGCACGGCACTGTGCTCGCATTCAGGTCGGCGCCGGTGGGCGTGGTCTCCTCGACCACCAGCGGGGCGGGGGCGGACACCAGGGCGCGGCCGGGGGAGCGTAGCCCGCTGCCCGTCGAGTCGGTGCCGACGACGACCACCACGTGGCCGGCCTCGACCGAGGCGTCCTCGCTGAGCTCGCCGAAACCGAGGGTGTCCAGCACCTGCTGGGCGGCGGCCTGGCCGCCCTTCGGGTAGGCGATGGTGGTCACCGCGTGCTGGTTGCTCTCGTCGATGTCCGGCGCATCGGCGTTCTGGCCGCGGACGAAGCCGGCGGCCGCCAGGGTGTCCATCACCGGGGTGCCGGCGGTGGCCGCGGCGGTGGCGTCCTGCACGTCCACCGTGACCGAGGAGGGGTCGAACGCGGCCGAGGTGGTGGCGGCGCCGGAGGCACTGCCGGAGGATGCGCCACCGGCCGACGACCCGCCGGACAGGTTGGCGAAGAACTGCTTGATCACCGCCGGGTCGGTGCCGAGGGCGTCCTTGCCGGCCGCGTCGGGGTCGGTGGTCGCGCCGGTGGTCGGGATCGTCGTGAAGTCGACGTTGCCGCCGGACAGACCCGCCATCTGCGAGGCGAAGGTCAGCAGGTCGAAGTCCTTGTCCAGTACCAGCGCCTTGCTCGCCGCGTCCATCAGCGAGGACAGCTTGCCGGGCGAGGTCAGGGTGCCGGCCGACAGCATCTTCTGCGTCGCGCCGGACAGGAAGGCCTGCTGCCGGCGCACCCGGTCCAGGTCACCGCCGGGCAGGCCGTGCCGCTGCCGGACGAACGCCATCGCGGCGCTGCCGGACACCTCCTGCGGGCCGGCGGCGAACTTCGCCCCGGAGAACGGGTCGTCGACCGCGGCGTTCAGGCACACCGGCACGCCGCCGATGGCCTCGGACAGCGTGTAGAAGCCGATCAGGTTCACCTCGGCGTAGTGGTCGATCTTCAGCCCGGTGAACGCCTGCACGATCTTGACCAGCATGGTCCGGCCGGCCTCGCTGGACTGCCGCTCCCGGGCCGGGCTCGCGCCCTCGCCCTGCGCGGCCAGCGTCTCCTCCGTGTAGAACTTCGCGGTGCCGTAGAAGGAGTTGATCTTGTTCGGCTGGTAGGTGCCGAAGGTGCCGTCGTCGTACGGGCCCTTCACCACCGAGGTGACGGTCTTCGGGATCCAGGTGTCGCGGGGGAGGGAGACCGCGGTGGCCCTCCCACCGCCCTCCGGGATGTGCACGACCATGATCGTGTCGGTGTTGACGCCGTTCGACTCCTCGGTCAGCACCTGGGAGAGCTGCTCGGCGGTCAGCGGGTTGCCGTCGGCGTCGGTCCGCGCGTCGGAGCCCACCAGCAGGATGTTGACACCGCCGCGGAAGCTCACCCCGGCGTCACCGGCGTCGGCCACGCCGTTGGAGTCGGCCACCGCGGTGGAGGCGTTGTCGGCGAGAAAGTAGAAGAAGCCCGACGCCACCAGCACGACCAGCGAGACCGCCGCGGCCAGGATCCGGCCGGCGACGAGCCCGCCGGAGGTGCGGTGCGGGGTGCCGGGGACACCGGCCGGGGCCGGTCGCCGCCCGGGACCGCCGGGCGGCACCGGGCCGCGGGGCCCCTGCCGACCTCCGGGCTGCTGGGGTCGTCGAGCCGGCTCGCCCGGATCGGGCATCATGCCCGCCGGCATCACGGCGGTGTGCGGGTGCGCGTCGATCTCCGACCAGGCGCTGCCGGGCCGGGCCGCCGGGGTGCGGGGATCCCGCGGCAGGTTGCCCGGGGCGAGCGGGTTGCGGCGCTGCTGGCCGGCCGGGCCGGCCGGACCACCGGACCCGACAGGTCCGGGCTGCGGTCCCGAACGGCCACCACCCTGCGGGGGCTGCTGGTTGCGCAAGCGGGGATCCTGCGGCCGGCCCTGCTGGCCCGGTGCGCCCTGCTGACCCGGTGCGCCATGCTGGCCCGGCCGGCCCTGCTGACCGTGCTGGCCCTGCTGACTGTTCCGGCCGCCGCCCGGCCGCTGCTGCGGACCGGAGCCCTGGGCCGAACCCTGACCCGGACCCTGCCCCTGACCACGCCGCGGGTCGCCGCCGGGTCGGTCCGGCCGGCGCGGACCCTGCCGCGGGTCGTCGGGCGGTGGGGTCATCGGGCGGCCTTCCATCCTTGTCGTCACGAGAGGTGCTGCTGACAGGTCCTGCGGTGGTGCGTCCGGCGCGGGTGCGCCGGTGCCCCTGCGGGAGCGGCACCGGGACATGCGGTGTCCGAACAAGGACGGTCGTCCGGTCACCTGGTTGCCCCGGATCGAGGGTAGGCGGGGACGCCGTTGCGTAGCGGTAGGGCGCGGGGGTGCAGTCCGTTCGTGTCACCCCCCGTCGTCCGGTGTCGTCCGGTGCCATCCCCGACGGATGTGACCGGTTCTGCGTCCCTGCTGTTCCACGGGATGGGGGGATCACCCGCCGGATACGGCACAATGACCGACCATGCGCATCTTGGTCACCGGCGGCGCCGGCTTCATCGGTTCGGCGTTCACCCGCAACGTCCTCGCAGATCAGTACCCCGACCTGGTCGGGGCCGAGGTGATCGTGCTGGACAAGCTGACCTACGCGGGCAACCTGGCCAACCTGACAGATGTCGAGGACAGCGACCGCTACGAGTTCGTCCAGGGCGACATCTGCGATCCCGAGCTGACCGCCGAGCTGGTCGGCAAGGTCGACGCGGTGGTGCACTTCGCGGCCGAGTCGCACGTCGACCGGTCGATCCTCGGCGGCGCCGACTTCGTGCTGACCAACGTGCTGGGCACCCAGACCCTGCTGCAGGCCGCGCTGGCCACCAAGCTGCAGAAGTTCGTGCACGTCTCGACCGACGAGGTGTACGGCTCCATCGACGAGGGGTCGTGGGACGAGCTGCAGCCGCTGGAGCCGAACTCGCCGTACTCCGCCGCCAAGGCCGGGTCCGACCTGATCGCCCGCGCCTACGCGAAGACCCACGGCCTGCCGGTGGCGATCACCCGGTGCTCCAACAACTACGGGCCGTACCAGTTCCCGGAGAAGGTCATCCCGCTGTTCGTCACCAACCTGATGGACGGGCTGAAGGTGCCGCTGTACGGCGCCGGCGCCAACGTCCGGGACTGGCTGCACGTCGACGACCACTGCCGAGGCATCGCGCTGGTGCTGTCCAAGGGCCGCGCCGGCGAGATCTACAACATCGGCGGCGGCACCGAACTGACCAACGCCGAGCTGACCGAGAAGCTGATCGAGGCCACCGGCCGCGACGAGAGCTACATCGAGCGGATCCACGACCCGCGCGGTGGCGGCCACGACAAGCGCTACTCGGTGGACATCAGCAAGATCGCGAACGAGCTGGGCTACCAGCCGCTGGTGCCGTTCGACCAGGGCCTGGCCGACACCATCAAGTGGTACGCCGACCACCGCGACTGGTGGGAGCCGCTGAAGGCCCGCTCGGCCATCGACCGCTGAGCGCAGGGACACCTCTCGTGCGTCTGTTGATCACCGGTGCCCGCGGCCAGCTCGGTTCCGACCTGCTGGCGCTCGCGGAGCTGCGCGGCATCCCGGCGACCGGGCTCGGCTCCGCCGATCTCGACATCTCCGATGCGGCCGCGGTCGAGGTGGCGCTGCAGCAGTTCGCGGCGGCGGGTGACCTGCCCGCCGTGGTGATCAATGCCGCGGCCTACACCGCGGTGGATGCCGCCGAGACCGACCAGGACCGGGCCTTCGCGGTCAACGGGGACGGCCCCGGGTACCTGGCGCTGCACGCCGCGGCCTTCGGGCTCGGCCTGATCCACGTCTCCACCGACTACGTCTTCCCCGGCGACGGCACCGCGCCCTACGAGGTGGACGCACCGACCGGGCCGAAGAGTGTCTACGGTGCCTCCAAGCTGGCGGGCGAGCAGGCCGTGCTGGCCGCCCACCCGGCCGCCCACGTGGTGCGGACCGCCTGGGTGTACGGGGCGACCGGCGGCAACTTCGTCAAGACGATGGCTGCGCTGTCCGCCTCCCGGCCCACCGTCAGCGTGGTCGACGACCAGCAGGGGTCGCCGACCTGGTCGGCCGACCTGGCCGCCGGCCTGGTCGAACTGGCCCTCGGTGACGTCC
Source organism: Nakamurella alba (assembly GCF_009707545.1). Taxonomy (NCBI): domain Bacteria; kingdom Bacillati; phylum Actinomycetota; class Actinomycetes; order Nakamurellales; family Nakamurellaceae; genus Nakamurella; species Nakamurella alba. The sequence goes on along the minus strand of NZ_WLYK01000002.1, from coordinate 144,081 downwards.
CGGGTGGCGTGCTGCACGCGACCGGCGGCGGCGAGACCACCTGGTTCCACTTCGCCCGCGCGGTGTTCGAGCACGTCGGCGCCGACCCGGAGCGGGTGCATCCGACGACCACGGACGCCTTCCCGCGCCCGGCGCCGCGGCCGGCCTACTCGGTGCTGTCGCCCTCGGCCTGGAACCAGGCGGGGCTGACCCCGCTGCGCCCCTGGGCCGAGGCACTGGATGCCGCATTCGCCGCACACGGCGAGGCCTTCCGCCCCGCCTGAGCCCACGGCCGGCACCGCTGCCGCCGGCCGACCCGACACCTCAAGGACCCCCGCGCCCTCCTGGGCCGGGGGTCCTGTCGTCCCCGCTCGGTTCCCCCCAGCGGTGACCCGGGACCTTTCCTGCCGGGTGATCCCCGCCCGACCGCACGGGTGACGAACCCCCGGGCGGGGATGCCGCGAACCCGGCCGGGTCGCTGTGTCCGGTGACACCTTCCGCACGGACCGTCACAGCCGTTCCCCGGACGGGACGGTCACGGTGCGTCGCGGCCCACCGTCGTGGCACGGCCGGCCGGAGCGGGCGGGACACCGTTGCGATCAGTGGTCACCGGACGGCCGACTCGATCACCCGACAAGGGACTATGACTGCGTGTAGCTAGAAAACTACCCTCAGTGGAGTGCGCGGTGGGGGTCAGCAACCCGCCGGAGTTCCGGAACGGTGATCACGGTGGGTCAAGAGTCAGTCGCGTCAGGTCGGACCGGGCGCAAGGCGGAGCAGCGCGGTGATCGGAGCGGTCTGCACCGCACCTTCCTGGTCGTCGCCACCCTGATCGCCGCCCTCGTCGCCGCCGTGCTGCCCGCCGCCGCTGCGCCCGTGGCGCCCCGGGTGGCCCAGCAGGTGGACTTCGACAAGCAGATGCTGGTGCTCATCAACCAGGCCAGGACCGCCAACGGCCTCCCGGTCCTGGCCGAGGCCCGCGGGCTGACCGCCGTCGCCGTCAACTGGTCCAACAAGATGAACGCCGGCGACACCGGGTTCACCCTGGCGCACAACCCGAACGCCTGGACCCAGGTCGCCCAGAACGGCGCCTCCTCGCGGACCTCCTGGGCCGAGAACGTGGCCTGGGCCTCGACGTCCACCAGCACCGCCCAGCAGGTCTTCGACGCCTACATGAAGTCGGCCGGGCACCGCGCGAACATCCTCGGCAAGGACTACAAGTACATCGGCGTCGGTACCGTCAGCGGCACCCGAGGCCTGTGGAACACGGTCGAGTTCACCGACAAGGTGGAGACCGGCCAGGTGGTCAGCGCCGCCGTGCTGGACGTCGTCGAGGGCATCTTCGTCCGGGCCGGTGGGGCGGTCTACCGGATCGTCGGCGGTGCGCCGGTCTACGTCTCCAACTGGGCCTCGGTCGGCGGGGCGCAGCCCGTCGTCTCGCTGACCACCGCCGAGTTCGGCGCGCTGAACACCTACCCGAAGGACGGCACCTTCGTCCGGGCCGGTGGGGCGGTCTACCAGATCGTCGGTGGCGCACCGCTGTACGTCTCCTCCTGGGCGGCGGTCGGCGGCACGAGATCCGCGGTGACCGTCGATCCGGCCGCGATCACCAACGCCGGGAAGTCGGGTGTCTGGTCGCACCTGCGCAAGGCACCGGCCGACAACACCTTCGTCCGGGCCGGGACCGGCAGCGTCTTCCAGTTCGTCGGCGGCGCGCCGCTGTACGTCTCATCCTGGGCGGCGGTCGGCGGCACGAGGTCCGCGGTGACCGTCGATCCGTCGGCAGTGACCAAGGCCGGCACCGGCCGGTGGGCCAACCTGAGCTTCCGCCCTGCCGACGGCACCTTCGTCCGGGCGGCCGGCAAGGTGTACCGGATCGCCGGTGGCGCCCCGCTCTACGTCTCCAGCTGGGCCGCGGTCGGGACGACCGGGTCCCCGGTGACCATCGACCCGCTGACGGTGACCAACGGCGGCAAGGCCGGCTCCTGGAACCACCTGCTGTGGTACCCGCAGACCACCACCTACGTCCGGGCGAAGGCCACCAACAAGGTCTACCGGATCGTCTCCGGCAAGCCGGTCGCGGTGACGTCCTGGGCCTCGGTCGGCGGCGTCAAGCCGACCACCGTCGTCGACAACGCCGCCATCGCCTACGCCGGCCGCGGCAGCGTCTGGAACCACCTGCGCAAGTAGCGCCCGGTCCGCATCACGGCCCCGGTGACCTCGTGTCGCCGGGGCCGTTCGCGTGTCCGCCCGGCCGATGACACCCCGTTGTCGCCCGCACGGCTCTGCGGCTGCCGACCAGGCGTGCCCGGAGTCGACCCGTCCGGCCCGTGCTGTCCCGCGGTGCCCGGTCCGGCAGCCGGTTCAGGTCCTCGCTCCGTGATCGACGGATCGGCGCTGCGCATCCGGCCCTGTGTGATGGGAAAGGCCCACTCCCGGGCGTCGATCCGCCGGACGGGTGGTGTGAAACCCTCGTCAGGTCCCTGGACAGCTTCCGACGGTCATACTCGTCTGCCCTGCCGGTGCTCCGACCGACCCCGGTAGGGGGCGGCTGACAGCGTTGTCGCCGCAGGTCGCAGGCCCGAAGGCCGTGACGTTTCCGTGATCGTTCCGTGATCCGTGACGATGTCACCGTCCGTGAGCGGATTCCGGGTGTCACGGCCTTGCGCGACGGTCGCGGGTGATCCGGGTTCGCTCCGACGATTCCCGGACGGTCTAGCTCTCGGAGTGCAGTGGATCGGGCACGCATTGTGTCAAGTAGCACGATCTGTAGAGCGCAATGCGGCCATTTCTCACTCTGAGTGATACTTTGACCGCCGATTCGGGTGCCGTTCCCGCGCCCGTCGGACCATGGTGTCCCGAGCCCGCCTGGCTCGTGGCACAGGGTCGCGAACGGAGCGTGGCAGTGACGCTCCGGAATCACCCGGGCTGGCTATATCACCTTGTGTAGCTATCGCATTACCCTGGGTAGGTCCTCAGCGGCCTGATGTAACGCCGCTCGAACCCGGAATCGGTGATGACAGTGAATGGATCGACGCGGGTCGGCCTCGGCCGCATCCTGGTCGTGCTGACCACTCTGATCGCGGCCCTCGTGCTGCCGGCGGCGGTGTCGAACGCGGCACCGGTGCCTGCGCCCGCGGCTCCCCAGATGGTCTCCTTCGACAAGCAGATGATCGCGCTGATCAACAAGGCCCGCACCGACCGCGGACTGCCGGCGCTGCAGGAGGCCCGCGGCCTGACCTCGGTCTCGCTGTACTGGTCGAACCAGATGAACGCCGGCGCCACCGGCTACAAGCTGGCGCACAACCCGAACGCCTGGACCCAGGTCGCCGAGAACGGCGCGTCCAACCGCACCACCTGGGGCGAGAACGTGGCGTGGTCGTCGTCGACCTCCACCCCCGCGCAGGAGATCTTCGACGCCTACATGGCCTCGCCGGGTCACCGCGCCAACATCCTCGGCTCCGCCTACCGCTACGTCGGCATGGGCACCGTCGGCGGCAGCCGCGGCCTGTGGAACACCACCGAGTTCACCGACAAGGTTGAGTCCGGCCAGGTCGTCTCCACCCCGTCGGCCACCCCCACCGTCTCGGTCAAGGAGGGTGACTTCGTCTACGACGAGGGCAGCCGCCTCTACTACCGGATCGCCGGTGGCGCACCGGTCGTGGTGTCCAGCTGGACCAGCTTCGGTGGGATCCAGCCCTACAAGCGGCTCACCGCCGCCCAGTTCAACAAGCTCCCGGACTACCCGCGGGACGGCACCTTCGTCGCGGACCGCGGCACCGGCGTGGTCTACCGGATCGCCGGTGGCGCACCGATCTTCGTCACCAGCTGGGCGCAGTTCGGCGGGGTCAAGTCGGTCACCTGGATCGACGGGGCGGCCATCCGCTACGCCAACAAGGGCGGCGCCTGGAACCACCTGCTCTGGTACCCGCGGAACGAGACCTTCATCATCGCCTCCGGCTCGTCCACCGTGTACCGCGTCCTCTGGGGCAAGCTGCACTACTTGAGCTCGTGGTCCTCGGTCGGCGGCGTGAAGCCCACCACCGTGGTCGACAAGAACGCGATCGCCAAGGCCGGCTCCGGCGGGGCGTACAACCACCTGAAGAAGTGAGCCGGGCCGGGCCCGCGGCCCGGACGGCACAGCACCACCAGGACCCTCGGCCGGTCCGGGCATCGAGCCCGGGCCGGCCGTCGTCGTCCTCGGTGGGAACCGGGATCCGCGCGCGGATGTCGCCGGCGGGCGGTCGGAACCGTTGCGCAGGGTCCGCTGCCGCCGTCCCGGGAGTCAGCGGCGGCGCCGGGTCGACCAGGGCTGCCGGTGTCAGCGGCCGGGCAGCAGCCGGCGCAGCCTGCCGGACACCCGGCGGAGCAGCACCAGCGGCCCACCCTCGAGCAGGGCCGCCCGCAGCCGGGTGGGCAGGGAGCGGTCGAGGCCGGGGGTGCGCAGCCCGAGCTGGGCACGCCGGGCACGGGAGAGCACCAGGTCCGGTGCCCGCCGCGGCGAGCGGCAGAAGTCCACCAGCGGCGCCGCGGTCACCGACCAGCGGTGTGCCGGGACGAGCGCCCGGGCGGCGGTCGCGACGTACAGGCGATCGACGGCGGGCAGCAGTGCGGCCAGGGCGGCGGTGAACCCGTCGACGTCGCCCGGTGCGGCACCCACCGCCGCCCCGGCCCCGATCAGCGCACCGCCGAGCGGATCGCCGGTGGTGGTCACGGTCGGCAGCCCGGCCCAGAGGTGGTCGAGAAGCCGGGTGCGGTAGGCGAACTCGGCCTCCACGCCGGCGTGGTGCGCGAGCACGCCGAGGTCGGCCTCCAGCAACCAGTCGGCGCGTTCGGCGAAGGGCAACCAGCGGTCGGCGAACCACACCCCGGCGTCCAGGACGCCCAGGTCCACCGCGCGGGCGCGGGCGGCGGCCTCCGCGGCCGACGGGACGCCCAGCACCGGGTGGGCCGCCCCGAGCAGCACCAGATGCACGTCGGCGCCGCCGGACCGCAGCCGTGCCACCGCCTCGACCACCAGCACCGGGTCGAACCAGTCGTACAGCCCGCCGGCCCAGAGTGCCACGACGGCGTCCGGGCCGATCTCCGGGAACTCCGCACGCAGACCCGGCCGCGCGGACCGGACCGGGGGAGCGTCGGGCAGACCGAACGGCACCACCCGCAGCAGGCCGGAGAGGTCGTGCGCGGCGTCGTAGGTGACCGGGTTGATCCGGCCCAGTGCCGCCAGGTGGCCCAGCCACAGGTCCCGTTGCCGCGCGGAGGCGGCGAGCACCAGATCGGCCCGGGACAGCTGGAGGTTGAGGCTGGTGACCGTGTCCCGGACGATCGCCCGGCGACCGGTCTCCCCGGCCGGGCGGGCCTGCTCCAGCTGCTCGAGGTGGAACGGGTCGTAGGCGTCGACGACGATCGGCACGTCGGTGCCGGCCAGCCAGGGGAGCAGGCCGAGCACATCACCCTGCACCAGCACGCAGCCGGCGGCGGCCACCAGCGCCGGCAGGTCGACCGCGTCCGCGGTGTCGACCTGGACGCCGCCCAGCGGCAGCTCGACGGTCTCCACCGCGCCGAGCGAGACCACCCGGGCCGGGATCCCCGCCGCCGCGACCGCGGTGGACAGCTCCAGTGCCCGGATCGCCGGGCCGGCCAACCGTGCGGAGACCTGTTCGGCCGTGATGGTGAGCAGCCCGCGCCGGGAGGGATCTCCCGGTGCGGGCCGTGTCGATCTCACGCCGTCACCCGCACCGGGTCACGTCCGCGAGCGCTGCGGCGTCGATGATCAGCCCCGCTTGCCCTCGGGATCGCAGAGGTACGGGTAGATCGGCGAGATGGCCGCCGACCAGTCGTTGTGCCGGGCCGCGATGGACTCCAGCGCGGCGGCCTGCATGTTGCGTCGCAGCTCGGTGTCCACGACCGCCTTCTCCAGCCGGTCGACCAGGCTGTCGACCGTCCGCTTGGCCAGCAGTGAGTTCTTGCCGTCCTCGAGGATCCAGTAGCCCCACGGGTTGTCGAACGCCACGATCGGCACACCGCAGGCCATCAGCTCCAGCGGCAGGTACGACGGGTGCTTGGACACGGTCAGCGCCAGGCCGACGTCGCAGTGCCGGTAGAGCTCGCCGGTGGCCCGGTAGTCGAGCAGACCCAGCCGCTTGATCTCCATCTCGGCGCCGCCGCCCTGCGCCCAGGCGCCGGCCGTGACGATCCGCACCCGGTCGCCGAGCCGGTCCTTGAGCTCCTCGAGGGCGAGAGCCGCCATCTCCCAGCAGTTCCGCCAGTGACCGGGCCGGCCGTAGACGAACAGGGTGACCGGTGAGCCGTCCACCCGCTCCTCGCGGCCGCGGGCGTGGAAGATCGCCGGGTCGACGGCGGGGGTGAAGGACATGCCCTTCCCGCCGTACTCGTCGGCGTAGATCTTCCGCAGGTTGTCGGTGTTGCAGAGCCCGTACAGGCCGAGCTTGTAGGTCTCCTCGGCCAGCGAGTAGAGCGTCGACGCCGGGTAGAACATCGGCTCGAAGTCCTGGATCAGGTAGAACTTCCGCTTGGTGTTCGGCATGTGGGTCACCGCGTAGGCGGTCACCCAGAGCGTCGCGATCGACACGTCGGCGTACGGGATCGACTGCAGCGTCGCGGCGTTCGGGTTCGTGTAGAACACGATCTCGCTGTGCTGCAGGGCCGGGAAGGCCGAGGCCAGCGCGGAGCGGACGAAGTTCTCGTTGCCGCCGCCCCACACCACGAACCGGTTCTGCACCCCGTGCACCCGGGCCAGCTCGTCGGCGATCCGCAGCGCGGTGTTGATGCCGCCGTAGAACGGGCTGTCGATGTCCGGGATGAACCAGTTGATGCTCTTCACGTCGAACGGCTCGGCGTTGCGGGCGTGCAGGTCGTTCACGCCGGCCTCGTCGATCGGCAGCGCCCGGCACATGTCCGAGAGCATCTTCGACTCGGCCTCGGTGGTGGTCTGCCGGAAGGCCTCGAACGAGCGGCCCAGCGGGATCGAGACCCGCTGCTGCGGCGTCGGTTCCGCCGCGGACCGGAACTCCGGGATGCGGCTGGACAGCGAGACGTTGGGGGAGAAGTACGGGTCGCCGCCGAACAGCCAGCTGCTGTACCGCCAGAAGCTCATGAAGAAGTCCCAGTGCGGCACGTTGGTGCCGCGGGTGGCCGACTCCAGGTGCCGGATGGTGCCGAACGGCGAGCAGACGTTGCGGTAGCCGCGCAGCACCGAGTCCAGCCCGATCGCGACGTCGCTGCCGCACAGGATGAACCGCTCGTCCATCCCGCCGACCTCGTCGAAGTAGTCCCGGGTCATCGCCATGCAGGCGCCGGTGACGGCGAGCGAGTTCCGGTACCAGTCGTTGCGGCCGAAGATCGAGTCCTCGTGCGGGCGGGTGCCCTCGAAGATGTGATCGGCGAACCCGCCGAGGCCGAGAATGACGCCGGTGTGCTGGATCTCGTCGTCCGGGCCGATGAGCTGCAGGCCGGCCACGCCGATCTCGGGGCGGCGGGCCCAGCCCACCAGCTCCTGCATCCAGGTCGGGTCGAGCAGCTCGGTGTCGTCGTTGAGGAAGACCAGCACCTCGCCGTCGCCGGCGGCCGCACCGGCGTTGTTGACCGCCGAGTAGTTGAACGGGGTCTCGGTCCACCAGATGACCTTCAGGTCCAGCGAGCCCTTGTTCTCCTCGTACCAGCGCTCGTTGTCCGCGGAGTGGCCGCCGTTGTCGACGATCACCACGTGGAAGTCCGGGTAGTCGGTCCGGGCCAGCGACGGCAGGCAGGTGGAGAGCATCTTGCGGTTGTGCCGGGTCGGGATGACCACGGTGACCTTCGGTGCGTCCTGCATGCTCCAGCGCACCCGGACGACCTGGTCGACCAGCTCGGCGGTGGCCGGGATGCCCTTGTCGTCGAGGTGGTGCTGGACGACGGTGGTCGCGGTGGCCGGGTCCGGTCCGCGCCGGGCGGTGACCGAGCCGAGCACGCGGGAGGACCGGAACACGCGCTCGTCGGTCAGGTCCAGGGACAGCAGCAGGTTCCATCCGGCGCTGTCGCCGAACTTCTCGATCAGCCCGCCGGACGACTCCCACGCCGTGCGCCGGATCGCCGCCGCGGTGCCGATGTAGTCGGCGCCCAGCAGCATCTCGGGCGACCAGGACGGCCGGAAGTGCGGGGAGCTGCGGTGCCCGGAGGCGTCGCGCACGTCGTCGTCCCAGACCAGCAGCTCCAGCAGCGGGTCGCGGCGGACGGCCGAGGCGATGGTGAACAGGCAGTCCGGCTCCAGGGTGTCGCCGGCGTGGACAACGATGACGTAGTCGGCCTTCTCGGCGACGACCTTGGCGTTGGCCGCGTCGAACACCGATCCGGTGTCGACGGCGCTGTTGCTGATCCGCTTGTCGCTCCAGGACGACGGGATCGAGGCCGGGGTGCAGACGGCCGCGGTCCAGGCCGGCCACGACTGCGCCACCAGGCTGTCCAGGGTGGTGCCGAGATCACCGGAGCCGGGCAGCACCAGCACCTGCACGGTCAGCATGCGGCCGTTCTTGGCGACCGCCTCGGCCCAGTCCTTCTGCGCCTTGACCTGATCGGCCGAGATCCGGTGGCCGGCCAGCCAGGTGTCGTAGCTCATCGTCTCGATCGCGGCCTCGGTGGCGGCGATCTCGGACTCGACGGTGCGGCTCTCCCAGGTGCGCTTGAGCCGGCGGCCGTACTCCACGGTCTCCCGGTAGGCGTCCAGCGCGGCCTTCGCCTTGCGCCGGCGCGGGGACCCCTCCGGCAGCTTCTGCCCGACGGCCTTGCGGACCTTGCCGCGCAGGGTGGTCGGCACCTCGGCCGGGTCCACGTGCACCGGCGGCGGGATCACCGGCGCGTTGGTCGGCAGCACGGCCGGGCGGGTCGAGTTCGGGTCGAAGGGCTTCTCCTTCTCGCCGACGGTCACGCCGTGCTCGCGCAGCTCGCGGATCTCGGCGCGGGCCTCCTCCAGCTGCCGGGCGGCGTCGTCGAAGCCCTGCTGGTAGCCGCCGCGCAGGTCGGCCTCGCGGGCCAGCGCTGAGCGCAGCTCCTCCAGCCGGTGCAGCAGCAGCTCCTGGGTGCTGATCTCGCCGACCTTCTTGTTCTCCCGGCGGGCCACCTCGGCCTCGACGAGATCCCAGGTGAGCGCCTCCACCTCGGGCGGGGCGACGTTCTTCTCGCCCTCCAGGCCGCGGGCGGTGGCCCGGACGCCGGTCTGCCACTTGGACTCGACGCCGTCCTTGTGGAACACCGGCTCCCAGGTGTGCGGGTCGACCGGCTCGGCGTCGACGAAGCCGGCGCGGCGGAACAGCTCGAGCAGCGACTCCTGGTCGTAGCACCAGACGTGGTGCGAGGGCTGCACGTAGGAGTAGATGAACGCGGCGTTCAGCTGGTAGGAGTCGATCTCGCCGGCCTTGTAGGCCTCCCAGATGGCGCCCATGTCCGGGGTGACCGCGCTGATGACGGTGCCGGCGGGCAGCCGCTCGTTCAGCAGCCGCAGCAGGGTGAGCGAGTCCCCGGGCATCACGTGCTCCAGCACGTGACCCATGTAGACCTGCTCGACCTGCGCCCCGTACTGGCGGACGAACTCCGCCGCGTCCAGGTGGATGTCGGCCTTCACGTCCGGGCTGGCGTCCACGTTCACCCACCCGGGCATGTACGCCTGGCCGCTGCCGAGATTGACCTTCACTTCAGGGGATTCCCTTCGCTGTTGCTGACGTGCCGTGCGGGATCAGGTGGTGCTGGGTGGTTGGTGTCGGGTGCGGTGCTCAGGCCGGGTCGGCGGCCGGCAGGTTCCAGCTGCCGGGCAGGACGACCAGGCCGCCCTGGGTCTGGCCGTGACCGGGCTGCACGGTGAGTTCCCCGGCGTCGTACCAATAGTCGTAGACGTGCAGCATGCTGGCGTCGACCGCGGCGGCCGACAGGTAGTACTTGCCGGGGTTCACCGTGAGCGGCTCCAGCACGTAGTCGACGTGCCCGTCGGCGTGCACGGCGGTGGGGCCGTGACCGGAGGTCCGGGTGTTCGGCCCGGCGATCTCCGGGCCCGACTCGTGCCGCAGCGACAGCCCGAAGACCACCTCGTCGGTGGGGGTGTGCGCCTTGTAGTGCACCCGGACGGTCAATGGGTCGCCGGTGATCGCGGTGGTCCTGGTCTGGCCCAGCCGGTCGATGAACTCCAGCCGGTCGATTGTGACCTCGCCGCTGCCCCGGTCGTGCACCCCGCTGCTGCTCGCGGTCCCGGACTCCCCGTCGGCCCCGCCCTGCTCGGCCCGCTCCTCCTCGAGGCGCTCGGCCTCGGCGGCGTTGACCGTGTCCAGATAGGCGTTGACCACCTCGTCGGCGGTCCCGACGATCTTCACCCGGCCGTTCTCCAGCCAGGCGGCGCCGTCGCAGAGCTGCTGCACCAGGCCCATCGAGTGGGTCACGAAGATGATCGTGACGCCGCGCTTGCGCAGCCGGTGCAGGTAGTCGAAGCAGCGGCGCTGGAACTCCTCGTCGCCGACGGCGATGATCTCGTCGATGACCAGGATCTCCGGGTCCAGGGTGACCGCGATGGCGAACCCGAGCCGGACGTACATGCCGGAGGAGTAGACCTTCACCGGCACGTCGATGAAGTGGCCCAGGCCGCTGAACTCGATGATCTCGTCGATCGCGCTGTCGATGCGCTTGCGGGACAGGCCGAGGATCGCGCCGTTGAGGTAGATGTTGTCGCGGCCGGACAGCTCCGGGTGGAAGCCGGCGCCGAGCTCCAGCAGCGCCGAGATCCGGCCGACGGAGGTGATGGTGCCGGTGGTCGGCCGGTGGATGCCGGCGATCAGCTTCAGCAGGGTCGACTTGCCGGATCCGTTGTGCCCGACCAGGCCGAAGGTCGACCCCTTGGGGATCGACAGCGAGACGTCCTGCACCGCCCAGAACTCCTCGTACCGGGTCTTGCGGCGGCGCTGGGTGAACATCTCCTTGAGGTTCGTGCGGCGGTCGGCGAACAGCCGGAACCGCTTGCCGACGCCGGTGACGACGACGGCCGGCTCGGCCACCTCGCGGTCGGCGGGCGCCGTGACCGCGTCGGGCCCGGGGATGGCGGAGACGATGTCGCTGCTCACAGCTCGTCACTCACATCCCGCGAGGTGCGGTCGAAGAACCACGCACCCAGCACGAAGACACCGACCGAGACGACCACCATGTAGAGCATGCTGCTCAGCGACGGGGCCTTCAGGCTGTACAGCAGGTCCTTCATCCCCTCCACGAACTGCACGAGCGGGTTCCACTCGTAGATCCTCGCCCACGGGTGCAGGGCGTACTGCTCCCGCACCAGCGAGATCGGGTAGATGATCGGTGCCGAGTAGAACAGCAGGTTCATCAGCACGGTGACGATGTAGTTCACGTCCCGGAACTTGGCGTTCAGGATCGCCAGGGCGAAGCCGAGCCCCAGCGAGAACAGCGTGAGCAGCGCGACCAGCACCGGCACCAGCAGCACGGTCCACGAGATGTTGCCGATGATGATGTAGACGACCACCAGCAGACCGAGCTCGATGCCCAGCTGGGTCAGCGTGGCCAGGGCACTGCCCACGATCGGGGTCCACGGCGGGAAGTAGATCTTCTTCATCAGCGGGCCGGCGCCGATCAGCGCGCCCATGCTGCCGGTGACCACGGCGAAGAAGTAGTTCCACAGCACCAGCGCGGTGAACAGGTAGATCGCGAAGTTGTGCAGGGTGCCGTTGCCGCCGGTCGGCGGCTCGAACTTGAGGAAGAACCCGAAGATGGTCGCGTAGACCGCGAGCGTGGCCAGCGGGTTGATCAGCGACCACGCCCAGCCCAGCGCGCTGCCCTTGAACCGGCCCTTGAGCTCGCGGGAGGCGAAATTGCGCACCAGATTCGCGTACGACCGGTGCGTTGCTCCCCGAACTGCCATACCCGAATCCGATCCCGTCTGCTGTGCCCGCGCGGCGATCCGCGTCGGGACCGCCGATCCTTCGTGGACCCGTTCCGACCTGCTGTTCCCGTGCTGCTCCCCGGCACTCGCGACCACCGCTGAACGAGCAGCTGCAGGTCACCGGGGGACAGGGAGCGGCGGGGTCGGGTCCGGTCGTTCTCTACTGTTGACGACGGTGCGCCGACCGGCGACTATACCGGACCCGGCACCGCCGGCCCGGTCGCCGAAGCCGGTGTCGGCGCTCCCGTCGGGTCCAGGAGGAGGGTGTTCGTGCAGGTCGGGATCGACGCCACACCCCTGCTCGGCCGTCGCACCGGCATCGGCACCTACGTGCAGCACCTGGTCGCCGGGCTGGCCGCGCGGCCCGGCGAGGTGCGGCTGCGGGCGACCGCGTTCACCGTCCGCGGCGGCGGGCCGCCGGCCGACCTGCCGGCCGGGACCGGCTGGCGGCACCTCCCGGTGCCGGCCCGGCTGTCCCGCAGGGCCTGGCGGGCGGGCCTGCCGCTGCCGGCCGCGCTGTTCGCCGGGCGGACCGATGTGTTCCACGGCACCAACTTCGTGCTGCCCCCGGTGCCGGGTGGCGCCGGGGTGCTGACCGTGCACGACCTCACCTACCTGCGGCACCCGGACTGGGTGGACGCCGCCTCGCTGGAGCTGACCGAACTGGTGCCGCGCGGTCTGCGGCACGCGGCCCGGGTGCTCACCCCCTCGGCGGCGGTGGCCGCCGAGCTGGCCGATGCCTACCCGCACGTCGCGGACCGCACGATCGCCACCCCGCTCGGGGTGGACCCGGGCTGGGCCGCCGCCGTCCCCGCTTCGCCGGGGGAACTCGCCGCCCTCGGCCTGCCGCCCGAGTACGTGCTCGCGGTCGGCACCCTGGAACCGCGCAAGGGGCTCGACGTGCTGATCGCCGCCCACGCGGCGGCCCGGCGCGAGGACCCGTCGGTGCCGCCGCTGGTGCTGGTCGGCCCGCAGGGCTGGGGGGCCGGCACCCACGGTGCCGATCCCGGGGTGGTGCTGCCCGGATATCTGGACGCGGCGGTGCTGCCGTCGGTGGTCGCCGCGGCGTCGGTGTTCGCCTTCCCGTCCCGGTACGAGGGATTCGGGCTGCCGCCGCTGGAGGCGCTGGCCGCCGGGGCACCGGTGATCGCCTCCGACCTGCCGGTCACCCGCGAGGTGCTGGGCGGGCACGCGCTGTTCGTGCCGCCCGGGGATCCGGAGGCCCTGGCGGCGGCGCTGCTGTCCACCCTCACCGATCCGCCCGGCCCGGCGGCCACGGCCGCAGTGCGGCGGCATGCCCTGGGTCGCACCTGGGACGACTGCGTCGCCCGGACCCTGACCGCCTACCGGGAAGCCGCGTCATGAACGACGTCGTGAACGCCGGACCCGGCGCCGGCCCGGACGTCACGGTCGTGGTGGTCACCCACGCCGGCCGCCACCTGGTGCAGCCGTGCCTGGATTCGCTGGCCGCCCAGAGCGCGCCGCACCGGCTGCTGGTGGTGGACAACCACTCGACCGACGGCACCGCGGAGCTGCTGGCCGCGCGCCTGCAGGCGGACGAGATCCTGCGCACCCCGGCCAATCTCGGGTTCGCCGGAGCGGTCGCGGCGGCGCTGCAGGTGGTCGGCACCCGGTTCGTCGCCCTGCTCAACGACGACGCGGTCGCCGACCCGGACTGGCTGGCGCAGCTGCTCGCGGTCGCCCGGGACGATCCCGACGCGGCCGCCTGGACCTCGCTGATGCTGCAGTTCGACCACCCGGAGCTGGTCAACAACGCCGGGGCCGGCCTGACGCCCTTCGGCTACGGCGTCGACCTGGCGCCGGACACCCCGGCGGACGCGGTCCCGGTGGGGCCGGTGGAGGTGTTCGGCTTCTGCGGCGGTGCCGCGCTGCTGCGCACCGATGCGGTCCGGGCCGTCGGCGGTTTCCCCGCCGAGTACTTCCTCTACTACGAGGACCTGGACACCGGCTGGCGGCTGCGGCTGGCCGGCTGGACGATCCGGCGGGTCCCGGGGAGCCGGGTGCTGCACCACCACGCCGCCACCACCGACCGGCGGTCCGAGCTGTTCCACCGGCACAACGAGCGCAACCGGCTGTGGACACTGCTGCGCTGCGCCCCGCTGACCTTCGCGCTGACCGGGCTGGTCCGCTTCGTCCTCACCACCGCGTCGCTCGCGTTGCGACAGCGGCTGCGCGCGGACGCCCGGCAGGCGGCCGCCGACCACCCGAACTTCCGGGTCGGCCTGCGGGTCGGGGTGCTGCTGGAGACCCTGCGGGCGCTGCCCCGACTGCTGCGCGGCCGGGGCCGGATCTCCGCGATCGCGGTCCGCGGCCGTGGTGCCGTGCTGGGCGAGGGCATCCGGGGCACGCTGCGGGAACAGGGGCATCACCCGGGTCGGTGATAGGGTCCGACGCGGTCGTGAACGGGCCGGTTGCGCCGTGCGACACCGTGTTCCGGGGTCGGGACCGGTGATCCGGGGCGGCCCGTCGTTGGACGCGGCTCCGTCGGCGTAGGTGTGGCTCCGCCGGTACCCGAACGGGACCGCGGGGCCTGCGAGAGTCGAAGGGTTCAGCGTGTCCTTTGTCGCCCCGGTCTTCCTGTGGTTCTTCATGCCCACGGTGCTGGTGCTGTACCTGGTCCTGCCGCGCCACTGGCGCAACGGCCTGATCTCGATCGCCAGCCTCTTCTTCTACACGTGGGGCGCCGGCCCTTACATCTGGCTGCTGCTGGCCTGCATGGTGCTGAACTTCACCGCCGGCATCGTGATCGACTCCGACAAGCTGGCCGACCAGCAGCGCCGCCGCAAGACCCTGCTGATCCTCACGCTGATCGCCGACGTCGCCATCCTCGGCATCTGGAAGTACGCCGGATTCCTCTCCCAGCAGGTCAACTCGCTGTCCGAGTCGCTGGGCCTGGGCAGCACCGCGATCATCTCGCTGGCCCTGCCGATCGGCATCTCGTTCTTCACCTTCCACCACATGTCGTACGTGATCGACGTGTACCGGCACTCGCGCCGCGCGCAGAAGAGCCCGGTCCAGTTCGTCACCTACATCGGCATGTTCCCGCAGCTGATCGCCGGCCCGATCGTCCGGTACCACGAGATCTCCGCGCAGCTGGCCGACACCGACCGGGACCGGCTCGCCGACATCTCCCGGGGCTTCTCCCGGTTCGCGCTGGGCCTGAGCAAGAAGGTGATCATCGCCGACTCGGTGGCGGTGATCGCCGACGGCGCGTTCGCCACGTCGAACGGCGACCTGACCACCACCACCGCCTGGATCGGTGCGCTCGCCTACACGGTCCAGATCTACTTCGACTTCTCCGGCTACTCCGACATGGCCATCGGTCTGGGCCTGATGTTCGGCTTCCGGCTCCCGGAGAACTTCAACCGGCCGTACTCCGCGAACAGCATCACCGACTTCTGGCGGCGCTGGCACATGTCGCTGTCCCGCTGGTTCCGCGACTACGTCTACATCCCGCTCGGCGGCAACCGGAAGGGTCCGATCCGGACCTACGTCAACCTGTCGATCATCTTCCTGCTCACCGGGTTCTGGCACGGGGCGGCCTGGACCTTCGTCGTCTGGGGCGCCTACCACGGCCTGTTGATGGTCATCGAGCGGCTGACCGGGCTGGGCACCCGTGACCCGAAGTCGGTGGTCGAGGACGTGATCCGGCGGGTCGTCACCATGCTGCTGGTGATCGTCGGCTGGGTGTTCTTCCGGGCCGTCGACATGGACCAGGCCTGGGCGTTCCTGCGGGCGATGTTCTGGCCGGTGTCCGGCGGGCGCTCGGACGCGCTGATCGCCGCGACCACCAACCAGGGCCTGGTCATGCTGGTCATCGGCCTGCTGGTGGTGATGATGCCGGCGTCGGTGGTGATGGGCCGGGTCATCGAGGACTACAAGTCGCGGCCGGCCGCCGTCTTCCGCTACGTCGTGCTGTTCGTGCTGGCGCCCTACGCGGCCATCTCGGCCGCCGCCGGCACTTTCAGCCCCTTCCTCTACTTCCAGTTCTAGGGTGGTGTCCTGATGACTTCCCCGACCCCTCCCGAGGGACCTGCGAACAGCGGCCCCGCCGCTGGGCAGGGTGCTGCCGCCGGCGCGGCTGCCGACGAGGCGGCCCGCCGCCTCCGTGACGACATCGACCCGGTGCACCACCCCCGGGCGCACACCGGGGTGCAGCCGGTCGCCGACCCGCCGGAGGCGCAGCACTCCGGCCGCCGCCGGCAGACGAAGATCTACATCGTGCCGCTGGTCGTCGCCGCGGTGTTCTTCCTCGGGCCGGCCGCCGCCTTCGTGCTCGGCAACCGGGCCACCGAGATCGACAACCGGCCGCTGACGAAGTTCCCCGCCGTCTCCGCCGGCTGGGAGTTCATCCCGGAGCTGCAGGCCTGGGCCAACGACCACCTGCCGCTGCGCGCCGAGGCCGTGAAGGCCGGTACCAAGATCTCCGAGTGGCTTTTCAAGGAGCCGCCGAACTACGGGCAGCGCTCCGACGAGATCGGCCCGGTGCCCGGCGGTGGTGGCGAGGTCCCGGGAGGTGGGTCCTCGGGTGGCACCACCTCGACCCCGGGGCAGATCAACTACCCGCGGGTGCTGCAGGGCAAGGACGGCTGGCTGTTCGTCGGCGGCGACGTCTCCGAGCCCTGCCAGCCGACGATGACGCCGCAGGAGTCCGCCGATGCGCTGCAACGGATCTCGGACGCGGTGAAGGCCTCCGGCCGGAACTTCGTGCTGGTGGTCGCGCCGGACAAGTCGGCCGCCGAACCGGAGTTCATGCCGGACACCTTCGCCGGCCGGGACTGCATGGACACCGCGCGGGACGAGTTCTGGGCCGCTGCGGACAAGCTGGACGGGGTCACCCTGGTGAACCCGCTGCCGGCCGTCCAGGAGAAGGAGCAGTCCTCCGGGGAGTCCGCGTGGCGCAAGCTGGACACCCACTGGGGCCCGCTCGGCGCCTCGGTGATGGGGCAGCAGTTGGCCGACGCGCTCGACCCGACGCTGCTGGACAACACCACCGCCACGGTCGAGGGGACCGTCTCGCTGCGCGGCGACCTGTCCGCACTGCTCGGCACCCCGCAGACCGAGGACGTCCCCGGGGTCACCCTGGACCGGCCGGGCGTCCAGCTGTCCCTGGACGGCGCGCCGATCACCGCGGCCGAGGCGCCGACGGTCGGGTACAGCTTCCAGGAGATCCGCGGTACCACCGACGGTCCGGCCACGCTCTACCAGCCGGACACGGTGATCTTCGGTGACTCGTTCCTGGCCAGCAGCGTGCCCTACGTCGTGCCCTACTTCTCGTCGGTGAGCTACATCAACTACAACGCCGCGGCCCAGGAGGGTGCCATCACCTCGATGGCCAACCGTGCCGTGCAGGCCGACACCGTCGTGCTGGAACTGGTCGAGCGCAACGCCGTCAGCGGCGCCGCGGCGATCCTCCGCCCGGCCAACGTCGACGCCCTCGTCGCCGCCCTCGAGGCCAACCCCCGCTGACCGGGCCGGAACCCGTTGTCGCACGGGTGATGTCCCACTCCTGATGACACGACACGGTGAGGTGGTGCTCACCGGTCGCAGGACGTCCGTGACCGCGCGGCTCCGCACCTGCCGTTGACAGGCAGCCGGATGGGTGCCTATTGTCAGAAAAGGCAGCCGATCGGCTGCCTTTCGCGAGGGGTTGCGGATGGACGAGGTGTTCCGGGCGCTGGCCGATCCGGCGCGACGGGAGCTGCTGGACCGGCTGAACGCCCGGAACGGCCAGACCCTGCGGGAGCTCGGCGACGGGCTCGGCATGGCCCGGCAGTCGGTGAGCAAGCACCTGGCGGTGCTGGAGGCGGCCGGTCTGGTCACCACGATGCGCCGCGGCCGGGAGAAGCTGCACCACCTGGATGCCGGGCCGATCACGGCGATCTTCCGGCGGTGGGTCCGGCGCTACGACATCCCGCGGGCCGAGACGCTCGCCGCCCTCGCGGACCGGCTCGAGGGGAACGGGGAGACCACGATGGGCGCCGACGCCTTCGTCTACACCAGCTACATCAGGGCCACGCCGGAGCAGGTCTGGCAGGCCATCACCGATCCGGGGTTCACCCGGCAGTACTGGCAGGTCGAGTTCGAGACCGACTGGCAGGCGGGCAGTCCGATGGTGTGGACGGTCCAGGACAAGGTGCGGATCGCCGATCCCGAGCAGGTCGTGCTGATCTCCGAACCGCCGCACCGGCTCTCGTACACCTTCCACACGATGACACCCGAGTTCGCCGCCACGGTCGACATGCCCGAGGACCAGCGGGCCCGGCTGTTCGCACAGCCGCGGTCGAAGGTCACCTTCGAGATCGAGCAGCTGGACGGCAAGGTGAAGCTGACGGTCGTGCACGACGACCTGGACGCCGACGGCGAACTGCGCGGGATGATCAGCGGCGGGTGGCCGGAACTGCTCTCCGACCTCAAGACCCTGCTGGAGACCGGTGCCGTGCCGGCCTGATCGGCGCGGTCCGGCGGACGGGATGTCGAGGGCGGCCGGCGGCGGTCCGATCGTTCCCGGCCGACGTCGGTCCGACCGGGTCGTCCGGGGGATCAGGTCCGGCGGGCCAGCACCACGCCGCCGGGCGTGGCTCGCCCGGGGTCGAGCAGCATCGTCGCCTCGATGTGGAAGTGGTGGCGCTGCAACAGATCCGACATCACCTCGACCGGACGCAGGTGCACATCCAGATCCATCGGCAGGCCACCGTACCCCTCGGTCCTGTGGTTCGTCCGGTCCCCGACATGGAAGCCCACGGCCACGATCCCGCCCGGCTGCACCACCCGACGCAGCTCGCCGGCGACCGGATCCAGCTGCTGGTCCGGCACGTGGATGATCGACCAGGACACCAGTGCGCCGATCGCGGCGGCGTCGGGGCACGGCAGCGCCGTCATCGATCCGACCGCGTACCGCGGCCCGGGGTGGTCCCGCCGGGCGATGCCGATCATCCCGGGGGAGAGGTCGATGCCGGTGACCGCCAGTCCCAGACCGTCCAGGTGACCGGCGAAATGACCGGGACCGCAGCCGATGTCGAGCACCGGCGGCGGGCCGTCCGACTGCCAGGCCGCCCGGGACAGGTGCGCGAACATCCCGAGCACCGCGGCCAGCACCGGTTGCTCGGTGACCGCGTCCCGGGTGAGTGAGGCGTACGCCTCCGCCACGGTGTCGTAGGACTGCCGGGTGCGGGCGGCGTGGCCGCGGTCCATATCGCCGCGGTCCGCGTCGCTGCGGTCCGTGTCGCTGCGGTCGGCGTCGCTCATGCCGGCAGCATCGCAGGAGGCCCCGACAGCGAGGTCCGCACCGGCCGCCACCGACGTCCCGCCACCGACCTCAGAGCGCCGCGGGCACCTGCGCGGGCGCACCGGCCGGGCCGGGGCCGTCCGGGGTCTCGTCCGTGCGCTGCGCGTCCTTCTCGGCCGCCGCCCGGTCCAGCTCGGCCCGGTACTCGGTCGAGAAGCGGGTGGGCGCGCTGCGGATCGCCCCGCGGATCGTCAGGAACAGACCGAGCACGAGCAGCACGGCGATCAGCACCAGCAGCCCGGCGGTGAGCACGCCGGGCAGCGGACCGAAGGCGATCAACCGGCGGACGCCGGCGCTGATGGTGCCCGGGGTGACCGCGTCCTCGAACGGGATCCACAGCCAGAACGCCATGATCAGCAGGAACCAGATCGACACCGCGGTGCCGAGCACGGCCGTCACCACCGGCGTCCACCGGGCGCCGCCCCGCAGCAGCCAGGCGATCGCCACGGCGACCGGGAAGACGACGGCGAACAGCAGCGGGTAGTAGTAGCGCCCCTGCAGACCCGCGATACCCAGCGAGGTGCGGTACCTCGAGTAGCTCTCGTAGACGATCGACGCCGCCAGCAGCACGAACTGCAGGTAGAAGGCGAACAGCAGCAACCGGCGCTGCGCCAGCAGGGCCGTGACGAGGATCGCCGACACCACGACGATCGCGCACAGCGTGATGGTGCCCCAGAGCGGCGGCGCCGGCGGCTCCAGCACGCCGAGGGACCCCCAGAACCGCGCGGTCATCACCTCGAAGACCTTGGTCCAGAACCGGTCCATGTCCATCGGCACGCCGTCCGGCCGCGGCGGGCCGAAGGCCAGGGCCTGCTCGGCGGACGCGCCCTCGGGCTGCACCACGCCGAACCGGATGTAGTTGGTGATCCACCACGCCCCGGTGAGCACGGCCCCGATGACCAGGGTCACCAGGGTCTTCGCCGGCGGCCAGCGGCGCAGCCGGATCAACTGCACGATGTAGGCGATCGGCACGATCAGCATCGCGAACACGACGGTGCCCTTGGTCAGCGATGCCGCGACGCAGAGCAGCGAGACCCAGACCGCGATCTTCACCGAACGGTCGCCGAGCATGATCCGCACGCAGCAGTAGGCCGCGGCCGCGCCGACCAGGATCGCCAGGTTGTCGTTGTTCAGGGTGGCCGCCCCGCGCAGCAGGCCGGGGACCAGCAGCGGCAGGAAGGCCGCGGCGTTGGCCGCCGCCCCGGGTCCGACGAACCGCCGGGCGGCGAGGTGGAACAGGAACGGCAGCGGCAGCAGCAGCAGGATGTTGAAGCCACGCAGGATGAACAGCACCAGGTCGGCGGGCTGGTCGTCGGCGCCAGGGATCAGGTAGGTGACCGCACCCATCAGCGCGTAGTAGAGCGGCGGGTGCTGCGACATGTAGTTGGTCGGGGCGTCGGCCTTGCGGTCGTTGCCGCCGGCCTCGTTGTACGACGGCCGCTCCGACCGGATCATCGGGGTGTAGTCGGCCATGTTGGTGCGGCCCAGGTTGACCAGGCCGGACAGCAGCACCGGCTGGATCGACGCCCCGCCGACGCTGATCCGGAACTCGCCCGGCGTGACCAGGATGTCGCCGTGCTCGGCGGCCATCACCCGGTCGAACTGGTAGGCCTCGTCCGCCGCGTAGAACGGCGGGGTGTTCACCAGGAACGCCAGCGAGAGCGCGGCCATCAGGAACGTCGCGGCCCAGGCGAACAGCCGGCCGGTGACGGCCTTGCGCTCCTTCACCGGGGCCGGCGCGCCTGCTGCGGTGCCGGCCATGAACTCGCGGTGGCCGAGGCGCATCTCGGTCGTCGGTGCGGTGTCGGCCGGGCTGGCCGCCACCGTGGTGGGCAGCGCCGGCGACAGCACCGTCGTGGCGGCGGGATCCGGGTTCGCCCCCGGGGCGGAGCTGCCGGACACCGCGGGGAGCACCTGGGTGGCCGACCGGTCGTCCGTCCGTCCGGCCGCGGTGCCGGGTCCGTCGACCCCGGCAGGGACGACCGGCAACTGTGCGGTGGGCTGCTCCGACACCTGCCGGTCGGACTTCTGCAGATCCGGCCCGGGCAGCGGCGCGGGCGGGGTCAGCCGGGGCAACGGCGTCGGCAACGGCATCGGCGGCTGTTCGCCGGCGCCGTCCGCCGGCCGGTCGGGCGACGGGGCCGGGGTGCCGGTGTCCTCGGCGGTTCCGCCGGTACCGGCGTTCTCGACAGTCCCGGCGCTGTCGGCGGTCCCGCCGGGCTGCACCGGGGTCACCGGGAGCTCTGCAGTGGGCAGTTCGGCCGGCCCGGGGCCGGTGGTCCCGGCGGTCTGCGGGTCGCCCTGCCCGGCAGTACGGTCCGAGTGGGCAGTGGCGATATCGTCGGTACTGTCGTCGCTGGGCTGGCTTGGCACGAGGTGAAGATAGCAGTCCGGGACGTCGTTCCCGGTGTGCCGCGAGCCTGTCCGGTGCCCGTTTCGCAGGCCCCGGACCAGCGGCGATGACCCAGAACTGGTGCAGCCGGGACCGTCCGGACGAAAGGTGCGACCGTGACCACCCCGCTGCCGGACCATGACGCCGGATCCGGCCCGGAGCACCCCGCACCGGCCCTCGCGGTGGTGGTCGTCACCTACTCGCCGGGCGATGCCCTCACCTCCCTGCTGTCCTGCCTGCCGGCCGCCGGGGCCGCTGCCGGCACCCCGGTGGTGCTGGCCGACAACGGGTCCACCGACGGATCGGTGCAGGCCGCGGCGGCCGCGCCGGACGTGACCCTGCTGGCGATGGGCGGCAACCTCGGCTACGGGTCCGCGGCCAATGCCGGTGTCGCCGTGCTGGACCGGCGGATCCCGGCCGTGCTGGTGGTCAATCCGGACGTGGTGCTCGCGCCCGGTGCGATCACCGAACTCTGCGCGGCCCTGGACCGGCACCCGCAGGCCGGTGCGGTCGGGCCGCTGCTGACCACCGCCGACGGGGTCGTCTACCCCTCCGCCAGGATGCTGCCGTCGATCACCACCGGTCTCGGTCATGCGCTGCTGGGCTGGTGCTGGCCGGGCAACCCGTGGACCCGGGCCTACCGCCGCGACCACGACACCCCGGTCGAGCGCACCGCCGGCTGGTTGTCCGGCGCCTGCCTGCTGCTGCGGCGGCCGGCGTTCGAGCAGGTCAGTGGGTTCGACCCGGGCTATTTCATGTACTTCGAGGACGTGGACCTGGGGGAGCGGCTGGGGAGGGCCGGGTGGGCGAACGTCTACGTCCCGACGGCCCGGGCGGTGCACACCGGCGGCCACGCGACGGGCCGGGATCCGGGGCCGATGGTCGACGCCCACCACCGCAGCGCCTACCGCTACCTCTCCCGCCGCTACCACCGCTGGTACCAGGCGCCGCTGCGCGGGGCGCTCCGCGCCGGGCTCGCCGTGCGGGCCGCGCTCGCCCGCCGGTCCCCGCACATTGCGGGTGGTGCGGCGTTGCCCAGGGACGTCCCGGCGGAGGCGCCCCGGTAGGGTCTGTGGCGTCCTGGCGGAAACCCGCCGGGATCCGCAGAGCAGAGAGCGAGCACCGGTGAAGGGCATCATCCTGGCGGGCGGGGCCGGCACCCGGCTGCATCCGATCACCCGAGCGGTGTCGAAGCAGCTGCTGCCCGTGTTCGACAAGCCGATGATCTACTACCCGCTGTCGGTGCTGATGCTGGCCGGTATCAAGGACATCCTGGTCATCACCACCCCGGAGGACAACGCCGGGTTCCGCCGCCTGCTGGGCGACGGCTCCGAGTGGGGCCTGAACCTCAGCTACGCCGAGCAGCCGCAGCCCAACGGTCTCGCCGAGGCGTTCATCATCGGCCGCGAGCACGTCGGCGACGACTCGGTCGCTCTGGTGCTGGGCGACAACATCTTCTACGGCCAGGGTTTCTCGCAGACGCTCACCCGCGCGGCCACCGACGTCGACGGGTGCGTCCTGTTCGGCTACCCGGTGCGCGACCCGGAGCGGTACGGCGTGGGGGAGAAGGACGCCTCCGGCAAGCTGCTCTCGATCGAGGAGAAGCCGGAGAAGCCGAAGTCGAACCTGGCGATCACCGGGCTGTACCTCTACGACAACCACGTCGTCGATCTGGCCGCCGACCTGGCGCCGAGCGCCCGCGGCGAGCTGGAGATCACCGATCTCAACAACCTGTACCTGCAGCAGGGCAAGGCCTCGCTGATCGACCTCGGCCGCGGCTTCGCCTGGCTGGACACCGGCACCCACGACTCGCTGCTCGAGGCCGGTGAGTTCGTGCAGGTGCTCGAGCACCGCCAGGGCATCCGGGTGGCCTGCCTCGAGGAGATCGCGCTGGTCAAGGGTTTCATCGACGCCGATGCCTGCCTGGAGCTCGGCCGGTCGCTGGCGAAGTCGCCCTACGGCCAGTACGTGATGGCGGTCGCCCGCGCGGCCGGCGCCACCGGCTGAGCGGGGACGGGACACCATGGCCGTGCCTTCTGGGCCCCCAGCGCCCCCTGCCACAGCGACGGACGGGACCGACGGCGCCGCAAGCACTCCCGGTACCGACGAGGTGCAGGCCGCCATCCTGGTCGGCGGCCAGGGCACCCGGCTGCGCCCGCTGACGTTGTCCGCGGCCAAGCCGATGCTGCCCACCGCGGGCGTGCCGTTCCTGGAGCACATGCTCTCCCGGATCAAGGAGGCCGGCATCACGAAGGTGGTGCTGGGCACCTCCTACAAGGCCGAGACCTTCACCGAGTACTTCGGTGACGGCTCCGCGATGGGCATGTCGATCACCTACGCCGTCGAGGAGTCCCCGATGGGCACCGGCGGGGCGATCCGCAACGTGCTGTCGGAGCTCACCGCGCCGACGGTGATGGTGTTCAACGGCGACGTGCTGTCCGGCCTCGACCTGCGGGCCATCCTGGACACCCACCGCAGCCGGAACGCCGACGTGACACTGCATCTCGTGCAGGTGCCGGACCCGCGGGCGTTCGGCTGCGTGCCGACCGACCCGGACGGCCGGGTGGAGGCCTTCCTGGAGAAGACCGAGAATCCGCCGACGAACCAGATCAACGCGGGCTGCTACGTCTTCCGCCGCGAGGTCATCGAGTCGATCCCCGACGACCGTCCGGTGTCGGTGGAGCGGGAGACCTTCCCGGGGTTGCTCGCCGCCGGTGCGCCCGTCTACGGACACGTCGACGCCACCTACTGGCGGGATCTCGGGACGCCGGCGGCCTTCGTGGCCGGATCCGCCGACCTGGTCACCGGTCTCGCCCCCACCGGCGCGCTGCCCGGCGAGATCGGTGACGCCCTGGTGCTTCCCGGAGCCGCCGTCGCACCGACCGCCCGGATCTCCGGTGGCAGCACCATCGGTCGTGACGTGGTGGTCGGCGAGGATGCGGTGGTGGACGGTTCCGTCGTCTTCGACGGCGCGGTGATCGGGGCCGGCGCGGTGATCGCCCGCTCGGTGATCGGGGCCGGCGCCACGATCGGCGCGGGTACCGACCTGGCCGACACGGTGATCGGCGACCGGGCACAGCTCGGCGCCGGCTGCGAACTGCGTGCCGGGGCCCGGGTCTGGCCGGACGCGGTCATCGCCGACGGCGCCGTCCGCTTCTCCGCCCCGGCCTGACCCGGATCGTCGTGCCCGTCGTCTCCGTGCTGGCCGAGCAGGTGCTGGCGCCGGTCCCCGGCGGCACCGGCCGGTACACCCGGGCGCTGCTGGAGCACCTGCCGGCCGCGGCCCCCGTGGGCTGGTCGGTGCGTGCGGTGACCGCGTTCCACCGGGACACGGCTGCGGCCCGGGTGCCGGGCGTCCGCGGCCCGCGCCGGCTGCCGGTCGGACACCGGGTGCTCAACCGGCTCTGGGAACGCGGCCTGCCACCGTCCGTCGCCGGTGACGTGGTGCACGCCACCACCCCGCTGGCCCCGGCCCGGCACCGCGGCCCGCTGGTGGTCACCGTGCACGATGCGGTGCCGTGGACGCACCCGGAGACGCTGACCCCGCGCGGGGTGTCCTGGCACCGCACCATGATCGGCCGGGCCGCCGACCGGGCCGCCGCGGTGATCGTGCCGACAGCGGCGGTGGCGGAGGAACTCTCAGGCGTGCTGCCGGGGATCGCCGGGCGGCTCCGGGTGGTGCACATGGGCGCCACCCGGCTGCCCGCACCGCCGGACGCCGCCGCGCGCCGGGCCGCCCTGCGGCTGCCGGAGAAGTACCTGATCAGTCTGGCAACCCTGGAACCCCGCAAGGGGCTCGACGTGCTGCTCGCCGCGCTGGCCAAGCCCGAGTCCGGGGACGCGGCCCTGGTGGTCGTCGGCCAGAGCGGTTGGGGCGACGTCGATCCCGTCCGGCTGGCGGCCCGCTCCGGGGTGCGCGCCGACCGTGTGCATCTGCTCGGCCGGATCCCGGACGAGGACCTGGCCGCCGTGCTGGCCGGTGCCCGGGCGCTGGTGATGCCCAGCCGGGCCGAGGGTTTCGGCCTGCCGGTGATCGAGGCGATGGCGGCCGGCGTGCCGGCGCTGCACTCCGACATCCCCGCGCTCGTCGAGGTGGCCGGTGGCGCCGGGATCCCGGTGCCGGTGGGGTCCATCGGCGCGCTGGCCGACGCGGTCCGGGAGATCTGGACCGACGACGCCCTGGCCGCCGACCGGTCCGCCGCCGGACTCGCCCGCGCCGCCGACTTCGGCTGGGACCGCACCGCCCGGGCGACCTGGGAGGTCTACACCTCGTGCTGACGCCGCCACGGATCCTGTTGGACGCCACCGCCATTCCCGCCGAGCGTGGCGGGGTCGGCCGCTACGTCGACCAGCTCGCCGCCGCCCTGGACGCCCGCGGCGCCGACCTGGCGATCGCCTGCCAGCACGGCGACGCGGAGATCATGCAGGCGCTCGCCCCGCACAGCCGGATCGTGCCGGTCGCCGAGGAGCTGCGGAACCGCCCGGCCCGGCTCGCCTGGGAACAGACCACCCTGCCCCGGCTGGCGAGAAGGGTGGCGGCACAGGTCATCCACTCCCCGCACTACACGATGCCGCTGGCCGCCGGGCTGCCGGTGGTCAGCACGCTGCACGACGCCACCTTCTTCTCCGACCGCAACCTGCATCTCGGCGTGAAGGGCCGGTTCTTCCGCAGCTGGACCCGGGTCTCGCTGCGACGGGCGGCCGTCTGCGTCGTGCCCAGCCGGGCCACCGCGGACGAGCTGGTGCGGTTGGCCGGCGCCCGGACCGGCCGGCTGGTGGTGGCGCACCACGGCGTGGACACCGGGCTGTTCCACCCGCCTGCCGCCGCCGACGTGCAGGCCTTCGCCGACGACCTCGACCTGCCCACGGGTTGGGTCGCCTTCCTCGGCACCGTCGAACCGCGCAAGAACGTCCCGGCGCTGATCCGCGGGTTCGTCCGCGCGGTGGCCGGCCGCACCGACCCGCCCGCCCTGGTGCTCGCCGGGTCGCCGGGCTGGGACCACGCGGTCGACCCGGCCATCGCTGCGGTCCCGCCGGGTGTGCGGGTGCTGCGCACCGGCCACCTGCCGCTCGACCGATTGCCGGCCCTCCTGGGTGGCGCGACCGTGGTGGCCTATCCGAGCCTGGGCGAGGGGTTCGGGCTGCCGGTGCTGGAGGCGATGGCCTGCCGCGCGACAGTGCTGACCACGCGCCGGCTCTCGCTGCCGGAGGTGGGCGGCGACGCGGTCGCCTACACCGGGACCGGGGCCGGCGACATCGGCGACGCACTGGCCGGTCTGCTGGACTACCCGGCGCGGCGCACCGAGCTGGCGGACCTGGCCGTCGAGCGGGCCGCCGGGTTCACCTGGGACGCCTGCGCCGAGAAGCACGAGCAGGCCTACCGCCGAGCCGCCGCCACCCGCTGACAGCCGCTGGGATCTCAGCCGGTCGACGCCGGTGCCGGGGCCCCGGTGGATCCGTCGGTGGTGGCGTCGGTGTCCGTCTCCTCCTCGCCCGGCGGGACCAGCGCCGCCACCAGCGCATCCACCGCGCTCTGCTGGGTGGCGCCGGTGATCCCGGCGATCGGACCGGCCCAGTGCACGCCGTACTGGCTGTCCTCGGTGCGGTTGTTCTCGTAGGCCGAGGTCGCCTGGTCCACCAGGTAGTCGTGGTACGGGCGGTCCTCCAGTGCCCGGTCGAGCTCGCCGAGATTGCGCACGTAGATGCCCTTGAAGCTGGGACCGTCCACGCCGCAACCGGTCTGCTCGCACGGTTCGGTGAGGATGCCGTCCACGTTGATCGCGTCGGAGTCGGTGGAGGCGTCCGCCAGTTCCTCCGCGCGCTCGAGATAGGCCGTGTCGCCGGTGCTCTCGTGCAGCGCGACCAGCGCGCCGAGCACCACGCCCTGGTTGTAGGTCCAGGTGGTCTGCCCGTTGTTCTCGCAGGTGCCGTTGTTCAGGCCGTCGTTGACCAGCAGGTCCTCGTTGATCATCCCGGAGGCTTCGAACCAGTCCCACACCCGCACCGCGCTGTCCCGGTACGGCGTGCCGCCGCCGAGCCGGACGTCCAGCTCGGCCGCTGCCTTGATGTACAGCTCGCTGGCGATGGCGTTCTTGTAGGTCCTGGCCACCGTCCACCAGATGCCGCCGCCGCAGTGGTCGTCCTCGAAACCGCCCATGAAGTCGATCGCGGTGCGCGCGGTGGACAGGTAGCGCTGCTCGCCGGTGAGGTCGTAGGCGCGGATCCAGGCCAGTGCCCACCAGCCGGTGTCGTCGATCAGGTCGTTGACGAAGTTGCCGCGGGCGGCGTTCCGCTTCTGCTCGTAGGTGTTCTCGACCACCCACGCATAGCGGCGGTCCCCGGTCGCGATCATGTAGTCGATCAGCGCGGTGAGCGCGTTCGCGCTGTTCCACCAGCCGGTCGTCGGCCACAGCCCGCTGCCCTGGTCGTAGAAGCCGACCAGGGCGTCGACCGCGGGCACGTCGGAGGGCGCCTGGCCGCCGCACCCGGTCAGTGCGAGCAGCCCGGCGGTCACCGCGGCGACGGTGCGGCTCAGGCGGCGGTGACGCACGTGATCTCGATCCTCCGGCGGCTCTCGCAGGTGTTGTCAGGTCTCTCGGGCAGGTGTCGTGCTGGTCTCTCGGGGGTGCAGCGGCGGCCCCGTCGGGTACGGAAGACTGGACCGCACCGCACACGGAGGTGATCCCAGTGTTCCCGATCGGCCGCCCGGCCTACCGCCGCGGTGAGCGCCGTCGCACCCGGCTGATCGGCTGCGCGGTGGTCGTCGCCATGCTGTCGGCCGCGTGCACCACGGGCACCGGTGCCGATCCGTCGACCGGCCCGGGCAGCACGGGGACCACATCCACCACCGCCACGGACGGAACGGACGGCACCGCAGGACCCACTGCGACCACGGGAGAGACCACCGGGACGACGACGCCGACGCCGACCACCTGGTGGTCGGCACCGGGCAGCACGGTGCCGTTCCGCACCCCGGACCCGGACTCGGCCACCGGTGTCCGGCTGGGGCTGATCTCGTCGGCCGGCTCCGACGCCTTCGACCGGGCGGTCACCGACTCGGTGATCGAGCAGGCGGACCTGGCCGGCGCGGAACTGACGGTCTGCGACGCCGGCGCCGACCCGGGCCTGGTGCTGGACTGCGCCCGCCGGCTCGCCACCCAGCAGGTGGACGGGTGGATCGTGCTGCGGCCGCCGGGCGACCTCCGCGACGTGCTGTGCGACGCGGGTCCCCAGGAGGTCCCGCTGGTGGTCATCGGGTCCGACCCGTTGCCCTGCCAGAGCACCGCGGTGGGCGCCGACGACGTGCGGGCCGGCCGGCTGCTCGGGGTGGCCCTCGGGCTCCGCGCGCGGGTGGCCGCCGGCTGCCGGCCGGCGGCCTGGGTGCTGCTCGCCGACCCGGCGTCCCCCGGTTCCACCGCGGCCCGGATCGCCGGGGTGCTGGACGGCTGGCAGGCCCAGTGCCCGGGGGTGGGGATCACCCCGACCGTGCTGGACGCCGGCACCCAGGACGTCGCCTACGAGGCCTTCGCCACCGTGCTCACCGGGGTGCCGGCCGACGCCGACGTGATCGTGGCGGCGGTCAACGACGGTGCCGCCCTGGGCGCGGTCGCCGCGATCCCGGAGGGTGGCGACGACCACGTGGTGATCGGGGCGATCGGCGCCGACCAGCGCGCCTGGTGCGCCATCACCACCGACCCGGACTGGATCGGCGACGCCGCGCTCTTCCCGGAGCGCTACGGCGAGGTGGTGGTGCCGACCGTGCTCGACCTGCTGCACGGGGAGTCGGTGCCGGAACGGATCCTCGTCGACACCGCACTGCTGTCGGCGGGTTCCCTCCGGAAGGTCTACGACGTGCAGGAGTGTGCCGGACCATGACC
Source organism: Nakamurella alba (assembly GCF_009707545.1). Lineage (NCBI taxonomy): Bacteria > Bacillati > Actinomycetota > Actinomycetes > Nakamurellales > Nakamurellaceae > Nakamurella > Nakamurella alba. The sequence goes on along the minus strand of NZ_WLYK01000002.1, from coordinate 114,598 downwards.
GACCGCACCGCCGTTCCCACCCTGCCCACCGCGGAGTCCGACGCAGCCGGCACGACCGTCGGCACACCGGGTGCCGGTGCCGCGGTGACCTCCGCGGCCGGTCGGGTGCGCCGCCGGCGCCGCTCGCTGACCACGATGCTGCTCGCCGCCAGCGCCGTGCTCGCCGCCGTCGCCTTCTCGTTCTCCAGCCCGTACTTCCTGTCGGGCGACAACCTGGTCAACCTGATGGAGGACGTCGCGCTGGCCGGGCTGCTGGCCGTGCCGGCCACCTTCCTGATGATGAGCGGGCACGTCGACCTGTCGGTCGGGGCCGCCGCCGCGTTCACCGGGATCGTGCTGGCCGGCACCGCGCCGGGATCCGGGATGGTGGTCGCGGTGCTGCTGGCCGTGCTCACCGGCCTGCTCATCGGGTTGATCAACGGCCTGCTGGTGACGGTCGCCGAGGTGAACAGCATTGCGATGACCTTCGCCGCGATGTCCCTGTTGCGTGGGCTCGCCTACCTGATCCCGAGCGGGCTGGCCATCTCGCTGCCGGGGTTCCGGGCCCTGGGCAACACCCGGCCGTTCCTCGGCATCGGGCTGCCCACGCTGATCTTCGTGGTGGTGCTGGTGGCCGGGCTGCTGCTGGCCAGGTCCGCGGTCGGCCGGCGCAGCCGCCGGATCGGGATGATGCCGGCGGTCGGGCGGCTGGACCGTTGGCCCGAGCGGCGCTGGGTGATCGGGCTGTTCGTGGTGTCCGGTCTGGCCGCGGCGCTGGTCGGGTTGATCCGCACCTCGCAGCTCGGGACCGGTCTGCCGACCGCGGCCCTGGGTATCGAGCTGACCGTGGTCACCGCGGTGCTGCTCGGCGGAGCCCGGATGTCGGGTGGCTGGGCCTCGGTGCCCGGCACCATGCTGGCGCTGCTGACGATCTCGATCGTCGACAACGGGATGTCGCTGGCGAACGTGACATCGTATGCGTCGCAGGTGTTCCACGCCGCGTTGCTGGTGCTGGCGCTGATCATCGACCGGCCGCGCCGGTGGATCCGGCGGCCGCGGGAGGCCGCGCCGGAACCGGCCGCGACCTGAGTCCGGGCGGTCCGATCGGGCGGTCCGTCGCGCTCTCTCAGGCGGGAGTGCGATGCGGGGCGACGCTCCGGCACGGGTGGCCGACGAGCCGGGCCGCCGACTTCTCGCACTGGTCGATGACCCGGCGGGGGATCACCTGGGTGCCCAGGTCGTCCATCGGCGAGCGCACCGCCCCCGGGACGTGGCAGGCGGGGTTCCGGGACAACGCCCGGTCGAGGATCTTGGCGACGTCGATGCGACCCATCGGGAAAGTCCGTCCTGGCGAAGGCGACGTGTCCGGTGCGCCGCCGGTGCCCGACCGTAACCCGGTGGTGACAGGGCAGGTCGGACGTGACCGGTGTGTCGCGTGGGACCGGTGGGACGGAAGTCCGGTTCGCTGCCGATGTCCCGTTCCCGGCTCGTTCGCGGCCGCCGTCAGCCCATCCGGCGGCGCAGCCAGAGGTAGGCGGCACGGCGCTTCACGGCCATCAACCAGGCCCGGGCATCGCCGAGCAGCACGTCCCCGCGGGTCAGCAGGCCCGGGTTCTCCGCCGCGATCCGGTGGTGGAAGGCGGCCGCGTGCTCGGCCTGGGTGGCGGCCAGCGCGACACTCCACTGCTGGGCGCTGATCCGGAACCCGGCGAGCGACCGCCGCACCGCGACCATCGACCCGCGCAGCGCCACCCGGGCGCAGGTGGCCTGGTCGATCAGGTAGGGGGAGCGGTCGTCCCAGCCGCCGGACTCCATCAGCACCGACCGGCGGAACAGCACGCAGCCGGGCTCGCCGAACACGTTGGTGCCGGCCCGTACCGTGCGCCGCACCGCCTCCCGGCCGTCGACCAGCCCGTCCAGCCCCTGGAGGCCGCGGGCGCGGACCACCGGGCGGCCGGCCTCGTCGACGATGTCGCGCAGCGACGCGGACAGCACCGCGGACGGGTGCGCGGCCAGCGCGGCCACCTGTTCCTGCAGCGCGTCCGGATGGATCAGGTCGTCGCCGCAGACCAGCTTCAGGTACTCCCCGGTGGCCGGCTCCGTCACGGCCTTCCAGTTCGCCGGGGCGCCGCCGCCCTGCGGCACCTGCTGCAGCCGGACCCGGGCGTCGGCGGTGTAGTCCTGCAGCAGGTCCCAGGTGCCGTCGGTGGAGCTGTGGTCGGAGATGATCAGCTCGAAGTCGGTGAAGGTCTGCGCCAGGATCGAGTCGATCGCCGCCTGCACGTGCGCGGCGTTGTTGTACGTCGGCACCACCACGGACACCGTGACGGGCGCCGCGGCCGACCCCGCCGTGTCCGGTGCTGCGTCCCGACGCTCGTCCGGCCCCTGCCCCGTGCCGGTCACCTGCGGCACGTCCGGTCCGTTGTGCACCTCCGGCACTGCGGGCTCCTCCGGCACTGCGGGATCCTCCGGCACTGTGGGCTCCTCCGGGATCGGCGGGCTCATGGCCGCTCACCCGGCAGGCGCTGCGGATCGCCGAGCGTGGTGGGCATCTCGGCGGTGGTCGGGAGCGAGGGGGAGTCCTCGTGGTGCTGCGCACCGGGCACCGCCGCCCGGTGCGTGTCCTCCGCGCCCTCCGGCTGAGCCGCGTTGTGCTGGGCGGCCTTCTCCTGGTCGGTCCGGCGGAAGGAGAAGTCCCGGTGGCCGAAGAAGCTGAGCAGCACCAGCAGCACGGTCACCCCGGCCTGCGACGGCAGCGCGGGCAGCCCGGCGAGGTCGACCAGCACGGTGATCAGTGCCAGGTTCAGCAGCAGCGAGGTGATCTGCACCAGTTCGAACCGCAGGAAGTCCCGCGCCACGTGACCGCGCACCCGGAACACGAAGCGGCGGTGCAGCACGAACGCCGTCACCAGCGAGGACTGTTGCGCGATCAGCAGTTCCAGCTGCACCCAGGTGTGCCACCAGAGATCCAGCGCGGTGAAGACGGCGAAGCTGAACGCCGTGTTGAAGGCCCCGACGAGGACGAACGCCACCCGCTGGTCGAGCAGCAGCAGCAGCGGCCCGCGCTCCGGCTCCGCCATGCACACTCCGTTCCTCGTCCAGCAGTTCTCGTCCCGCTCAGCCCGGCCGCGCTCAGCCCGGCCGCACTCAGCCCGGGGGAGCGGTGCTCGCGCCGCGGGTGATGCGGTCGGCCTCGGCCGCCCGCTCCTGCTCGGTCATCGACAGCAGCACCTGCTGCCCGGCGGTGCCCAGCGGGATGAACGAGTACCGGCCGTTGGACGAGACCAGGGTCGGCGCGCCGAGCAGCGGCTCGAGCCCGTTCTCGATCTCCGCCCCGTTGTCCGGGGTGGCGTACCGGTCGACGACGATGCCGGTGAACCCGACGATCGCGATGTCCCGGACCATGTCCTCGGGCTGCTCCTGGCTGACGAACCAGGACCACTCCGTCTCCGGCCGGCCCTTGATGCCGCCCTCGGACCAGCGCAGCGTCGAGCTGTGCAGGTACAGCCGCAGCACGTCGTTGGTGGTCGCCCAGTGCAGGGCGTTGGACTCCGGCCAGGCCATGTACGGCACCTGGAAGATCGCGCCGCCGGGCTGCAGCGCCTCGATCGCGTCGACGAAGGACTGCTCGGCAAGCCAGTTGCTCTGCGCCGCCTCGTACTGCGGGATCGCCGAGTCCAGCGACTGGTCGGCGGTGCCGGCCACCAGCACCACGGTGGCCAGCAGCGGCACCAGCGCCCGACCGGTGCGCCGGCGGACCCGGGTGGCCAGACCCTGCAGCAGCAGCCCGACCGCGGCCAGCGAGAACAGCATGATGAAGATCGACATCCGGTTCCAGCCGCGGATGCTGTCGGTGCCGGCCAGCTCGATGAAGGACCCGAGGCCGCCGGTGGTGGCCATCAGGAAGCCGGACCAGGCGAGCACGGCGAGCTGGCCGAGCACCACCCCACGGCGGCGCTGGGCGGAGTCCTTCGGCGCCCGGTTCCAGCGGCCGATCAGGATCAGCGCCAGCACTCCGAGCAGCAGCAGGAAACCGATCGCGGCCACCGTGCCGAGGGCGGGGGCCTCGTCGCCGTACGGGAAGTCGGTGTTGAAGTTGTCCCGCAGCTCGGCCCAGGAGCTGATCGGGTGGCCGGTCGCCGGCAGCAGCAGCTCGGACAGCGTCAGCGCGTACAGCTCGGCGCCGTAGGGGTCGCGGCCCAGCGCGCCCGGGTTGTTGCCGAAGGCGGCCAGGTGCAGGAAGTCCGGCACCATCGGCGCCGCGGTGGTGATGACCACCAGCACCCCGGCCACCACCGCGCCGCCGAACCGGCGCATGTCCCGTCGCCGCAGCAGGGCGAACACGGTGGCCGCGCCGAGCAGGAAACCGGTGAACACCGCGTAGTAGGCGCCGGACAGCACCACCAGCACCAGGATGGCCGTGGTGACCGCGCCCCGGCCGGTGACCGCCCCGGCCACCGGGGTCAGCCAGGGTGCCCGGCCGTCCCAGCGGGGCGGGGTGCGGAAGCGGCGCAGGCCCCAGATCGGCCGGCCCTGCAGCACTCTCAGCACGATCCACATCGCCGGTGGCAGCAGCCAGTACTCGCCGAGGAAGAAGTGGGTCTCGTTGCGGTAGAAGTGGTACGGCGAGACGGAGAACAGCACCGACAGCGCCACGGCGAGCGGCACGGCCATCCCGCAGCGGCGGAAGAAGAACACCGCGGCCATGCCGGCCAGCGGGTAGCCGAGCACGTAGTAGATGTTGAAGACCAGCGGCCAGGAGTCGGCGGAGAACCCGATCCAGCCGAACATCTTGATGATGAACGGCTGCAGGTCGTCGGAGAACGGGTAGTCGTGGTACCGCTGGCCGTACGGCCAGCCCAGCCGGGGCTGGAACTCGTACCAGCCGGTCTCCAGCACCGTGCGGAAGTGGCCGGCGCTGCTGACCGAGTCGAGCCCGTAGTAGTAGGGGATCGACCAGTCGCCCCGCCACCAGCGGGTGATGATCGCGAAGGCGGCCGTGCTCAGCACCGCCGAGGTCAGGTAGGGCATCGCCCGGCGGAGCAGCCGCACCCAGCGGTTCTCCGCCGGCAGGTCCACCCGCTCCGGGATCGCGGTCGCGCTCATCGGCCGCTGCCCAGGATCTCGGCGGCGCGGGCGGCCCGCTGCGCGGCATCGCCGGCCGGTCCGCCCGGTCCCGCGACGGGAGCGAGATCGTAGAAGGCGTACCGGTTGTCCGGGCTGTTCAGGACCGGATCGCCGAGCACCTGCTGCAGCCCGCGTTCCAGCGCGGCGGCGCCGTCCTGGTAGGAGAAGCGGTCCACCACGATCCCGGCGAAGCCGAGGGACACCAGGTCCGTCGTCATCGTCGAGGTGCCCTCGGACACGACCATCGACGGCCAGTCGGTCTGCGGCCGGCCCTTGATGCCGCCCGCCGACCAGCGCAGCGTGTCCGAGTGCAGCCACAGCCGGAGCTGGTCGGCCTCCGGGATCCCGTTCAGCGGCTCCGATTCCGGGAAGGCCCGGTACGGCAGCTGGAAGATCATCGCCCCCTCGGGCAGCCGCTGTTCCAGGGCGGCGACGAACTGCGCATCGTTGTCCCAGGCGGTCTGTGCCTGCGCGTACGGCGGCACGGTGATCGTGAGGTCCTGGTCGCCGACGCCAACGATGAGCAGGGCAGCGGCCAGGCCGGCGGCGGTGATCCGCCGGGTGGCCTGACGGCCGGGACCGGGATCGTCGGCCCGGACGCGGCGTGCCCACCGGTCGGCCACCGCGTCCGACGCCAGGCCGGCCGCGGCCAGCCCGAGCAGCATCAGGAAGATGGACAGCCGGTTCCAGCCGCGGATGTTGTCGGTGACGAAGACGGCGATCAGCGTGCCCAGCCCGCCGAAGGTGCCGGCCAGCACCCCGACCCAGGTGAGCAGCGCCAGGTCGGTGAGGGTGCGGCGGCGCGGGGACGTCCGGCGTTCGCCCGCCGGCCGCGGCCCGGCGGCCCGGACCAGCGGCAGCAGCAGCAGTGCGACGAACCCGACGGAGGCGATGGTGCCCAGCGCCGGCAGCTCGGAGCTGTACGGGAAGTTGGTGATGTACTTCTCGCGCAGTGCCGCGAGCGAGTCGACCGGGTGGCCGGGCGCGGGCAGCACCAGCGCGATGATCTTGAACGCCAGCGTCATCGCCTCGGACGGCTGCCGGGTGAGGGCCCCGGTGTCGGCACCGTTGGCCGCGGCGTAGATCCGGTCCGGCAGCATCGCCAGGAACTCGACCACGCCGATCAGCACCACGGCCGCCACCCCGCCGAGGGTGCGCCGCAGGTCCCGGGTGCGGATGGCACCGGCGATCACCGCGGGGATCAGCAGCACCACGGTGAACAGCCCGTAGTAGGCCGACGACAGGGTGACCAGGACGAGCATCAGGACCGTGCCGGCACCGCGGCCGGTCAGCACGTCGAGCACCCGGGGTGCCCCGGCCCGCCGGCCCCACAGCGGCCGCCCGCGCAGCGCGTCCAGCACCACGCCGAGGCCGAGCGGGACCGCCCAGTATGACGCCAGGTACAGGTGGTTCTCGTTGCGGACGAAGTGGTACGGCGCCACCGCGAACAGGGTGGCCAGCGCGACGGCGGTGAACCCGCGCAGCCCGCACCGGCGCAGGAACCACAGGGCGGTCAGCGCCGCCAGCGGGAAACCGATGACGTAGTACAGGTTGAAGACCACCGGGGCGTTGCCGGTGAACAGCCCGAACACCTTGAACAGCGCCGGGTGCAGGTCGTCGGAGAGCGGGTAGTCGGAGTAGTGCTGGCCGTAGGGGGCGCCGAGATCCGGCTGGTACTCGTACCACCCGGTCTGCAGGGTGGTCTTCACGTGGGCGAGCGAGGCCACCGCGTCGCCGGAGTAGTAGAACGGCACCGACCAGCGCGCCTCCCACAGGCGCAGGTAGACGATCGCCACCGCGGTGGCGATCGCGCCGGCGGCGAGGTAGTGGCGGAGGTCGGAGCGTGCCCACCGCGCGCGCCAGGGATCGGCTCCGGCGGTGGGCTGCCGGAGCTCGGTGTCGGGGGTCAGCATCTGCCGGCGAAGGTCGCCAGGTGCAGGCCACGGATGGTCGCGTCGATCCCGGCGGGCAGCGTGGTGAGCGGCCGCCGGTCGATCTCCGGCCACACCACCGACCGCAGACGCAGGTCGCGGGCCTGGAACCGCGCGGTGTCCGAGGACCCGAGAACGACCTTGGGGGTGCGCTTGAACAGCCGCCGGCACTCCCCGAGCAGCGCGCCGATGGTCGTGCCCTGGCCGGACGCGAGGATCTTCACCACGGCGCCAGGGTTCCCGGTGTCGGTGCCGACTGTGCTCGTGACGGTGCTGTCGGCGACGGTGTCGCACCGGTCGAGCAGGTCGAGCACCATCCGGGCGCAGTCGTCGACGAAGAGGTAGTCGCGCACGGTGTCCAGCGGGACGAACACCGACAGCGGGCGGCGCTCCAGGTGCGCCCGGCACAGGTGGGACACCAGGCCCTGGCCCTTGTTCATGTCCTGGCCCGGCCCGTAGAGGTTCGCGATCCGGCCCAGCACCACCCGGTGACCGGTGCGCCGGGCGAAGTCGTCGGCCGCCTGCTCCATCTCCACCTTCGCCCGGCCGTAGGGGGCCAGCGGGGCGACCGCGGACCGCTCGGTGAACGGCGCGCCGGCGGCGCCGGCGTAGAGCGCTCCGGCGGAGGAGGCCACGAAGACGCTGCCCCGGGTGCCGACGGAGCGGGCGGCCAGGTCGTCCAGGAAGGTCCGGAAGACCCGCACCTCCTGTCGCAGCGCTTCCGCGGTGCTACCGGTGACCCCGCCGCCGGCGCACCAGGCGATCCGCCAACCGCCGTCACCGGCGTCCAGCATCCGGTCGATGTCGCCGGTCAGCACCCGGCGGGTCGGGTCGGCCTCGGTCCACGGCACCTCGGAGGTGAGCACCGGCAGCCGGCGCGCGAGCGCGGCACGGCGCACCGCGCCGCCGAGAAGTCCGCCGGCACCGAGGATCCAGGTCGGCCGGGTGGTCACGGGCGTCCCGAGCCGCTCGTCGTCCGGGCCCCGGTGCGGTCCGCGGTGGGCGGCGCCGGGGCCGCCGGCGGGACGGGCGGCAGGGTCCGGCCGAGCGGTCCGTCGTCCGGGTCGGTGACGATCAGGTACAGCGGTTTGCCCATCGCCATGTTGACCGAGGTGCCGATGTACTCGGCGATCACCCCGAGGGAGAACAGGATCGCGCCGCTGCAGACCAGCAGCACCACCATCAGCGACGGCCAGCCGGCCGGGGTGGTGCTGTCCCAGAACAGCCGCGCGGCCAGCAGGTAGATCGCCAGCAGGCCGCCGCCGACGGCGAACACGCCGCCCAGGATGCTGACCAGCCGGAGGGCGCCGGTGCCGCTGGTGATCACCATGCGCCAGAAGTGCGACATCAGGGTGCGGAAGCGGTAGCCGGACGGCCGGTCGCCCTCGGCGCGCAACGTCACCGGAGCGGTGACCACCCGGCGCGCCACCCAGCCCAGCGCCACGTCCAGGTAGACGCCGGCGCCGGCGTAGGCGGCCACACTGCGGCCGATCCCGCCGAGCACCAACCGGAACGACTGGTAGTCCCCGGCGTGGGTGCTGCCGGAACTCAGGTGGACCAGCCGCTTGGCGGCCCGGCTCTGCACGTTCCGGACCAGGCCGTGCGGGGGAGCGTTCACCGGGCGGCCGTAGACCACGTCGGCCCGCTCCCGCATCGCGACGTCGAGCATCCCGGGGACGGCGGACGGATCGTGCTGACCGTCCTCGTCCATGGTGATGATCCAGTCGCCGCCGGAGGAGGCCATGCCGGCCAGGGTGGCTGGGTGCTGGCCGTAGTTCCGGCTCAGCCAGACCGGGCGGACCACCTCGTGCCGGTCGGACAGGGTGCGGATGACCGACCCGGACCGGTCCGGCCCGTTGTCGTCGACCAGCAGGATCTCCTCGACCACGGCGCGGTGCCCGTCGGGGGTGGTGAACTCGGTGGTCCACGGCAGCAGCTCGTCGACCAGCGCGGCGAGGGTCTTCTCACCCTGGTACACCGGGACGACCACGGAGAGCGTGTGCACCCCTTGCGCCGGTGCCGCGTTCTCCTCCGGCATGGGCGAAGTGTAACCGGCAGGTCGGGCCTGCTCCCGCGCTTCCGGTCGGGGAGGTTCCGTGGTTCTGGGAGGATGCCGGGCATGGACGCCAGCGAACGGGGACCGGGCACCGCCGGCGAGGACTACGCCGAGCGGCTCAACAAGCTGCAGGGCAAGTGGTGGAAGAAGCTGCTGCCGGTCCAGGCGCCGTACCACTGGAACATGCGCCGCCGGCTCGGCGGCCGCACCCTCGACGTCGGCTGCGGGAACGGCCGGAACCTGGCCGCCCTCGGGCCCGGGTCGGTCGGGGTGGACCACAACCCGCACCTGGTGCAGGACTGCCGGGCACTGGGGCTGCGGGCGTACACCACCGAGGAGTTCTTCGCCGATCCGGTGCTGTCGGCGCCCCGCAACTACGACTCGCTGCTGGCCGCGCACCTGATCGAGCATCTCGAGGTCGAGCAGGCTCGCGAGGTCCTCGGCTCCTACCTCCCGCTGGTCCGGCCGGGCGGGCGCATCCTGTTCGTCACCCCGCAGGAGCGTGGCTACGCCTCCGACCCGACGCACCTGGTCTTCACCGACTTCACCGCCCTCGCCGCGATCTCCGACGACCTGGGCCTGCGCACCGTCAAGCAGTACTCCTTCCCCTTCCCCCGCCGCCTGGGCAAGGCCTTCATCTACAACGAGTTCAACCACGTCGCCGAGCAGCCGCGGGTCTGAGCGGCAGGCGACAACCCGGTGGCTGCCCGTCGACGTGGATCCGAGTTCAACCACGTCGCCGAGCAGCCGAGAGGCTGAGCGGTAGCGAGAACCGGTGGCCGCCCGTTGCCACCCGCACCTCACTGCCTTCGCGGTCCCTTCAGCGACAGCGAATGTGGTTGAAAGGACCGGGAAGTCGAGTCCGATCGGACTCAGCGGTCGGGACTGCCGGCCTGCGACTCTCACGGAGTTGAATCACGTCGCCGAGCAGGCGCGGAGGTGAAGTGCGACCGCGGTGCGGGAGCCGTCTCCTGCGGATTCCGCCAGTCGCGGTGGAACACCAGGCATGCGGCGATGTGGCATTCCCACAAACGCCCCGGAACCGGGCCTCCTGCGTTCGCGATCGTTCTGCTGTAGTCGGATCGGCACTGCGATGTGCCCTGGGAGTCGGCCGCCCTGCACCGCCGCCCGGACACCGATCAGCGACGATCCACTCCCGAAGCGAGGCAACCCATCATGATGACCGGCGAGGAGTACCGGCAGTCGATCCGCGACGGCCGTGCGACCTACTACAAGGGCAAGCGGATCGACGACATCACCCTCGAGCCCGAGATGAGCTCGGTGGTGGACCTCGTCGCGGCCGGCTACGACCGCTGGTACGACCCGGATGCTGCCCGGCACCCGCTGATGAGCCCGCCGCGCTCGGTCGAGGAGATGCGCGAGCGCATCCCCGTCTTCGAGACCCTGGACGTCATGACGGACGCCAGCTACCAGAGCTTCTCCACGCTGGTCACGGCCGCCGGGCGGCTGCGGGCGGACAACCCGGACATCGCCGACCGGATCCTGGCCTACGTCGACTCGGCGCAGGCGAAGGACATCCGCATCACCGAGTGCATCACCGATTCCAAGGGTGATCGCAGTCTGAAGCCCTCGGCGCAGGTGGATCCCGACCAGTACCTGCACGTGGTCGACCGGCAGGCCGACGGGGTGGTGGTCCGCGGGGCCAAGCTGCACATCACCGGGGCCTCGTTCGGGCACGACCTGATGGCGATTCCCACAAAGCGCATGCGTCCCGGTGAGGACGAGTACTCGATCGCCTGCATGGTGCCGGTGAACTCGCCCGGGGTGAAGATCGTCAATGTCGGCTTCCCGCCGAAGACCGACGACCCGCGCGACCAGCCGGCGACCTGGGCGCACAACATGTTCGACGGGTTCGTGATCTTCGACGACGTCTTCGTGCCCAACGAGCGGATCCTGCTGGACGGAAAACCCGAACTGGCGGCGATCTTCGCCCACTCGCTGGGGCTCTGGGAGCGACTCGGTGGCGTCACCTACATGGCCGACCAGGCCGACGAGGTCGTCGGTCTGGCACTGCTGATCGCCGAGGCGAACGGTCTGGCGAAGATCTCGCACGTGCGGGAGAAGATCGACGAGCTGGCGATCCACGCGACGATGCTGCGGGCCGGGCTGGAAGCGGCGGTGACCAATGCGCACTCCACGCCGGAGGGCTACTTCTATCCGGACGAGCTGTACACCAACGCCGCGAAGTACCAGGGCGCGACGATGTACGGCACCATGATCCGCCACCTGCTCGACATCGCCGGTGGCAGCGTGTTCACCGTCCCGGCCATGGCCGACTTCGACAACCCGGACGTCGGCGACAACCTCCGCAAGTACATGGCCACCGGCAACGCATCGCCGGACGGCCTCTACCGTGCGCGGTTGTTCGCCACCATCCGCAACCTGACCTCCGACGACTTCGGCGGCTGGCGCCTGGTGGCGATGCTGCAGAGCGGCGGCGGGCTGTTCGCGCAGCGGATCGTGGCCCGGGGGAAGTACGACTTCGAGGCGGCCCGTCACCGCGGCCTCAAGGCCGCCGGCCTGCTGGAGGGCGATCACTGATCCACGACCGGGCACCGGACCGGTGACCCGGTACGGTGCCCGGATCCCGGTGCGGATCCGGGACCGAAGGCATCGGTGGGCGACGGGAAAGGTCCCGGATCCGGTGCCCGAAGGTGCCTCAGCCGCGGGCGACGGCGGCGGCGACCAGGGTGGTGACGGAGGCGTCGGTTCCCGGCGGGAGGGCGTCGACCGGCCAGAAGCGGAGGTCGTCGGACTCGTCGCTGATCACCGCGACCGCGCCGGGCGGTGCGGTGACCAGGAACCGGACGTCGAAGTGCCGGGTGGGGATGCCCAGCGAGCAGGTGATCGGGTGCACGTCCAGGTCGAGCGGCGCGGGATCCATGACCAGGCCGTCGATCCCGGATTCCTCGGTGGCCTCCCGGAAGGCTGCGGCGGCCAGCGAGGAGTCGCCGTCCTCGCAGTGCCCGCCCAGCTGCAGCCAGCGGCCGACCCGCGGGTGCAGGGTCAGCAGCACCGAGCGGCGGTCGGCCGACATCACCACCGCGCTGGCGGTCAGGTGCCCCGGCGCGCAGGATCGCGCGGTGGCGTCCGGCCGGGCGGCGAGGAACCCGAGATAGGCCTCCCGCAGCGAGAACTGGCCGTGCGACGGCGGTGTCCAGGCGGACAGCGTCGCGAAGGCGTCGGCGTGCAGCTCGGCGTGGGTCATCGCTGCACCCAGGCATCGCCCGGCACCACCGGCGGACGCGGTGCGAAGCCGTCCTCCGGTTGCCCGATCCCGATGCCGCCCAACGGTTCCCAGTCGTCCGGCAGGTCGAGTACCCGCCGGACCACGTCCGGGACGAAGATGGTCGACGAGATCCAGGCAGAGCCAAGGCCTTCCGCGGCCAGCGCGATCAGCAACGCCTGCACCGCGGCACCGCCGGCGACGGTGAACATGGTGCGTTCCGCGGACCGGCGGCGGTCGTCCGGGTAGTCGTGCCGGCCGTCGCCGGTGACGAACGGGACCACGATCTCGGTCGCATCGGCCAGCACCCGGCCGCGCGCGGTCCGCCGCTCGATGCGCTCGTGATCCCAGCCGTCCGCCGCCAGATCGGTGCGCCACTGCTGCGCCATCGCGTCGAGCAGCTCCTGCCGCTTCTCCCGCACGTGCACGAACCGGACGGGCCGGGTGTGGTGCGGCGCCGGCGCCGTCAGCGCGATCCCGACACACCGGGCCAGCACCTCGTCGTCGACCGGCTCCCCGGTGAAGAACCGGACGGTCCGGCGCAGCAGCACCGCCTCCCGGCGGCCGCGCTCGATCGCCAGGTCCGTGCCCAGCCGGAACAGGTCCTCCTCCGGCCCGCGGATCAGGCTGCGGGCACCGTCGAACACGCCGCCCGGCGCGTCCAGCCCCCGCAGCACGGCCACCGGCACCCCGGACAGCTTGCCCTTGACCAGGTCTCCGGCGGCGGCGAGCTCGTCGCCGATCGCGACCTGGGTCACCACCAGCTCGTTGCCGAACTCGTCCACCCCACCCCGGTGGTCGTCCAGGATCGGCAGTCCGGCGGCGCCGATGGCGACATCGGTCACGCCGTTGCGCCACGCCCGACCCTGGGTGTCGGTGACGACCACGCCCACCCGCAGGCCGCGGTCGGCGAACGCGGCGACCAGCGCGGCGGCCGAGGCGTCGGGATCCACCGGCAGCAGGGCGATCTCGTCCGTCCGGACGTTGCTCGCGTCGATGCCGGCCGCGGCGGCGACGATGCCGAGGCTGTTCTCGACGATCTTGGTGCGGCCCATCTGCGCCACCAGGCGCACGGTGTGCTCGTCGATCAGCTCCCGGCGGAACGCATCCCGCGCCTCCGGGTCGGACGGGGCCGGGACCAGCCGGCCCTCCACCTTGGACAGCACCTTCGAGGTGACGACCAGCACGTCGCCGTCCTGAAGCCACGGTGCGGCCTCCGCCAGGGCTCCGGCGAGGTCGTCGCCCGGCCGGAAGTCGGGCAGCCCGCGGACGGGCAGCACCTGCAGGCCGTCGGCGGCGGGGGCGGGACCGGGTCCGGTCATCGGGTCAGCTCCAGGCAGGCGGCGACCATGGCGGCGGTCGCGGACGGGTCGGTCATCAGCAGCGGTGCGCGGCCGACCTTCACCCCGGGGATGGTCGCGGAGTCCGATTCGGCGATCAGCCAGCCGTCGAGCAGGCCGCCCTCGGATCGCCCGCCGTAGTGCCGCCCGACGGCCTCCGCGGTGCTGTCCACCTTGATCGCGGCCAGGCAGGAATCTGCGTGACCACGCACCGGCGCCCCGCCGATCAACGGTGAGACCCCCACCACCGGAGCGGATGTCGCCCGCACGGCGTCGGCGATCCCGGGCACGGCGAGCACGGTGCCGATCGACACCACCGGGTTGGACGGGGCGAAGAGCACCAGGTCGGCCCCGGCGATGGCGTCCAGCACCCCGGGTGCCGGGCGCGACTCCTCCGCGCCGATCGGGGTGATGGAGTGCGCGGGCAGGGCGGCGCCGTACCGGATCCACCACTCCTGGAAGTGCAGGGCCACCAGCGAACCGTCCTGCGCCTCGGGATCGTCGACCACCACGTGGGTCTCGACCCGGTCCTCGGTCATCGGCAGCAGGGTCGCGCCCGGTCGCCAGCGGGCGGCCAGGGCCGCCGTGACCTGGCCGAGCGGGTAGCCGGCGTCCAGCATCCGGGTGCGGATCAGGTGAGTGGCGATGTCCCGGTCACCCAGCGAGAACCAGGGCGCTTCCGCGCCGTACCCGGCGAGTTCCTCCGACACCGACCAGGTCTCGCCCTTGCGGCCCCAGCCGCGCTCCAGGTCGGAGATGCCGGCCAGCGTGTAGAGGCAGGAGTCGAGGTCGGTGCAGACCTGCAGGCCGTGCAGCCGGATGTCGTCGGCGGTGTTGACCACCGCGGTGACGGTGCCGGAACCCTCCGGCGCGGGTGGCGAGTCGGGGCCGCCGAACGCGGGCAGTCCGACGAACTCCTTGACCCCCAGCAGGAAACGGGCGCCGCCGACCCCTCCGGTCAGCACGGTGATGTTCACGGCGTCCGATCCTGCCAGACCCGGGATGCGGCCCGGTCCCGGCGGCGACCGGGCGGCCCCGTCCGCGGGCTCAGAACCTCCGGTGTCAGAACCGCCAGAACTGGAACAGGCTCTGCCCGACCGCCGCTGCGTACTCGTCGCCGCCGAAGAGCTCGAACAGCCCGAAGGCCGGGCTGAACAGTGCGGCACTGATCTGCGGGACCGTCCAGATCAGCGCGAAGAGGATCAGCGGTGCCCACGGGCGGATCGGTGCGATCCGCCGGTTGAACTGCGGCGAGAGGTAGGGGGAGAGGATGCCGAACCCGTCGAAGCCGGGGATCGGCAGCACGTTCAGGATCGCCGTGACGAACTGCAGCACCGCGAGGAAGGACAGCGCGGCGGCCAGCCCGGTGAAGGAGTTGCTGCCCACCATGGAACCGGCGGCCAGCGTGCAGATCACCCCGAGGACGAAGTTGGTCAGCGGTCCGGCCGCGGACACCAGCGACGACCAGGCCCGCGACCGCAGCCGGTGGCTCTCGATCAGCACGGCGCCGCCGGGCAGCGGGATGCCGCCGACGGCCAGCAGCACCAGCGGGATGATCAGGCTGAAGACCGGGTCGGTGTAACGCAGCGGGTTGAGGGTGAGGTAGCCGCGGGCCCGGACGCTGGTGTCCCCGCCGGCCAGTGCGACCACCGAGTGTGCGAACTCGTGCAGGCACAGGCTGACCACCCAGCCGGCGATGACGGTGAGGAAGACCCACACCCCCAGCGGCGTGTTCCCGCCGTCGGCCAACAGGCCGGCGACGATGCCCACGAGCAGGACGCCGGGGAAGATCAGGGCGCCCACGGCGGGGCGGCGGAGAGCTCCGGTCATCCGGCCAGTGTCCCGTGCGGTGGGCTCCCTGCCGTCAGGCGGGGCCGCGGCCCGGGCAGCGGTCGACACAATGCGCCCGGAGAAGGACGGCCCGCGCAGTGAGCCGGCCGGCAGAGTCCTGCCCGAACGTATCCGGACCTGCGAAGGGTTCACGTCGGCCCGCTGGCCCGCTCCCGGGCCGAAAAAGCGACGGCCCGTGTGGCCAGAAGGACCCGGAACGAACCGCGACCGCCGATCGAGGCATCCGCAGCGCGGCGTCGGTGGGTCGGCGGTGGGCCGGTCGTGTGCCGGGTGGATCGCGTTCCGATGATTCGGCTGCCGCCGGTTGCGCTGTACGGCGTTCGGCCGCCGGTTTCGTGCCATCGATCCACGTAGCGTGTTCACCCGATTGCTCGCGGTCATCTTGTCCGCACGATCAGGGGAAAGCCGGAAATAGCACGAGACCGGCTTGACTCGCTGCGGGACACACCTGTGTAATCACATCGATGTGATTCACGGGTGTCCGGCGCGAGCTGGCCGCGGCTTTCACGACAGGAGCGTCCCGAGCCCGATCCCGAGGGACCGGCGTGGGGAACGCTCCTGGACGACCACCGGCCCACCATGGCGAAAGGACTCGACGCGTGTCGAACCTGGGGGATGCCACGGTCCACTTCCTCGGCCTGCCCGACGCCCAGGAACCGGACGAGAACGAATGGCACGAACGGGCACTGTGCTCGCAGACCGATCCCGAGGCCTTCTTCCCGGAGAAGGGCGGATCGACCCGCGAGGCGAAGAAGATCTGCACCGGCTGCGAGGTCCGGGCCGAGTGCCTGTCCTATGCGCTGGCCAACGACGAGCGGTTCGGCATCTGGGGCGGGATGTCCGAGCGCGAGCGTCGGAAGCTGAAGCGCCGCGCCGTCTGATCCGGCGCCGTCTGATCCGCGCGGCGGGTGGGGCCGGACCGAGCCTTCCGAGCCGGGTTCAGACCGCCGCGTTGCGACCGGCGGACGGATCACCAGTGACCGGGATGTGCTGACGGGCCTGTCGACCACGAGCGATCCGGTGCGTTGCGCCACGTGTCGCGTGGCTGACAGCAACGGATCTGCCGACATCACCGGGTGGGCCCACCATCAGTCCGAGGGGCTTGCCTGATCCGGTGCATTGCGCCACGTCCCACGGGGCCCACAGCAACAGGTCTGCCGGAAGCCCGCGGCTGCGCCCACGTCTGCCGGGGGCCTTGCCTGATCCGTTGCGTTGCGCCACGTTCGGCGTGGCTGACAGCAACAGATCTGCCGACATCCCCGGTGGGGCCCACCATCGGTCCGAGGGGCTTGCCTGATCCGGTGCGCTGCGCCACGTCCCGTGAGGTTGACGGCAACGGATCTGCAGGACTCCCGCAGCCCTAACCCGCGTCGCCGCCGCCGAGCACTGCCGAGATCTGCTCGGCCAGCACCTCGGCCACCAGGTCGGCCAGGTCACCGGAATCCCCGGCCCGCAGTTCCAGCGGACGTCGGTAGACGACGATCCGGGCCCGGGTGGCACGTCCCCGGGAGTCGACGCCCGGCGGGGTGAACCGGGTGAGCGGCACGCCGCCGTCGAGCACGATGTCCTGGTGCGGCACGATCGGCCCGGCCGGGACCGGCGGCACGTCGTCGACGGCGAAGTCGATCGATGCGATGTCCTTGGGCCAGCGCAGTTCCATCTCCGCGGCGGCATCGAGCACGGCCTGGTCGAACTGCTCGGCCCGGGTGCGGGCGCCGGGCAGGTCCGCCCGCATCAAAGGAGTGCGCAGCCCGCGGCCGTGCCGGTCCCGTCGCACCCGGGCCCGCCGGCCGGCGGCGTGCTCGCGGGCCCGCTCGGGATCCCGCTCCGCTGCGGCCGCCTCGGTTCCCGAGGTACCGGCCGGGGCCGCGACCACCCGATCACGTGCGGCACCACCGGTCTCGGACGCGCCGGGTCCGAGGGCACCGGTTGCCGACCCGACGGAACGATCGGCACCGGCAGCCCGCCCGACGGAACGTCCCGCGGGGGCACCCGACAATTCGGAACCGCCGGCCGCTGTGGCCTCGGGACCGTCGGCCCCACCGTTCGGGCGCCCGGTCCCGTCAGGCCCGGTGGCGTCGGGTCCGGGTGCGGCAGGCGGGGGCATGGGAGCGAAGTGTACGAGTCCGGCGTGCCGCGAACGGGCGCGGCACACAGGTGCACTAACGTGCGGCGGGTGAGATCGCGACGTTGTTCCAGGACCGGGTGCATGGAGCCCGCTGTCGCGACCCTGACCTACGCCTACGCCGACTCGACCGCCGTGGTGGGTCCGCTGGCGACAGCGGCCGAACCGCACTCCTACGACCTCTGCTCGCGGCATGCGCTCCGGCTCACCGCGCCCAAGGGCTGGGAGGTCGTGCGTCCGGACGCCGAGCTCGGCCCGGTCGGCCCCGGCCCGGACGATCTCGAGGCGCTGGCCAACGCCGTCCGCGAGGCCGGCCGCATCGAGCGCCCGGCGGAGAACGAGCACCAGGTCACCGGCCGTCGCGGACACCTGCGCGTCGTCCGCGACTGAGCACCTCGCCGCTGCACTCCTCGCTGCCGGCTTCCTTGCTTCCGCACTTCTTGCTGCTTCTGTTCTTGCCGCTGCTCTTCCTACCGCCGAATTCCGACTGAACTCCAGTCGGACGTCCGGCGCCGGGCCGACCCGTTCGCGGCACACCCGGGGCGCGACGCACCCGGACTGCTCCGGGGCGTCCCGGTGACGCGGAGCGAGCCCGTTCCCGAAAGGGTTCACCCGACCGGGTGTGAGCGAGAACTGTGCTGCGGACGGCGTTCGCCCGATAGGCTCAGTGCGATTGCGAAGCCGCACCTGTCAACCGCGGTGCGGCCCGGCAGTGGTGTCGATCGCAACGGCATCGCACCACCGCGAACATCACAGCGACGTTCCGGCATCCGAAGACGTTGACGTTCCGAAGCACCACGGGACACCGACGCGGTGCCGGATCACCGGGGGCATCGATCGCCGGCAGTACCGAGAAGCAGTACCGACAGTCAACGGCGGGAAGATCCGCGAGAAGGCCGTCCCGACAAGGGATCCGGACAGAAGGAGCAGAGGCGTGCTGGACGCACCGGGCAGGGTCGACCTGTCGCAGATCGTCAAGGCCTACGACGTGCGCGGTCTGGTCGGCAGCCAGCTGACCGTCGACGCCGCCCGTGCCCTCGGCGGCGCATTCGCGACGTTGGTCGCCGGCGAGGCGAAGGTCGTCGTGGTGGCGCACGACATGCGCGACTCCTCGCCCGAGCTCTCGGCTGCGTTCGCCGACGGTGCCACCGCTGCCGGACTCGACGTGGTGATGGCCGGGCTCGGTTCCACCGACCTGCTGTACTTCGCGTCCGGCGTGCTCGAGCTGCCCGGTGCGATGTTCACCGCCTCGCACAACCCGGCCCGCTACAACGGGATCAAGATGTGCCTGGCCGGAGCCGTGCCGCTGAGCCTGGACTCGGGGCTCGCGCAGATCCGCGACGGCGCCCAGGCGGTGCTCGACGGGGCCCCGGCCCCCGAGGCGGACGTGCCCGGCACCGTGTCCGAGCGCAACCTGCTCGGCGACTACGCCGCCTATCTCCGCTCCCTCGTCGATCTGTCCGGGATCCGGCCGCTCCGCGTGGTCGTCGATGCCGGCAACGGGATGGCCGGGTACACCGTGCCGGCCGTCTTCGACGGTCTGCCGCTGCAGGTCGACGAGCTGTACTTCGAGCTCGACGGCAGCTTCCCCAACCACGAGGCGAACCCGCTGGAGCCGGCCAACCTGGTCGACCTGCAGGCCGAGGTGCGCCGCACCGGCGCCGACATCGGCCTGGCCTTCGACGGCGACGCCGACCGCTGCTTCGTGATCGACGAGCGCGGTGAGGCGGTCTCGCCGAGTGCGATCACCGCGCTGGTGGCGAGCCGGGAGCTGGCGAAGGCCCCCGGCGCCACCATCCTGTACAACCTGATCACGTCCCGGGCGGTCCCCGAGCTGGTCACCGCGCTCGGCGGCAACCCGGTCCGGACCCGTGTCGGCCACTCCTTCATCAAGGCCGAGATGGCCCGCACCGGAGCGGTTTTCGGTGGTGAGCACTCCGCGCACTACTACTTCGAGGACTTCTTCCGCGCCGACACCGGCATGCTCGCCGCGCTGCACGTGCTGGCGGCGCTGGGTGGCCAGCAGGGTCCGCTGTCCGGGCTGGTGGCCGAGTACGCCCGGTACGCGGCCTCCGGCGAGATCAACTCGGAGGTGGCCGACGTGCCGGGCCGGGTGGCCGCGGTACGGGAGTGGGCTGCCGCGCACGACGCAGATGTCGACGACATGGACGGCGTCACGGTGAGCCTGCCGGACGGCAACTGGTTCAACGTCCGCGCCAGCAACACCGAGCCGCTGCTCCGGCTCAACGTCGAGGCCGCGGACGCCGCGCAGATGGCGCAGCTGCGCGACGAGATCCTGGCCCTCATCCGGTCCTGACCCGGCCCGGAACGCTGTTTCCCGGTGGCATCCCCGACGCGCACGACGCCCGGGGAATGCCAGACTGGACGCGGAACCGGTGGTGCACGATCGAGCGGCCGACCGTCGGGCAGGTGCCCGGTCGTGTCGCCGCGCCGGTCGGACACGTGCCCGATCGGGCAGCTCCACCCGGTTCCGTACACGGAAGAGGTGGTTGTCTTATGGCCCTGCAGCTGGATCCGGTGCTGCTGTCGGTGCTCGCCTGCCCGGCGGAGCATCATGCCCCGCTGGTCGAGGGCTCCCCGGACGACCCGGACGCGCAGGCGCTGACCTGCACCGAGTGCGGCCGGATCTTCCCGGTCCGGGACGGCATCCCGGTGCTGCTGCTCGAGGACGCGATCACACCCGACCGGGGCGCGTCGTGAGCGGTCCCGGGCTCTCCGCCCTGCGCGACCCGGAGGCCCTGCAGCAGGCCGACCACGGCCGGCTGCTCGCCGCCCTGGGCTACGCCGGTGCGCAGGTCCGGGTCGTCTCGGGCCAGCGGGACCGGCTGCCCACCGTCGACCGGCCGCGTTCCCTGGTGGTGATCGGCCCGTCCGCCCCGATCGACGTGGCGCTGCTGTCCGCGGTGCTCGGCCCGGCGCCCGCGCCGGTCGTCGCGGCCGCCGACCTGCCGGCCTGGGTGGGCGCCCTGGACGTCGTGGTGGTGCTCGCCGGGTCGGTGGACGACGCCCGCAGTGCGGCGGCCGGCGCCGTCGCGCTGCGTCGTGGCGCGACGACGGTGGTCCGCGCCGCCGCCGAGGGCCCGGTCGCGGACGCCACCCGGCCCGCCCTGCTGCCGTCCGAGCTCGCCCTGCCCGAACTCCTCGCCGCGCCGTCCCGGTGGGCGCTGCTCGCCGCGGTCGCCGCCGCGGCCGGTCTCGGCGCGCAGCCCGACCTGGACGCCCTGGCCGACCTGCTGGACGCCGGGGCCCCGGCCCTGCATCCCTCCGCCGAGTCCTTCCTCAACCCGGCCGCCAATCTCGCCGAGCACCTCGGTGGCGGGACGCCGTTGCTGGTCGGCGCCGACGCCGCGGCCGATGCCCTGCTGGCGCACGGCGCGGCGGTGCTGACCGGCCTGGCCGGGATCGTCGGCGGGGTGCTGCCCTCCGCGCGCGCGGTCGGCCGGCCCCCGGTACTCGCCCGGATCGGGTCGGAGCGCGACATCTTCGCCGACCCGTTCGACGACGACGCGGCGCAGCGGGTGCAGCCGGTGCTGGTGTCCACCGCCGATCCGACCGGTCCGGACCGGGCCGCGGCGGCGCTCGTCTCCGGACTGCGCCGGGCCGTCCCGTCGGCCTACCACCTCGACGGCTGGGCGACGGCCCAGGCGGTGCCGGACGGTACGGTGCTCCCACCGGCCGGTCAGGGATTCGCGGAAGCAGCCCCGCCCCGCACCGCCGGACCGGAGGATCCGTGGGCCCGGGTGTTCACCGCCGGACGCGTGCTGGACGCGACCGCGGCCTACCTGGCCGTCGCCACGGGAGCGCCCTGGCCCGACGACCACCCGGCGGGCCTCGGCCGGTCCGCCGGCACCCGCTGGGACCTGCGCCCGGTACCCGCGCCCGCCGACCCGGACGGGAGCACGAGAGAGAGCGACCAGACGTGGATGTGATGTCCAACCGGATCCGCCCGTACGCGTGGGGATCCCGGACGGCGATCGCCGAGCTGCTCGGGGCACCGAGCCCGGCGCCGCATCCGCAGGCGGAGCTCTGGATGGGCGCCCACCCCGGCGATCCGTCCGCGTTGCTGCGCTCCGAGCAGATCACCCTGCTGGCCGCGATCGAGGCGGACCCGGTGGGGGAGTTGGGGTCCCGGGTCGCCGAGCGGTTCGGGCAGCTGCCTTTCCTGCTCAAGGTGCTGGCGGCGGCGGAACCGCTCTCGTTGCAGGCGCACCCCTCGATCGCGCAGGCCCGGCTCGGCTACGACGCCGAGGAGAAGGCGCAGGTGCCGCTGTCCTCCTCGCACCGCAACTACCGCGACCGCAACCACAAGCCCGAGCTGATCTGCGCGCTCACCGAGTTCCACGCGCTCTGCGGGTTCCGTGACCCCGCGGTCACCGTCGAGTTGCTCGCCGAGCTCGGTGTGCCGCAGCTCGACCATTACCTGTCCCTGTTGTCCGGCCAGCCGGACAGCGACGGGGTGCGGGCGCTGTTCTCCTCGATCCTGACCATCCCGTCCTCGCTGATGGAACCGATGCTGGGCGCGGTGCTCTCGGCCTGCGTCGCGCGGGTGCAGCAGGGCAGCACGTTCGCCGACGAGTACCGCACCGCGCTGGAGCTGGGCGAGCGCTACCCCGGCGACCCGGGGGTGCTGGCCTCGCTGCTGCTCAACCGGGTGGTGCTGGCCCCGGGGCAGGCACTGTTCCTGTCCGCCGGGAACCTGCACGCCTACCTGTCCGGTGTCGGTGTCGAGCTGATGGCCAACTCCGACAACGTGCTGCGCGGCGGCCTCACCCCCAAGCACGTCGACGTGCCGGAACTAATGAAGGTGCTGGACTTCTCGGCCGGCCCGGTGGAGATCCTGGGTGGCGAGTCGGCCGGCGCCGAGGTCGTGTACCCGACGCCGGTCCCCGAGTTCCGGCTGTCCCGGATCACCGTCGACGGAGCCCCCGTCCCGGTACGGCACGACGGCCCGCAGATGGTGCTGGTGGTCGACGGCGCCGTCACCCTGGCCTCCGGGGGCAGCACCCTCGACGTCCCCAAGGGGCAGTCGGTGTGGGTGCCGGCGCGTGACCACGACGTGGTGCTCGGCGGCCACGGCACCGTGTACCGGGCCACCGACGGGCTCTGACCGGCGGGTTCCCGCACCGGGTTCCCGCACCGGGTTCCCGCACCGGTGGTGCCGGCTCCGAGTGCCGACCTCGAGTGCCGTTGCCCGGCGGCGGCTCCCGGACCGGCGGGCGCCGGCGATCGTCCGGTCGGCCCGGACCCTGCCCGGGTCCGCTTGAACCCTGCCCCGGCCGGGAACTCCGACCACCGCGACGGCGCCGACCGGTGCCGTGCTGCACAGTTCCGGCCGGAGGGAGACCGTCGTGGGCAGGGGTGTCTGGCGCACCAAGACCGTCGAGCAGTCCATCCAGGACACCGACGAACCGGGGCACAAGCTCAAGCGGTCGCTGGGTGCCTGGGATCTCACCGTCTTCGGCGTCGCCGTCGTCATCGGCGCGGGCATCTTCACGCTGACCGCCCGGGTCGCTGCCACCACCGCCGGGCCGTCGGTGTCCCTCGGTTTCGTCATCGCCGCGATCGCCTGCGGCCTGGCGGCCGTCTGCTACGCCGAGTTCGCCTCCACCGTCCCGGTGGCCGGGTCCGCCTACACCTTCTCCTACGCCACCCTCGGCGAGCTGATCGCCTGGATCATCGGCTGGGACCTGGTGCTGGAGCTCGCCCTGGGCGCGTCGGTGGTGGCCAAGGGCTGGTCGCTCTACCTGTCGGACCTGTTCGCCGAGTTCGGCGGGTCGTTGACCACCACCGTCGACATCGGGTTCGACCTCGACTGGGGCGCGATGCTCATCGTCCTGGTGATCACCGGCCTGCTGACCACCGGCGCGAAGGTCTCGGCCCGGGCGAACGCGATCATCACCGCGATCAAGGTCGCCGTGGTGCTGCTGGTGATCGTGGTCGGCTTCTTCTACTTCAAGGCCGACAACCTGTCGCCGTTCATCCCGCCGGCCGTCCCCGCGGACGGCGGTGCCGACGGCGGGACCGCCGCCGGCACCCTGGAACAGCCGTTGCTGCAGCTGATCACCGGTGGCGCGCCGTCCAGCTTCGGCGTGTTCGGTGTGCTGTCGGCGGCATCCCTGGTGTTCTTCGCCTTCATCGGGTTCGACGTCGTCGCCACCGCCGCGGAGGAGACCCGCAACCCCGGCAAGGACGTCCCGCGCGGCATCCTCGGCTCGCTGGTGATCGTCACCGTGCTGTACGTGCTGGTCACCGTGGTGCTGACCGGGATGGTCAGCTACACCGAGCTGCCCGGCGACGACGCCACCCTGTCCAGTGCCTTCTCCCTGGTCGGGAACGGTTGGGCGGCAAAGGTGATCGCGATCGGGGCGCTGGCCGGCCTGACCACCGTGGTGCTGGTGCTGATGCTCGGCCAGAGCCGCATCATCTTCGCGATGAGCCGGGACGGGTTGCTGCCCAGGGGGATCGGGTCGGTCAGTCCGAGAAGTGGTGTGCCGGTGCGGATCACGGTCGGTGTCGGGGTGGTCGTCGCGATCATCGCCGGGGTCTCGGACATCGGGGTGCTGGAGGAGATGGTCAACGTGGGCACCCTCTTCGCCTTCGTGCTCGTGTCCATCGGCGTGATCGTGCTCCGCCGTACCCGGCCCGACCTGCCGCGCAGCTTCAAGGTGCCGCTGATGCCGGTCATCCCGATCCTGGCGGTGATCGCCTGCCTCTGGCTGATGATCAACCTGACCGCCATCACCTGGATCCGGTTCCTGATCTGGATGGCCATCGGCGTCATCGTCTACTTCCTGTACGGCCGACGGCACTCCAGGCTCGGCAAGCAGGGTGGCTCCGTCCTCGCCGGCCAGGAGCTCGACGCGAACCTGGCTGCGCAGCGCGACCTCGATCCGGGATTCGGCGACCGGCGCGAACGGGACTGACCGCCTATCGTGGCTGGGCCCGGGCGAACCCGGGACGCACCGGGGCGTCCCGGGCCGAACGAGAGGACGGGCGTGTTCGATTCACTGTTGGTGGCCAACCGCGGGGAGATCGCCCGGCGGGTGATCCGCACGGCGAAGGCGATGGGACTGCGCACGATCGCCGTGCACTCCGACGTCGATGCCGACCTGCCGTTCGTCACCGAGGCGGACGAGGCCGTGCTGATCGGCCCGGCGAACCCGGCCGAGAGCTACCGCAACGTCGACGCCGTGCTGGCCGCCGCCCGCGAGACCGGTGCCGCCGCAGTGCATCCCGGGTACGGCTTTCTCTCCGAGAACACCGACTTCGCCCGCCGGGTGGTGGAGGCCGGGCTGGTCTGGGTGGGCCCGTCGCCGGAGGCGATCACCGCGATGGGCGACAAGATCGCCGCCCGCAACCTGATGTCCGCGGCCGGGGTCCCCGTCGCGCCGGGTACCGAGGACCCGGTGACCAGCGCGGAGGCGGCGTCCGCGGCTGCGGCGGAGTTCGGCTACCCGGTGATCATCAAGGCCTCCGCCGGCGGCGGCGGGATGGGCATGGCGGTGGTCACCGACCCGGGGCAGATGGCCGTCGAGTACGAGAAGGTCACCGGGTTCGCCGGTCGGCTGTTCGGTGACCCGTCGGTGTTCGTCGAGCGCTACTACCCGCGGGTCCGGCACGTCGAGGTGCAGATCCTGGGGCTGGCGGACGGCACCGTGCTGGCGCTGGGGGAGCGGGACTGCTCGGTGCAGCGGCGCAACCAGAAGGTCGCCGAGGAGACCCCGTCGCCGGCCCTGGACGCCCCGATGCGCGAGCGGATGCTGGCCGCCGCGCGGCTGGCCGGCGAGGCGGTCTCCTACCAGGGAGCCGGAACCGTCGAGTTCCTGTTCAGCCCTGCCGACGGCGACCGGCCCGCGGAGTTCTTCTTTCTCGAGATGAACACCCGGCTGCAGGTCGAGCACCCGATCACCGAGGAGGTGCTCGGCATCGACCTGGTCGAGGCCCAGCTGCGGGTCGCCGCCGGTGAGGACCCTGGCTTCGATCCGGCGGCGCTGCAGGTGACCGGGCACGCGATCGAACTGCGGATCAACGCCGAGGACCCGAAGCGGTTCCTGCCCGGCCCGGGCGCGATCCGGGAGTGGGTGGAACCGTCCGGCCCCGGCGTCCGGGTGGACGCCGGCTACGCCGCCGGCACCACGGTCACCCCCGCGTACGACTCGCTGATGGCCAAACTCGTGGTGCACGGCGCCGATCGGGCGCAGGCACTGGAGCGGGCGCGCGCCGCCGTGGCCGGGTTCACCGTCGTCGGCCCGAAGTCCAACCTGCCGTTCCACGCCGAGCTGCTCGATCACCCGGAGTTCGTCTCGGGGGAGTACGACACCGGGATCGTCGGCCGGATGCGTGGCTGACCGGTCCCCCGGGTCCGGGTTCCGGTCGCCGCCGGATACGGCGGTGACCGGACCGCCCGGCCGTGACGAGGCCGTGACACCGTCACCGTCGCCGCCGTGCCGGGGGACCGGTGGAACACGCTCGCCGGACCTGTTTGTGCATGGCAGACGGTGTGGGTAGGTTCGGTGCGGCCCGCAGCGAGGTACCGGACCGAGCTCCCCCGGGAGTACGGTCGCAGCCCGTCCTGCGTCCCGCACCGACCCCCGCGGGCCGGCTCCCGCTCCGCTCCGGCACCCCGCCGGCGCCGGAGGAGATTCGACCGAAGTACCGAACAACAGAAGTGAGGATCACGTGGCTCTGCCCCAGTTGACCGACGAGCAGCGCGCCGCAGCCCTGGAGAAGGCCGCCGCGGCCCGCCGGGTCCGCGCCGAGCTGAAGGAGCGCCTCAAGCGCGGCGGCACCACCCTCGCGCAGGTGCTCACCGACGCCGAGAGCGACGAGGCCCTGGCCAAGCTGAAGGTGTCCGCCCTGCTCGAGTCCCTGCCGGGTGTCGGCAAGGTCCGTGCGGCCGCCCTGATGGAGCAGTTCGAGATCGCCCCGAGCCGCCGCGTGCGTGGTCTCGGCGAGCGTCAGCGCCAGGCCCTGCTGACCGAGTTCGGCGACTGACACTCAGCTGGTGCACGAACCCCGAGCCGGTCACGTCGGATGACGGACGTCCCACCCGGTGCCGACGGCACCGCCCAGGAGTCCGTCCGGCGTGGCCGGCTCTTCGTGCTCTCCGGCCCGTCCGGGGTCGGCAAGAGCACCGTGCTCGGCCATCTGCGGGCCGCGCTACCGGAGCTCTGGTACTCGGTCTCGGCGACCACCCGCGGACCACGGCCGGGCGAGGAGCACGGCGTCCAGTACTTCTTCGTCGACGGCGAGGAGTTCACCGGGCTGGTCGAGGACGGCCGGATGCTCGAGTGGGCCGAGTTCGCCGGGAACCGGTACGGCACCCCGCGGGACGCGGTCGAGCAGCGGCTGGCCGCCGGCCAGGACGTGCTGCTGGAGATCGACGTCCAGGGCGCCCGGCAGGTGCGGTCCTCGGCGCTCGGCGGCGAGGCGGTGCTGGTCTTCCTGGCCCCGCCGTCGTTCGACGAACTGGCCCGCCGGCTGATCGGCCGCGGCACCGAGCCGGAGCCGGTGATCGCCGCCCGGCTGGCCGCCGCCCGTGACGAACTGGCCGCCGAGACCGAGTTCGACCACACCGTCGTCAACACGGACATCGGGGCCGCCACCGATGGCTTGGTAGGATTGATGGTCGGCCCGCGTCCGGGCAGCATCACCAGCACGGCCTGAACCGCTCGACCGTTCCTCCGGACATCGGTGGGACGACGAACGCGATCCGGCGAGAAACCACCAGCGCTCCACCCTCGCGGGCGGGGCAGCGATCCGAGGAGTCCAGTGTCCCAGGCAGTCCCGACCTCCGGTGCCACCCCGAGCCCGTCGCAGATGGCGACCCTGGGCATCACCTACCCGCCGATCGACGAGCTGCTCTCCCGCACCAGCTCGAAGTACGGCCTGTCGATCTACGCGGCGAAGCGCGCCCGGCAGATCAACGACTACTACGCACAGCTCGGCGAGGGCCTGCTGGAGTACGTGGGCCCGCTCGTCGAGCCGCTGCCCAAGGAGAAGCCGCTGTCGATCGCGCTGCGCGAGATCAACGCCGGCATGCTCGAGCACACCGAAGGCGAGTGACCCGAGGGTCCTGCTGTGGCTGAACCCGCGGCCGCTCCCGTGACCCGGGATGTCGGCGCTCCGCGCGTCGTCGTCGGGGTGGGGGGCGGCATCGCTGCCTACAAGGCCGCCGAGCTGATCCGGCGGCTGCGCTCCGGTGGCGCCGAGGTGACCGTCGTGCCGACCCCGGCCGCGCTGGAGTTCGTCGGCGCCGCGACCTTCGAGGCACTGTCCGGGCGACCGGTGGCCACCGACGTGTGGACCGAGATCCCGGCGGTGCAGCACGTGCACACCGGGCAGCACACCGACCTGGTGGTCATCGCCCCGGCGACCGCCGACCTGATGGCCCGGGCCGCCACCGGCCGGGCCGACGACCTGCTCACCGCGACCTTGCTGGTCACCCGGGCTCCGGTGCTGATGGCCCCGGCCATGCACACCGAGATGTGGACCCACCCGGCCACCGTCGACAACGTGGCGACCTTGCGCCGGCGCGGCACCGTGGTGCTGGACCCGGCGGTCGGCCGGCTTACCGGCGCCGACTCCGGCCCCGGCCGGCTGCCCGATCCCGAGCACATCGCCGCGCTGGCGGAGCTGCTGCTGCAACGGCCGGACGCCCTGCCGCAGGACCTGGCCGGCCGCCGGGTGCTGATCACTGCCGGGGGCACCCGCGAGCCGTTGGACCCGGTCCGCTACCTGGGTAATCGGTCGTCCGGGAAGCAGGGTTTCGCACTGGCCCTGGTGGCCGCGGCCCGTGGCGCGGCCGTCACCCTGGTCGCCGCGAACACCTCGCTGCCGACACCGCCGGCCGTGGACGTCGTGCCGGTCGGCGACGCCCGCGAACTGCAGGCGGCCGTGCAGTTCCACCTGCCGGGGTCGGACGTGGTCGTGATGGCCGCCGCGGTCGCCGACTTCCGGCCGGTCGACGTGCGCGGCGACAAGATCAAGAAGACCCCGGGCACCACCCCGGACCCGATCGCGCTCACCACCAACCCGGACATCCTGGCCGGCCTCGTCCGGGACCGGGCCGGCGCGCGGAACCCGGTGATCGTCGGGTTCGCCGCGGAGACCGGGGACGCCGACGGCACCGTGCTCGAGCACGGCCGGGCCAAGCTCGCCCGCAAGGGCTGCGACCTGCTGGTCGTCAACCCGGTCGACGCCGGCCGCGCCTTCGGCACCGAGGACAACGAGGCCGTGCTGCTGGGTGCCGACGGCTCGGCCGTCGAGGTGGCACTGACCGGCAAGCACGCCCTCGCCGCCCGGATCTGGGACGCCGTCACCCCGCTCTTGCCTTGATCGGTCCTGTTCCGGGCCCGCTCCCACCCGCGCGCCCGGTTTGGGTGCGAGGTCACGGACCGATAAAGTCGTGCGTCGGGACCGGCTCCGATCAGCGGCCGGACCTGCGGGTGATCACCAGCTGATCCACCCGGGCACCACCCGCAACACACCCAGAGCCGCGCCGGGCCTGCACCCGGCCGAACGCCTACAGGAGCACGCCGACGTGACGTCTCGCCTCTTCACCTCCGAGTCCGTGACCGAGGGGCACCCCGACAAGATCTGTGACGCGATCAGCGACTCGATCCTCGACGAGCTGCTGCGCCAGGACCCGTCCAGCCGGGTCGCGGTCGAGACCCTGGTCACCACCGGTCAGGTGCACGTCGCGGGCGAGGTCACCACCTCCGCCTACGCCGACATCCCGAAGATCGTCCGCGAGAAGGTCCTGGAGATCGGCTACGACTCCTCGGCCAAGGGCTTCGACGGTGCCTCCTGCGGTGTCAACGTCGCGATCGGTGCGCAGTCGCCGGACATCGCCCAGGGCGTCGACGTCGGCTACGAGACCCGGACCGGCGAGTCGGCCGCGGATGCCGCCGAGGACGCCGTGGCCTCCCAGGGCGCCGGCGACCAGGGCCTGATGTTCGGCTACGCCTGCTCGGACACCCCGGAGCTGATGCCGCTGCCGATCGCGCTGGCGCACCGGCTCTCCCGCAAGCTGACCGAGGTCCGCAAGAGCGGCGCGGTGCCCTACCTGCGCCCCGACGGCAAGACCCAGGTCACCATCGAGTACGTCGGCGACAAGGCCGTCCGGCTGGACACCGTGGTGCTGTCCAGCCAGCACGCCGAGGACGTCGACCTGGTCAACCTGCTGACCGTGGACATCCGCGAGCAGGTCGTGGAGCCGGAGATCGCCGGCCTGGACATCATCACCGACGGCTACAAGCTGCTGGTCAACCCGACCGGGCGCTTCGTCATCGGTGGTCCGATGGGCGACGCCGGCCTGACCGGCCGCAAGATCATCGTCGACACCTACGGCGGCATGGCCCGCCACGGCGGCGGCGCCTTCTCCGGCAAGGACCCGTCCAAGGTCGATCGCTCCGCCGCCTACGCGATGCGGTGGGTCGCCAAGAACGCGGTGGCCGCCGGCCTGGCCGAGCGCATCGAGGTGCAGGTCGCCTACGCGATCGGCCACGTCGCCCCGGTCGGCCTGTTCGTCGAGACCTTCGGCACCGAGCAGATCGACCCGGACAAGATCTCCGACGCCATCAAGCAGGTCTTCGACCTGCGGCCGGGCGCGATCATCCGCGACCTGGACCTCAAGCGCCCGATCTACGCCCCGACCGCCGCGTACGGCCACTTCGGCCGCACCGACATCGAGCTCCCGTGGGAGAAGCTGGACCGCGTCGACGGACTGAAGGCCGTCCTCGGTCTCTGACCCGCCCTGCTGCACACCGGCTCCAGGCACAGCGCCCGGCCCCGCACCCGCGGGACCGGGCGCTGCTGCGTCTCCACCCGCCCCCAGCCCCCGCCCGCGCGAGGATCAAGATCGACGACGCGTGGAAAAGTGTTGACTCCCATCACATCAGTCCCAAACACGACAACTTCGCACGCGTCGAGGACCTGGGTCCTCGCGGGTCGGTGGGGGAGTTGTGCACAGCCGGACCAGGAGGATTCCGGGGCTGACGGCGCTGTCTGGTATCCACGACGTCATGGGTCCTTCCGTGTCGGCGCACGCAGCCGCGCTGCCGGGACTCGAGACTCCCGAACCTGTGGCCCCGCCCGCGCGGGAGCAGGACCGGCGGGCCGCCCGCACATCACCCCGCAGGTCGACGTCCACCGCCGGCGCCTCCCCGGTGAGCACGGAGTTGCCCGTCGCCGTGGTCGCGGTCGACGTCTCACTGCCGCACCTGGACCGGCTGTTCGACTACCTGGTCCCGGAGAACCTGTCGGCCGAGGCGCAGCCCGGGGTCCGGGTGCGCGTCCGTTTCGCCGGTCGGCTGATCGACGGATTCGTGTTGGCGCGCAAGGAGTCCACCGAGCACACCGGCAAGCTCGGCCTGCTGCAGAAGGTGGTCTCCGCCGAACCTGCGCTGGCGCCCGAGATCGCCGTGCTGGCCCGCACCGTCGCCGACCGCTACGCCGGCACCCTGGCGGACGTGATCCGGCTCGCTGTCCCGCCGCGGCATGCCAGGGGCGAGAAGAGCGCGCTGGGCGCCTCGGAGCGGGCAGCGGCCGACAGCACCGGTGCGGACCGCAGCACCGGTGCCGACGGGAGCCCTGGTCCCGACGACAGCATCGGTTCCGACGACAGCACCGGTCCGGACCGCCGTACTGGTGCCGACGACAGCACCGGTGCCGACGGGAACGCCGGACCGGACAAGCGTGAAGGTGGCGACGAGGGCGGCACCTCCGACACCGGCAGCACTCCTGACGGAGGAGCGGCCGCCGATGAGGCCGCGGTCACGGACGACGAGGGCGCTGCCACCGGCGGAGGGTCCACCACGCACAGCGCCCCCGCCCAGGACGAAGTTGCTGACGATCCGGTCGCCACTGCCGAACCGGACAGGGTTCCCGACGGACCGATTCAGCGGGAGCAGACGCCGGGCTGGGACCGATACCCGGCAGGACCGGCATTCCTGACGGCGCTGCGCACCGGCCGGACGGCGCGGGCCGTGTGGCAGATGCTGCCGGGGGAGGACTGGCCGACCCGGCTCGCCGAAGCCGCCGCCGCGGCGCTCGCAGCCGGTCGTGGCACGGTGCTGGTGCTGCCCGATGTCGGCGAGCTGGCCCGGGTGGATGCGGCGCTGACCGCGGTGCTGCCCGCGCGTTCCCATGTCACCCTCACTGCCGACCTGGGCCCGGAGACCCGCTACCGGCGCTTCGTGCAGATCCGCCGCGGCGAGGTGAAGGTCGTGGCGGGCACCCGGGCCGCGGCCTTCGCGCCGGTGGCCGACCTCGGGTTGGCGGTGATCATCGACGACGGCGACGACCACCACGCCGAGCCGCGGGCGCCGTACCCGCACGCGCGCGAGGTGCTGATGCTGCGCTCCGCGCAGACCGGGAGTGCTTTGCTGGTCGGCGGTTTCGCCCGCACCGCTGAAGCAGCCCTGCTGGTGGAGAGTGGCTGGGCGCGGGAGATCGTCGCCGACCGGGCCACTGTCCGGACCCGGGCGCCGCGGATCGAGGCGGCCGGCGACGAGTTCGCCCGCGGCGCCGACTCGGCCGCTGCCCGCGCCCGCATCTCGCCCGCTGCGTTCCAGGCGGCCCGCACCGCGCTGGAGTCCGGTGCGCCGGTCCTGGTCCAGGTACCCCGCCGCGGCTACCTGCCGTCGCTCGGCTGCGCCCGGTGCCGTCGCCCGGCGCGTTGCCGGCACTGCCACGGTCCGCTCGCCCTGCGGGGCCCGGACCAACCGCCCGCCTGCCGCTGGTGCGGCATCGCCGAGGCCCACTTCGTCTGCGGCGCCTGTGGTTCCACCGCGCTGCGCTCGACGGTGGTCGGCACCCGACGGACCGCGGAGGAACTGGGCCGGGCCTTCCCGAACGTGCCCGCGCTGACCTCGGCCGGCGACACCATCCGCAGCGACGTCCCGGCCTCGCCGCAGTTGGTGGTTGCCACACCAGGCGCGGAACCTGTCGCTGACGGCGGGTACGGGGCCGCGCTGCTGCTGGACGGCTCGACGTTGCTGATCCGTCCCGACCTGCGCGCCGCCGAGGAGGCGCTGCGCCGGTGGATGATCGCCGCCGCACTGGTCCGCCCCGCGCGGGACGGTGGCCGGGTGGTCGTCGGCGCCGACAGTTCGTTGCCGACCGTGCAGGCGCTGATCCGCTGGGACCCGGCCGGTCATGCCGCGGCCGAGCTCGCCGCCCGTCGCGAACTCGGGTTCCCGCCCGCGGCGGCGATGGCCGCGCTGGAGGGTGAGGACGCCGCCGTGGCCGAGGCGCTCACCGAGCTGCGGCTGCCGGACACCGCCGAGGTGCTCGGTCCGGTGCCCGTCGAGGACCTGCCCTCCGCCGTCGGCGGCGGGATGCCCGGCCCGGAATCGGCCGGTCGTGTCCGCGCGCTGATCCGCTCACCCCAGCGCGACCGCAAAGCCGTCGCCGCCGACCTCACCCGACTGACCGCCCTGCGCTCCGCCCGCAAGGGCACCGCCACCGTCCGCGTCCAGATCGACCCCGACGCCCTCTTCTGAACACGGCGAGCCGGGGCTCGCGGGTCTTCGGCCCTTAGAGGGATCCCGCGTTCTGCGCTTCTCGCCTCTGCTCGTGCCTCGCGACGGCTGCGATGCTCAACCGCACGATCCCGGACCTCAGACCGGACATGGCGGCCTGGCGGCCGCGGGTCTTCGGTCCTCAGAGGGATCCCGCGTTCTGCGCTTCTCGCCTTTGCTCGTGCCTCGCGACGGCTGCGATGCTCGACCGCACGATCCCGGACCTCAGACCGGACATGGCGGCCTGGCGGCCGCGGGTCTTCGGTCCTGGAAGGGATCCCGCGTTCTGCGCTTCTCGCCTCCGGACATGGCGAGCTGGCGCTCGCGGGTCGCTCGTCTGTGATGGGATCGCGCGTTCTGCGCTTCTCGCCCTTCGTTCGTGCCTCTCTCCGGCTGCGATGCTCGACCGCACGATCCCGACGAGCGACCGGACATGGCAGCCGGTCGACAAAGCCACATCTGGGACCGAAACCATCGGCCACCGAGGTAAACGGTCCCCTATTCACGGCCAGCCAGCGAGACACGGTGGGTCGCCAGGCCAACACGAAAGATGGTCGCCGATCCCCTACAAGACGGGCGACCCGCGAGCGCCAGCTCGCAGCGACCCGCGAGCGCCAGCTCGCAATGTTCAGCCCAGGCGCTCCTGCAGGCCCGCCTGCACGGCCGGCCATTCGTCCTTGAGGATCGAGTAGACGACCGTGTCGCGGAAAGTGCCGTCGGCGCGCTTCTTGTGGCGGCGCAGGACGCCCTCGCGGACGGCGCCCAGGCGCTCGATCGCCTCCTGCGAGCGGGTGTTCACGGCGTCGGTCTGGATCTTGACCCGGCCGAACCCGCAGTCGTCGAAGGCGTGGCCCAGCAGCAGCAGCTTGCACTCCGGGTTGACCTGCGAACCCCAGGCGGCCGGCGCGTACGCGGTCCAGCCGAGGTGCAGTCGCTCGTCCACCAGGAACAGGTCGAACAGGCTGCTGGTGCCGACGACGTCGCCGGCCGAGCCGGCGGCCGAGTCCTGCACCAGGCGCACCGTGTACGGCGTGCGGCCGGGCGTGGAGAGCGCGGCGCCCAGGCTCGCGGCCATCGCGTCGACCGAGCGCGGCCGGCCGGCGGGTCCGCCCGCGTAGTTGCCGGCGTAGACCCGCTCGTCGTCCAGGGCCCGGAAGAGCGGCCCGGCGTCGGAGAGCACCGCGCGGTCCAGGCGCACGAACCGTCCCACGAGCGGTCGTCCGTCGGGTGCCAGTGCGGTCATGG
Organism: Nakamurella alba; assembly: GCF_009707545.1. Classification (NCBI taxonomy): domain Bacteria; kingdom Bacillati; phylum Actinomycetota; class Actinomycetes; order Nakamurellales; family Nakamurellaceae; genus Nakamurella; species Nakamurella alba. The sequence continues at coordinate 80,152 of NZ_WLYK01000002.1, read as the reverse complement.
AGTACCTCCGGGTTCGGTGGGCGAGCAGTGCAGGGTCGGGCAGTGGTGTCGGGCAGGGTGCTGCCGGACCATGATGGCGTACGCCGACGGGCCGGCCCGCCCCCGCCCGGGACATAGACTGCTCCGGCACACCGTCAGGAGGCATCACACTGCGCATCGTCTTCGCCGGCACGCCCGCTGCCGCCGTTCCGTCCCTGCAGGCGCTGCTGTCCTCTCCGCACGAGGTCGCAGCGGTGATCAGCCGACCCGACGCGCCGACCGGACGGGGCCGCAAGTTGCTGCCCTCCCCGGTCGCCGCTCTCGCCGCGGAGGCCGGAGTCCCGCTGCTCCAACCGGTCTCGGTGCGCACCCCGGAGTTCCTGGCAGAGCTGCAGGCGCTGCGACCGGACGTCGCCGCCGTGGTCGCCTACGGGAAGATCCTGCCCCGGCCGGTGCTCGACGTCCCGACTCACGGCTGGGTCAACCTGCACTTCTCGCTGCTGCCGGCCTGGCGCGGTGCCGCCCCGGTCCAGGCGGCGGTGCGCGCCGGCGACGAGATCACCGGCGCCAGCACCTTCCTGCTGGAGGAGGGCATGGACACCGGACCCGTCTTCGGCACGATCACCGAGCAGGTCCGGCCCGACGACACCTCCGGTGCCCTGCTGCAGCGACTCTCCGTCTCCGGTGCCGCCCTGCTGGTGGCGACTATCGACGGCATCGCCGACGGCAGCCTGCACCCGGTCCCGCAACCGGCCGACGGTGTGTCGACGGCCGGCAAGATCGACCGCGACCAGGCCAGGATCGACTGGGCCGCACCGGCTCTCGCTGTCGATCGGCTGATCCGCTCGGTCACCCCGGAGCCCGGCGCCTGGACCGACTCGCCGTGGGGCCCGCTCCAACTCGGGCCGGTGACAGCCGTCCAGGAGGACGGGCTGCCGCGGCTGGCGGCCGGAGAACTGCTGGTGCAGCGCAACCGGCTGCTGGTCGGCACCGCCTCCGGTCCGGTCCGGCTCGGCGAGCTGAAGGCGCCGGGCAGCCGCCCGATGCCGGCGGCGGACTGGGCCCGCGGGCGCCGCCCGGAAAGCGGCACCCTGCTCGGCGCCACCACCGCAACCGTCGAGGAGGCCACCGGATGACCGGCCCCCGCCACCGCCCCGACCGCGGACCGAAGCACACCGGACGCAAGGGCCCGACCGGGCCGCCGCGCCGTCCGTCGACGACCCGCCCGCCGGAGGTGGACCCGTCCCGGCAGGTGGCACTCGACCTGCTCGCCGCCGTCCGCGAACGGTCCGCCTATGCCAACCTGACGCTGCCCGGACTGCTGGCCGAGGCCCGGCTCAGCGGCCGGGACGCGGCGCTGGCCACCGAGCTCGCCTACGGCAGCTGCCGGATGCTCGGCCAGCTGGACGCGGTGCTGCAGGCCTGCTCCGACCGGGAGCTCGCCGACCTGGACGGTCCGGTGCTGGACGCCCTGCGCCTCGGTGCTTACCAGCTGCTGCACACCAGGATCCCGTCGCACGCGGCAGTCTCGGTCACCGTCGACCTGGTGCGGGCCGGGAGCCGGCCCGGGGCAGCGGGTTTCACCAACGCCGTACTGCGCAAGGTGGGTGCCGCCGACCTTGCGGGCTGGGTCGAGCGGCTGGCTCCGGCCCGGGACGAGGACCTCATCGGATACCTGTCCCTGGCCACCGCGCACCCGCGCTGGATCACCACCGCACTGGCCGACTCCCTCGGCGACGCAAATGATCTCGAACCCGCGCTGGCCGCCGATGACAGGCCCGCCGGCGTGCACCTGGTGGCCCGGCCGGGCGGCATCGACCGCGACGAGCTGGCCGCGGAGGTGGACGGCACCCCGGCGCGCTGGTCGCCGTACGGGGTTTACCTCCCGCAGGGCGATCCCGGGCGCATCGAGGCGGTCCGGGACGGCCGGGCGGCGGTGCAGGACGAGGGGTCCCAGCTGATGGCGGTGGCCGCGGCGACCGCCCCGCTGGACGGCCGGGACGAGCGCTGGATGGACCTGGCGGCCGGTCCCGGTGGCAAGGCCGCCCTTCTCGGCGCCCTGCTGGCCGAGCGTGGTGGCGAGCTGGATGCGGTCGAGATCACGCCCCACCGTGCGGATCTCGTCCGGCGCACCGTGCGTGGCCTGCCGGTGCGGGTGCACACCGCCGACGGCCGCGACCCGGGACTGCCCGAGGGGGAGTACGACCGGGTGCTGCTGGACGCCCCGTGCACCGGGCTGGGGGCGCTCCGCCGTCGGCCGGAGGCCCGCTGGCGCCGCGACCGCGGCGACGTGGCCGGCCTGGTCCGGCTGCAGCGCGAACTGCTCGACTCCGCGGCCCGGATGGTGCGGCCCGGCGGGATCGTGGCGTATGTGACCTGCTCGCCGCACCTGTCCGAGACCGAGGGCGTGATCGGGCGCCGGCCAAGGGATCTCGAGCTGATCGACGCCCGCCCATTGCTGCCAGGGGTACCGCAGCTCGGCGACGGGCCGACGGTGCAGCTCTGGCCGCACCGGCACGGCACCGACGCGATGTTCCTGGCACTGCTGCGCCGCGCCTGAGCGCGCTGCTCCGTCGCGCGCGAGCACCCCTGCTCCGCCGTCACCGAGCACCGGCCGCCGCACCACTAGTCTGGCCGCGTGTCGTTCCTCATCGCCCCCAGCATCCTGTCCGCCGACTTCGCCCGGCTCGCCGACGAGGCGGCGTCGGTGCGTGGCGCCGACTGGCTGCACGTGGACGTGATGGACAACCACTTCGTGCCGAACCTGACCCTGGGCCTGCCGGTGGTGCAGTCGCTGCGCGCCGCCACCGACATCCCGCTGGACTGCCACCTGATGATCGAGGACCCGGACCGCTGGGCGATCGGCTACGCCGAGGCCGGCGCGTACAACGTCACCGTGCACGCCGAGGCCGTGCGCGACCCGATCACCACCGCCGTCGACCTGCGGGCCGCCGGGGCGAAGGCCGGGCTGTCGCTCAAGCCGGGCACCGATCTCGACGACTGGATCGACGTGCTCCCGCACTACGACACCTTGCTGGTGATGACGGTGGAGCCCGGGTTCGGCGGGCAGTCGTTCATGCCGGAGATGATGGACAAGGTGCGCCGGGCCCGCCGCATGGTGCAGACCGGCCACCTGCGGCTGGTGGTGCAGGTCGACGGCGGCATCGCACCGGACACCATCGCCGAGGCCGCCGAGGCCGGCGCGGACTGCTTCGTGGCCGGATCCGCCGTCTACGGGAGTGCCGATCGGGCGCACGCCGTCGCCGAACTCCGCCGACTGGCCGAGACGGCGGTCACACCGGAATCCGACTGATCGGGGTCACCGCAGGTCACAGGGTCGGGATCGGCATGAGCGGGCGGACCCGACGCCACCGGTGACGCGCCGCCATCCGGCACAGAGGACAATGGACCGACCGGCCGACGTGGGCACGCGGCCGGTGACCGGTCGTAGACCGGCGCCGAGCGGCCGGCGTTCGCTCCGGTGGCCGGCCGAGATGCAGAAGGCGGGACCATGTTCACCGGGATCGTGGAGGAGCGCGGCGAGGTCGTCGCGCTGGATCTGGCCGCCGACGGCGCGGACGCGCGGGTGACCGTGCGCGGGCCGAAGGTCACCGGCGACGTGCACCACGGCGACTCCATCGCGGTCTCCGGGGTCTGTCTCACCGTCGTCGCGTCCACCGCCGACACCTTCACCGCGGATGTCATGTCCGAGACGCTGGTCCGGACCACCGCCCGCGACTGGGCGCCGGGCCGCGAGGTCAACCTGGAGCGGTCGATGACCCCGGAGGGCCGGATGGGCGGCCATGTCGTCCAGGGCCACGTGGACGGGGTCGGCACCGTCGTCGCCCGCACTCCGCACCCCGGTTACGACGAGTTCCGGATCGCGGTCGGCAACGAACTCGCCCCGTACATCGCCGGCAAGGGTGCCGTCGCCGTCGACGGCATCTCGCTGACCGTGATCGACGTGCAGGACACCCCGTCGGGCGCCGAGTTCACCCTGGGCATCATCCCGGAGACCCGGTCCGCCACCACCCTCGGCGTCGCGCAGGTCGGGACCACGGTGAACATCGAGGCGGACGTCATGGCGAAATATGTCGAGCGGCTGCTGACGTTCAGGTCGCGGGAGGCGTGATGACCGAGAGCAAGCAGCAGCAGCGCACCAGGGTCCGGCAGGACAACGGCTTCGACACCATCGAGTTCGCCGTCGCGGAGATCGCGGCCGGCCGGCCGATCGTGGTCGTCGACGACGAGGACCGGGAGAACGAGGGCGACCTGATCTTCGCCGCGGAGCTGGCCACGCCGGAGCTCATCGCGTTCATGGTCCGCTACACCTCCGGCTACGTCTGCGTGCCGATCACCGAGGACGAGGCCGACCGGCTCGACCTGCCGCCGATGTCCCGGGTCAACCAGGACCCGCGCGGCACTGCCTACACGGTCACCGTCGACGCCCGGTCGGGCATCCAGACCGGCATCTCGGCCGCCGACCGCGCGCACACCATCCGGTTGCTCGCCGACCCGACCTCCACCGCCGCCGACTTCTCCCGACCGGGTCACGTCGTGCCGCTGCGGGCCCGGGCCGGCGGGGTGCTGGTCCGTCCCGGCCACACCGAGGCCGCCGTCGACCTCACCGAGCTGGCCGGGCTGTCCCCGGCCGCCGTGCTCTGCGAGATCGTCAGCGAGAAGGACCCGCTGGGCATGGCCCGCACCGACGAGCTCCGGGTCTTCGCCGACGACCACGACCTGGCACTGATCTCCATCGCCGACCTGGTGGCCTACCGCAGGGCCAAGGAGGTGCAGATCCGCAAGGTCGCCGATGCCCGGCTGCCGCTGCCGCAGGGCGAGTTCCGCGCCGTCGGCTACCTCTCCACGGTGACCGGCCGGGAGCTGATCGCCCTGGTGCACGGCGACCTGGGTGACGGGTCGGACGTGCTGGTGCGGGTGCACTCCGAGTGCCTGACCGGCGACGTGCTCGGCTCGCTGCGCTGCGACTGCGGCCCGCAGCTGCACGCCGCGCTGGACGCGGTGGTCGCCGAGGGCCGCGGCGTCGTGCTCTACATCCGGGGGCACGAGGGTAGGGGGATCGGCCTGCTGGAGAAGCTCCGCGCCTACGAACTGCAGGACTCCGGCGCCGACACGGTCGACGCCAACCTGATGCTCGGCCTGCCCGCCGATGCCCGGGAGTACGGCACCGGGGCCCAGGTGCTCGCCGACCTCGGCATCACCTCGATGCGGCTGCTCACCAACAACCCGCAGAAGCGGGCCGGGCTGGAGGGCTACGGGCTGCACATCGTCGGCCGGGTGCCGTTGCCGGCATCGGTGAATCCGGAGAACCTGAAGTACCTGACCACCAAGCGGGACCGGATGGGCCACGAGTTCACCGACCTCGACCTGAACCAGCTGAACGGAGCCGGCCATGCCTGACCGACCCGCACCGGAAACACCGGGGACCGACCGATGAGCGGCGACGGGCGACCGCCGCTGGAGATCCCGGCCGCCGCCGGGATGCGGGTGGGCGTCGTCGCGGCCAGTTGGAACGCCGACCTCACCGACCTGATGCTGGAGCGGGCGCTGGACGTCTGCCGGCAGGCGGGCACCGCCACCCCGACCGTCGTCCGGGTCCCGGGCTGCGTCGAGATCCCCGTAGTGGCACAGCAACTCGCCGCCGACAACGAGGCGGTCATCGCCCTCGGCGCGGTGATCCGTGGCGCCACCCCGCACTTCGACTACGTCTGCGACTCGGTGACCCAGGGCCTGACCCGGGTGTCGCTGGACGCCGGGACCCCGGTCGGCAACGGCGTGCTCACCTGCAACACCCACGAGCAGGCGGTCGAGCGCAGCGGCGTCCCCGGATCCCTCGAGGACAAGGGCGGCGAGACCGCGGCCGCCGCGCTGCGGACGGCGCTGGTGCTCCGGCAGCTGCGCGCCCCGGCGACGGCCATGGGATTCGCCCGATGAGCCGGCACCAGGGGGTCCTGCTGACGGTGCGGCCGCGCCGCATGACGATCTACGCGAGCATCTCCGCCGCGGTGGTGGTGATCGCGATGGTGATCGTCGGTATCGCGCTGCGGAACTCCGAGGCCGGGATCAGTTTCCGGGTCGCCGACCAGATCGCGCTGGTCGGGCTCGGTGTGCTGATCGGTGCCGGCATCCTGCTGATGGCCCGGCCCCGGCTGCAGGTCACCGAACAGGGCCTGTGGGTGCGGAACGTGCTGGGGGAGCGGTTCTTCGAGTGGGAGCTGGCCCACCGCATCGCGTTCCCCGAGGGTGCGAACTGGGCACAGCTGCAGCTGCCCGACGACGAGGTGCACGCCGTGATGGCGATCCAGGCGATGGACCGGCAGCGGGCCGTCACGGCCCTGCAGGCCGCCCGGGAGCTGCGCGAGCGGTTCGCGGGTCCGCCGCCGGCCCCGCCGGCCCGGGACGAGGCACTGTTCGCCGCGGAGTCCTCCCGCCCGCTCGGCCGGCTCGAGAAGATCGACCGGATCAAGGCTGCCCAGGGCGCGCAGCAGCGCGACTCCCGCCCCGGCAGGTGAACCGCGGCCCGATCGCGGTGATCGGATCCCTGGTGGTGCTGGTGGTCTTCCAGATCGCCGGCGGGGTGCTGGTGGCCGTGACGCACCTCCCGCTGCCGGGCCCGGTGGTGGGTCTGGTGCTGCTCGCGCTCGCACTGGTGATCGGGCCGAAGGGGCGGCAGTGGCGGCGGGAACGGCTGCAGCCCAGCGCCGACGGCCTGCTGGTGCTGCTGCCGCTGCTGTTCGTCCCGGCCGGTGTCGGTGTGATCGCCTACCTGCCGGTGTTGTGGGCGCACATCGGCGCGCTGGCCGCCGCGCTGCTGATCTCCGCCGCGGCCACCCTGCTGGTCACCGCGCTGCTGCTCAACTCCCTGCTGCGTCGGCGGGCCCGCGCGTGAGCGTGCTCGGCACGGCCATCGTGCAGAACCCGGTCTTCGGTGTCGGCCTGACCGCCGGCACCTACTGGGGTGCCGTCGGACTGCACCGCCGGCTCGGTCGGAACCCTTTGCTGACACCGGTGTTCGTGACCATCGTGATCGTCGCCGGGGTGCTGGAGCTGCTGGGCATCGACTACGCCGACTACCTGACCTCGGTGCAACCGATCTCGCTGCTGCTCGGCCCCGCGACCGTCGCGCTGGCGGTGCCGCTGGTGGTCGCCGCCCGCGGCCTCCGGGACGCCGCGGTCCCGGTGCTGGTTGCCGTCGTCGCCGGCTGCCTGACCGCGCTGCTGACCACCTGGGGCGTGCTCCGGTTGTTCGGGGTGGACAAGGACCTGCTGCTCTCGATGCTCACCAAGTCGGTGACGACACCGGTGGCGCTGGGTGTCTCGGCCGAGATCGGCGGCACCGCCCCGCTGGCCGCCGTGTTCTCCATCGTCACCGGCATCATCGGTGCCGTGGCCGGGCCGTCCCTGCTGCGGCTCGCCCGGATCCGGGACGAGCGGGCCCGCGGGCTCGCCGTCGGGGTGGCGGCGCACGGCATCGGCACCGCCGCGATCCTGGCCGAGAGCGAGAAGGCCGGCGGCTGGTCCGGGGCCGGCATGGTGCTGTCCGCACTGCTCACGACGGCACTGCTGCCGGTGGTGGTGCCACTGGCCGACTCCGCGGGGTTGCTCGGCCGGTGAACACACATCCCGAACTCGCCGCCCTGGTCGAGATGGCCACCTACCGGCGCGGTGTCGAGTACACGCGGTCCGGTATGGCCCGGGTGCTGGAGGAGAGCGAGGGCACCGTCGCCGGCCAGGTCCGGGGCAGCGGCGGCCGCATCTACCGGACCAGCGTCGAGTACTCGGTGACCGGCAACGGTTCCTACAACGACTTCTACGGCCGGTGCTCCTGCCCGATGGGCCTGGACTGCAAGCACGCCGTCGCCCTGCTGCTCACCGCGGCCAACCCGGTGCCCACCGGGGCGTTCGGCCTGCCCGAGGTGCGCCGGACCCCCGAGTGGGAACGCCGGATGCAGGGCCTGGTGCCGGCGTTGATCAGCGTGGAGCACAAGCCGTTGGCGATCGGGTTCGAGCTGGTCGGCGCGCAGCAGGGCCGGTTCTCCGGCTACCGGGTGCCGCCGCACGTGGAGGTGCGACCGCTCCGGCCCGGCAAACGCGGCTGGGTCCAGCTCGGATCACGCTGGGGCAGCCTGCGCACCTCCTCGGCCGCCGCCGACTACCTGCCCGATCATCTCGACGTGGTCGGTGATCTGGCCCTGGTCTGCGGCCTGGGCGCGCAGTCGTACGGCAGCACCGACACGGTCGACCTGCGCCACGTCGACTCGCCGGCACTCTGGGACGTGCTCGAGCGGGCGCAGCAGGTGGGCGTCGCGCTGATCGGTGCGCGCAAGCCGAACCTCCCGGTCACGGTCGCCCCCGACCGCCCGGTCGCCCAGGTCGAACTCCGCGGCGCCGGCAAGGATGTCGAGCTGGTCGCGGTGCTGCCGACCGCCGACGGGGTGCTGGAGAACGACCTGGTGCCGATCGGCGCGCCGGCGCAGGGCGCGGTCACCCACGGGCCGGACGGCGGTCTGGTACTGGTCCGGCTGGCCGAGCGGGCCGACCGCACCTGGACCCGGCTGGTGGAGGACGGGCTGCTGCGCATTCCCGCCGGCGACCACGAGATGTTCGTCGAGCGCTACCTTCCCGGCCTCGCCGGGGCGGGCGTCCGGACCACCGGCAGGGCCCGCGAACTGGCCACCGTGACCCCGCCGGACCTGGTGCTGGTGGTCCGCACCTCCGGTCCGCACCGGGTGCACACCGAGTGGCACTGGGCCTACCGCAAGGGATCCGGGGTGCAGCGGGTGCCGCTGCACGAGCAGAACCGCGCCGTGCTGCGCGATCCGGTCACCGAGGCCGAGGTGCTGGCCGCGGTCCGGCCGGTGCTGGCGGCCGCGGGATGGTCCGAGAACGACGCCGAGGGCAACGGTCTCGCCACCGTGCGACTGGTCAGCGAGGTGCTGCCGGCGCTGGCCGCGATCGAGCACGTCCGGGTCGAGGTCACCGGTGACCTGGCCGACTACCGCGAGGTGGTGGACGGCCCGGACATCGAGATCGGGCTGGCGCCGGCCGGAGATGCCACCGACTGGTTCGACCTGGCCGTGACCGTCACCCTGGACGGCACCGCCGTGCCGTTCGACCAGCTCTTCCGGGCGCTGGCCGCCGGCGAGGAGGTGCTGATCCTGCCGGACGGCAGCTGGACCACGCTGGACCGGCCGGAGTTGCAGCGGCTGCGGTCGCTGATCGAGGAGGCCCGCGGGCTGCAGGAGCGCGGCACCACCGGGGTGCGGGTCAGCCGGTTCCAGGTGTCCTGGTTCGCCGAGCTCGAGGAGCTCGGCGTGGTGGACGCGCAGTCGCGGGAGTGGTCCGCCCGGATGCGCGAGATCACCGACGCCGACCTGGATCCCGCCGAGGTGCCCACCGGTCTGGCGGCCACCCTGCGGCCCTACCAGCTCGACGGGTTCCGCTGGCTGGACCTGCTGCGCCGGCACCGGCTGGGCGGGATCCTCGCCGACGACATGGGTCTGGGCAAGACGGTGCAGACGCTGGCGATGATCCTGGCGGCCCGCACCGATCCGGACCGGGATGCCACGACGGCCGACGGCCCGTGGCTGGTGGTGGCGCCGACCAGCGTGGTCGGCAACTGGCAGTCGGAGGCGAAGAAGTTCGCGCCGGAGCTGAGAACCCTGGTGGTGACCGAGACCTCGGCCCGCCGCGGGTACGACCTGGCCGGCGCCGCCGCCGGCGCGGACATCGTGATCACCTCGTACACGCTGTTCCGGCTCGAGTACGAGCAGTACGCGGAGATCGGCGTCGCCGGGCTGGTGCTGGACGAGGCGCAGGCGATCAAGAACCACCAGTCGAAGGCGTTCGGCTGCTGCAAGCGGCTGCCCGCCCCCATCAAGCTGGCCATCACCGGCACCCCGGTGGAGAACAACCTGATGGAACTCTGGTCGCTGTTCTCCGTCGTCGCCCCCGGGCTGCTGGGCAACCCGACCCGGTTCACCGAGGGCTACCGCACGCCCATCGAACGCGGCGGCGACAACGATGCGCTGGCCCGGCTCCGCCGCCGCATCGAACCGCTGATGCTGCGCCGCACCAAGGATCTCGTCGCCAAGGACCTCCCGCCCAAGCAGGAGCAGGTGCTGGAGCTGGAACTCGAACCGGCGCACCGCCGGCTCTACCAGAAGCACCTCAACCGGGAGCGGCAGAAGGTGCTGCGGCTGATCGAGGACGTGGACACGAACCGGTTCGAGATCCTGCGCTCGCTGACGGTGCTGCGGCAGCTGGCGATCGATCCCTTCCTGGTCGACCCGGAGGCCGACGTCCCGTCGACGAAGCTGAACGAGCTGATGGACCTGCTCGGCGAGATCGCCCAGGAGGGCCACCGGGTGCTGGTGTTCAGTCAGTTCACCCGCTTCCTCGGCCGGATCCGGGAGCGGCTGGAGGCGGCCGGCATCGAGTACTCCTACCTGGACGGCGCCACCCGCGACCGGGTCGGCGTGGTGCAGGGGTTCAAGACGGGGGAGCAGCCGGTCTTCCTGATCAGCCTCAAGGCCGGCGGCGTCGGGCTCAACCTGGCCGAGGCCGACTACTGCATCCTCACCGACCCGTGGTGGAACCCGGCGACCGAGGCGCAGGCGGTGGACCGGGCGCACCGGATCGGCCAGACCCGGCCGGTGATGGTCTACCGGCTCGTCTCGAAGGACACCATCGAGGAGAAGGTCATGCAGCTCAAGGCCGCCAAGGCCTCGCTGGTGGAGAGCGTGATGTCCGGTGAGGGCACCGCGTCCGCCGCCCTCACCGCCGAGGACCTCCGCGCCCTCCTGGACTGAGCAGCGCCGGGGTTCTCGCCCGGACCCGGCACCTGCCGGGCCTCAGCTCTCGCCCGGACCCTGGCCCGGCTCGTCGGGCACCAGGGAGTACTCGCGGAAGGCCTTCTGCAGCGCGCCGAGCCCGTCCCGGAACGCCGCCGCGTGCGGGCCGAGGTCCGGCAGCGACGCGCGGAGCAGCCCGGCCAGCGCGGTGATCAGTTGGCGGGCCTGGTCCAGGTCGCGATGCTCGGGGTCGGTCGGGTCGTCGGAGGCCAGCCCCAGTTGCTCGGCGGCCGCCGACATCAGCATCACCGCGGCCCGGCTGATCACCTCGACCGCGGGGATGTCCACGAGATCCCGGTCGGGTGCCGCGTTCCGCGGGGCCGGGGTGTCGCGGGCGGGATCGATCGGGGGAAGGCTCACGCCGGTCAGCTTGTCATGCCGGAGCGGCCGAACCCGCCGCCTGCGCCCCGGCAGTGGCCGGAGGCACGATCGGCTTCACCGAGGGCCGGAACCCGGCCAACGTCATCGCGCCGCCGACGGCCAGCACGAATCCGGCGGCGGCCACGCCGGCCAGCCCGGACCGGACCGCGTCGCCGAGGAAGAGCAGACCGACAGCGGACGGCAGGACCGTTTCGGTGGCGTAGGTGATGGAGGCCACCATGGTGACCGTCCCGCGTTCCAGGGCGGCGGCGAACGAGACGGTGGCCAGCACCCCGTTGATCGCGACCGCCAGCACACCCGGGTCGATCAGTGCCGCCCAGCCGCCTGCCGGGATCGCCAGGGTGCGGGCGGCGACCGCCACCGCGGTGAATCCGGAACCGGCGGCGAGGGCCAGCAGCACGGCCGACCGCGCGCCCTTCGTCCGCAGCCCGAGCACCAGCAGCAGGGCGGTCGGCGCGGCCCAGAACAGCGGCGCCCAGCTCCACCACACCGAGAGCGGAGGCACCTGGCCGGGCCGCGCGGCGAGCGAGATCAGCACCAGCCCGACCAGCATCGCCACCAGCGCACAGGCCGACCGGCGGCCGAGGGGGGTGCCGAGGATCCGGGCCAGCACCGCGCTGACGCCGACACTGGTCGCCACCCCGGCCTGCACCAGGAACAGCGGGAGGTACTGCATCGCCGCGGCCGCGGCCAGGAACCCGAGCAGGTCGATCAGCAGGCCGATCACGTAGAACGGCTGCCGGGCCATGCCGGCCACCCCCGGTCGGCCGGCGGCGGTGGCCCGGTGCGCACCCCGCGCCTCCATCACCGATGCGCTGCCGCTGAGCACCGAGGCCAGCACCACCAGCAGCAGACCGGTCACCATGCGTACATTCTCTACGCGAGCCCGCCGCGAGCGGAGCCCGGATCGCCGACGGGTGCACGCGGAGCACGGTGATCTCCGCCGCGTCGGTGTCGACGCCCGGATGCGACCCTGGGCCGGACCGCCGACCGGCCGCCGACCGGCCGCCGACCGGGTGCTCGCCCGGTGCCGGCCGGCGCGCCCCACCGGTCCCGGCCCGATCCGGAGCGGTCGGAACTGCGGCGATGTCCGTGTAGACTGTTCCCTGCGACCGGCCTGTGTGCTGCGTCCCGGACGGATCGGACCACCGAATCCCGGACAGGACTCGCCACGGGCCTCGCTCCGGGACCGAGACGATCGGGCCCCGGGGCGTCCAAGTGGAGCCCGACTCCCACCCGTACCGCCACCGGCGGACGGGTCTCCGGTCCGGGGATCTTCCTAGATCCCCGGCGTGCGTCGCCGCCCTTCACCGGGTGGTGGCGACCGGTCGTGTCGGGTCCCGTGGTGCCTGAAAGGCATCCGGGACCTTTCGCATTCCGGGGGACCGTCGGGGTCCGGTTGGCGCGGAGAGGTACCGATCGTCGGCAGCATCCCACGTCATCGTTCCCAGGAGGACTCAATCAGCGTCGAACCACGCATCAACGACAGGATCCGCGTTCCCGAGGTGCGCCTGGTCGGAGCGGAGGGCGAGCAGATCGGCATCGTCTCCGTCACCGAGGCGCTGCGCATGGCGCAGGACGCCGACCTCGACCTCGTCGAGGTCGCGCCCGACGCCCGGCCGCCGGTCTGCAAGCTCATGGACTACGGCAAGTTCAAGTACGAGAGCGCGCAGAAGGCCCGTGAGGCACGCCGCAACCAGGTCCTGACGGTCATCAAGGAGATGAAGCTCCGGCCGAAGATCGACAACCACGACTACGAGACCAAGAAGGGTCACGTCGTGCGTTTCCTTCAGGCCGGGGACAAGGTCAAGGTCACCATCATGTTCCGCGGACGCGAGCAGTCCCGCCCCGAGCTGGGGTTCCGGCTGCTGCAGCGGCTCGCCCAGGATGTCGCCGAGCTCGGCGTCATCGAGAGCGCGCCCAAGCAGGACGGCCGCAACATGATCATGGTCCTGGCCCCGCACAAGTCGAACAAGACCCGCCCGGTTCCGGCAGCAGCCGCGAGCTAGGCACCCGGGTACGGCTCCCGCCGCCGCCCGGGAACGGGCGGCGGCAACGCCGTGCCGTCACCGGTGGGCCACCCGGCCCGCGAGGTGAACGGCCGGTGGCCGACCCGGCACGAAGAACCCAGTTCCAGACGAACACGACAGGACATCGACATGCCCAAGAACAAGACCCACTCCGGGATCTCCAAGCGGGTCAAGGTCACCGGCTCCGGCAAGATCACCCACGCCGGCTCCGGCAAGCGGCACAACCTGGAGAAGAAGTCCAGCCGGCAGACCCGCCGGATGGACGGCGCCAAGGAGATCGCCGCCGTCGACGTCCCGCGCGTCCGCCGCATGCTCGGCATCTGACGACACCCCCCATTCCACCCCCTGCCGGACCGGGCACGAACGCCCGGACCGGTGCCAGACCAGAAAGACAGGTGTCGTCATGGCCCGCGTGAAGCGCGCAGTGAACGCCCAGAAGAAGCGCCGCACGATCCTCGAGCACGCCTCCGGCTACCGCGGCCAGCGCTCCCGGCTGTACCGCAAGGCCAAGGAGCAGGTGCTGCACTCGCTCAACTACGCCTACAACGACCGCCGCAAGCGCAAGAACGACTTCCGCAAGCTGTGGATCGCGCGTATCAACGCCGCCGCCCGCCAGAACGGCATGACCTACAACCGCTTCGTCCAGGGCCTCAAGGTCGCCGGCGTCGAGGTGGACCGCAAGGTGCTCGCCGACCTGGCCGTGCGTGACGCCGCCGCGTTCACCGCGCTCGTCGAGATCGCCAAGGCCGCGCTGCCCGCCGAGGCCGACGCCGCCTGATCCATCGGCTCTGCCCCGCAGAGACCAGCACCACCCGACGCCCGGACCCGCCTCGGCAGGTCCGGGCGTCGGTGTCTCCCGGAGCCGGCGACCGCCGCCGCCTCCTGTTCCGCGCACGCCCGGAGGTACCCGTGAACCGTCCCGCCAGCCCGTCCGTCGAGGGCGACGGCGACCGCTCCGCCGACTCCGCCGCCGTGCTCACCGAGAAGGCCGGCCGGATCGTCGCTGCGCACAAGCTGCTCCGCCGCAGCCGGCGCACCGAGACCGGTGAGTTCCTCGCCGACGGGGCGCAGGCCGTCCGTGAGGCGATCGCCGCCGAGGCCGACCGGCCGGGGACCGTGCTCGAGGTCTACGTCACCGAGACCGCCGGCAACCGCAACCGCGACCTGCTGCGTGCCGCGTTCGCTGCCGGCCTGACCGTCACCCAGGTGACCGACCGGGCGGCGGCCGCGCTGTCCGACGCCGTGCACCCGCAGGGCCTGGTCGCCCGGTGCCGGATCCACGAGACCCCGCTGGCCGACGTCCTCGCCGCCGGGCCGCGGATGCTGGCGGTGCTGGTCGAGACCGGAGATCCGGGTAACGCCGGCACCATCGTCCGGCTGGCCGACGCCACCGGCTGCGACGCGGTGGTCTTCGCCGGGGACGCGGTGGACCCGTTCAACCCTAAGGCCGTCCGCGCCACCACCGGGAGCCTGTTCCACCTGCCCGTCGTCCGGGTGCCGGACACCGCGCAGCTGATGGCCGAGCTGTCGTCCGCCGGTCTGGCCGTGATGGCGACCTCCGGTGCCGGCGATCTCGACCTGGACCAGGTGGAGGAGCAGGGCCTGCTGGAACTGCCGACCGCCTGGCTGTTCGGGTCCGAGGCGCACGGGCTGCCGGAGGCCGTGATGACCGCCGCCGATGCCGTGGTGTCGGTGCCGATCTACGGCCGCGCCGAGTCCCTCAACCTCGCCACCGCCGCCGCCGTCTGCCTCTACGCCGCCGCCCGCGCCGCCCGCCGCCGCCCCACCCCCTGACGCCCCCACCCGGCGCGAGGATCATCATCGTCAACGCGTAGGAAGTCGGCGACTCCTGTCCCACCCGTCCCGACGGTGGCAACTTCCTACGCGCGCAAGGGTTCTCGCCGGGGCGGGTGCCAGGTTCGCCGATCAGCCTGCCGGTCCCCGGGCACTCGTCTCCCCGGATCCGGGACCTTTTCCGTTGCTGTGCAAGGGTTTCGGTCCCCGATTCGTGGTCGGGCCGAGCGGGTGGTCCGGTCGAACGATCCAGCGGGAACGCCTGTCGGCATCGAGGACCCACTCCTGCGTGTCAGTCGCGGCCGAACGGTGCGGGTCGCCGGATCGCTCTGAATCCGGGACCACTTCCCCTGCTGTGCAAGGGATTCGGTCCCCGATCGTAGCCCCGGCCGCGTCACGGACGTCGACCTGCCCGGCAGCCGGGCCACGAAAGTCACGTGGACGCCGCAGGGTCCTCACTGCTGCATCGCGTCGCCGATGTAGGAGTACTTCACGTAGACGTCGGGCGCGTGACCGGCCTGCTCGAGGACACCCTGCACGGCGGTGAGCATGTACTTGGAGTCCCACCCCATGTACAGGTGGCGGCCGTCGGCGATCTCGTCCCAGTGCCCGTTCCAGGCCGGCTCGGCGAAGATCGGGCCGCCGCGCAGCGCGACGAAATCCTCGACGGCACCGCGGGAGTCGGCCCACAGGCGCTTGAAGATCCGGTTGAACAGGTACCGGATGTCGTGCACCTCCCAGTGCTCCCCGCGGTACTCGACGTAGTCGAACTCACGCTCCCACCCCCGGGGCCAACCCCGCCGACGCTTCGCGTCGAGGATCGGGGTGAGCCCGTCGTCGTCGATGGGGCCGGAGCCCGGCCGCGCCCAGATCCGTAGCAGCTCCGTGGTCAACGACGCCGTCCGGGCCGCGATCGCCGCGGTGCCCCAGGCGGGCACGCCGGCCAGTGCGGAGGTCAGCGGGACGGTGCTGCCCGGGTAGACGGAGTCGCGCTTGTCCGGGAAGGACAGCTCCAGCGCCCGGTCGGCGAGCGGGCGCTCCAGCAGGGTGAGGTTGCCGAGGGTGTCGGCGAGCGCCCGGTGGCTGTTCTGCTCGTCCTCGGAGTAGTCGGCCCAGATCCGCCGCCCGTCGCCGGTCCAGGTGTCCGCCGGGGCGAGCGGGAACACGTGCTCGAGGTCGAGCGGGCCGGCCGCACCGATCACCTCGCCGCCGGCCAGTCGGCTCAGCACGTACCGCGGGTGCGGCAGCGGCCGGTACTTCAGCGCGATCCGCACCCGCTCGTCGGATGGCGTGATCCGGGCCATCGCCACCACCAGGGCCGCCGGGCCGTCCAGGGCCGCGCGGCACAGCCGGGCCACCAGTCGGTCCGTGCCGATCTCGACGATCGTCCGCCGCAGCAGCAGCGACTGGATGTCGGTGAGCACGGTCACCAGGGTGTCGGCGTCCACCAGCCCGGTCCGGTAGCCGTGATAGGCGCGCATCACCAGCGGGTACGTGCCGTGGCCGAACACGTTGAGGTGGGCCAGGTGTCGGGCGATCCGCGGGTCCGGTTCGAGTTCCGGACCGAGCAGCACCTGGTAGACCTCGGCGTAGCCGACCCACTCGGCGGCGAGGTCCGGCAGGGTGCCGCGGTCCAGCCGCGGGAAGCGCTGGTGGAAGGCGTCGTAGACCCCGCGCTCGCCGGCCGCCACCACCTCTCGCCCGGTGGTCATCACCAGGTAGTGCCGCCAGAAGCGGCCGATCGCCTCTCCGGTCGCCCGCTCGATCGGCGCCCAGAAGGTGTCCTCGATCCGGTTCTGCTCGGCGTGCGACAGCCCCATCAGCACGTAGTTGTGGATCAGCTCGTCGTCGCGCAGCGGCTCACCGGTCGAGTTCAGGCTCTCGAAGATCTGCTGGGCATTGGCGTCAGCGCCGAGACTGATCGCGACGTGCTCGAGCTTGCACAGCCCGCGCCAGATCCGCGGCGCCTCGTCCGCGGACACCTGGCTCCGGAAGAAGGCGTAGTTGTCCGCGAACCGGGAGTCCGCCGTCCCGTCACCGGCCGCACGCCTGTCCAGCACGACGTCCTCGAACACCTCGGCCCAGGCATGGTGCGGCCGCAACTTGGTGCGACCCGTGCCGGGCCGGACCAGGAGGCCGTCGATCTCCGCGGCGACCTCCGGGTGGGCGGCCCGCAGGGTGTGCTGCACGGCGGCGGCCAGCAGCATCAACGTGGTGATCCGCTGCTGACCGTCGATCAGCACCAGTTCCGCCGGGTCGGCCCCCGTTTCCCCGCCCGCACCCGTCTCCTCACCTGCACCCGCCCCCGCCGACAGGATCGAACCGATGAAGTGGGTGTGCCGGTCCTCGAAGTCCGCGACGGCCCGGACGTCGGTGAGCAATTGCTCGCAGCGGCCGATGTCCCACCGGTACTGGCGCTGGTAGACCGGGACCACGATCGACGTGTCCGCCGCGGAGAGCCACGCAACGGTGTTGACCGCTCGTGCGTCCACGTTGGCGGCGGCATCGGTTCCGGTGCTGATCTGGGCGCTCATCGGCAACTACCCTAGGCGGATGTCGGTGGTGCCCGGGCCATGACACCCGGGCGTAGGCTTACCTAACTCGGCACGGTCAGGCGCCTCATGCGGCCCGAACACCGGGCCCGGACGAACGGGTCATCCGTGACCCACACGAAGGGATTGAGAGTCACACCATGGGTTACATCAAGTCGGCCGCTCTGGAAGAAACCGGCTACGTCGTCCTCGACAGCTACCAGCAGGAACTCGACCCCAAGGAGTGGCTGGACATCGAGTTCGTCGACTGGAAGTCCTCGGGCGACACCCGGTTCGCGCCGCTGGCCAGCGCCTTCGGCGAGATCGAGTGCAACGGCTTCTGGAACCACACCCCGCCGCGCACCGACAAGGACGGCGTGTGGATCCCGGCGCAGACCGAGAAGGCGCCGAACCTGACCCGCCGGGCGCAGGAGCCCGGCGCGAACGTCGGCCGCTGCCGGATCATCGAGCTGCAGCCCAACACCTATGCGGACTGCCTCTACAACCTGCACCAGGATGACAACAACCGGCTCAACCCGGACGGCACCGGCTGGGTGGTGCGCGGCTTCTTCAACCTCACCGACGACAAGGACAGCTACTTCGTCCTCCGGGAGAACCGCACCGACCCGTCGGAGGAGACCCGGATCGCGCTGCCGGCCGGCGCCCAGCTGATCATCGACACCCAGCGGCTGTGGCACGCGGCCACCCACGTCGGCACCGATCCGCGCTACTGCCTGATCACCTCGTGGGAGTCCGGCCCGCAGCTCGACGAGTACATCGCGAAGTACAACGGCCGGGCGCACGCCGACAACGTCGCCGTGCCGCAGGAGCTGCTGGATGCCGGCCAGGCCGAGCAGTCCCGCCGGATCGCCGCCCGCGCCGCCGCCCTGGCGGCCCGCGGCCGTGAAGAGGTCACCGCGATGAGCGAGGCCTGATCGGCCCCGCTCCGCCGCGAGCGAAGCACCTGACGGAGGACCGCGGAGCATCTGACAGGAGGACCGCGGAGCACCTGACGGTAGGACCGCGGAGCACAGCACGGAAGGACCGTCACCCGATCCGGGTGGCGGTCCTTCCGTCGCCCGTGCCCGGGGCGGTGCGCAGGAACAGGGCGAGCAGTCGGTCGAGCTCCCGGCGCTGGGCCGGGGTCAGACCACCCTGGAGGTCCACCAACCCGGCGAGGTGGCCGTCGGTGGCCCGGTCGACCAGGGCGAGCCCGGCCGGGGTGAGCCCGGCCAGCGTGCCGCGCCCGTCGTCGGGATCCGGCCGCCGCTCGACCAGGCCGGCCCGTTCCAGCTTGTCCAGCCGGTGCGTGGTCGCGGCGGGGGAGAGCAGCATCGCGGCGGCCAGCCGGCCGGCGGACAGCAGGTGCGGCGCGCCGGAGCGCCGCAACGTGGCCAGCACGTCGTACTCGCCGCGCTGCAGCCCGAAGCGCGCCAGGTTCTCCTCGATGGCCGCCCGGGCCAGGGTGTCGGCGCGGGTGAGCCGACCGAACAGTGCCATCGGGGTCGGATCGATCTCCGGCCGCTCCGCCCGCCACTGGTCGAGCATCGTGCGGACCGGGGCGTCGGCATCGGTCGGGGCACTCGCCGGGGTCTCGGTCACGGCGCTGCGCGCCCGTCGGTCGTCCACCACCCGACCATTCTTGCAAATTTCCTTCCACGTCGAAAGAACTGTGGCACACTCTTTCGACATGGAACAACTTCGGACGACATCGGGCACCGATCCCGCCGGCGTGGTGCACCGGCTCTACCGGGCGCTGGCGGTCGGCGACATCGATGCAGCAGCAGCGACTCTCACTGACGACACGGTGCTGCACGTGCCCGGGACCGGGATCAATGTTGGCACCTGGACCGGCCGCGCCGGGGTGCTCGACTTCGTGCAGAAGGCGGCGGAGACCACCGCCGGTACGCTCCGCCTCACCCTGCACCGCGCGTTCGCCGACGACGAATGGGCGGTCGGCCTCGCGACCTACACCGCCACCCGGCCGGGCCGGGAGGTGGTGCTGGAGAACCATCTGGCGCACGTCATGCGGCTGCGCGGCGGGCTGATCGCCGAGGGCTGGCTGCAGGCCAGGGACCAGTACGCCGTCGACGCCTTCTGGGCCCGGTGAGCGGGATGGTCGTCATCACCTCGTCGGTCGAGGTCGCCGCGGACTTCCGGACGGTGGCGGCGCTGGTGCTGGACTGGGGCCGGGATGCGGAATGGCGCACCGTCCTGGACGTCCGGACCACCCCGCCCGGTCCTGCGGTCCTTGGGCAGCAGATCGTAGAACGGCTGCGGTTCGCCGGCCTGGTGTTCGAGACCCCCACGGTGATCAAGGATGTCGCCCGGCTGTCAGGAGCCGTTCGCATCACCTATGCGGGTGGCAGTTCCTCGGTCACGGTGTCCGGCAGCCGCGCGGTGCACGACCTGGGCGGCGGTCGATGTCGGATCGACACCCGGCTGGAGCTCGCGCTTCGCGGGCTGCTCCGGCAGTTCACCAGGATGCTGGCGCCGTCCTACCGACGACGCAGCGACGCCGATCTCCGCCGGGCAGCAATGCTGCTCGAGCGCGCCGCCACTCCGACCGGCTCCTGGGGTCGGGCCTGACCCAGGTCGGGAGCCTGCGACCCAACGGCCTGGGCGGCATCGGGCTGGGAGGGAATGGGCTGGGGAGCAACGCCTTGGGAGGCAATGGGGGCGGCAGCGACCGGCGGAGCGGGCTCCCGGCGCTTCCCGGTCAACAGCAGCACCATCGCACCGAGCACGGTCGCCGCACCGAGGTACTGCACCGGCGCCGGGATCTCGCCGAACAACAGGGCGGCCGAGGCGGCCGTCACCACCGGTTCGATGCAGGACAGCACCGCGGCCACCGACGGCCCGACGATCCGCAGCCCGCGGAGGAACAGGCTGATGGCGAGCAGGGTCGACACGATCGCGAACAGCATCGGCCACAGCCAGCCCGACGGCTCGGTGGCCATTGCGGTGCGGCCGCTGGCCAGCATCCACCCGCCCAGGGTCACCGTGGCGGAGGAGCTGACGATCGCGGTGACCAGGTACGGATCGGTCGCCGCCGGGACGACGTCGGACACGATGATGTACAGGGCGTAAACCACGGCACAGGCGAGGGCGAGCACCACGCCGGTCATCGAGAAGCCGGTCCCGCCACCGCCCCCCAGCAGCAGGACGAGCCCGATCGTCGTGCAGGCGAGCGCCAGCACGCTGCGGGCACGGACCCGCTCGCGGCGCAACGCGATCGCCATCAGGAAGACCAGCGCGGGGTACACGTAGACGAGCTGTGCCACCAGGCCGGCGTCCAGCAGGGTGATCGCCTGGAAGTACAGGGCGGCCTGCAAGGCGTAGCCGACGGCACCCAGCGCGATACAGATCCAGATGGTGCGCCGCTCCGGCCGGGCCGGGCGGCGGATCGCGACGATCGCCCAGAGCAGCAGCGAGGCGATCGCGAACCGAACGGTGAGCAGGGACGGGACGTCCCACCCCGCGGCGTAGCCGGCCTTCGCGATCACCGCCGACAGGCCGAAGCAGACCGCGGAGAGCAGGCACAGCAGGACGCCCGCGGCGGGGATGCCCTTCTGGGTGCCAACGGCGGCGGGGGAGGTCGACGGGGCGGTGGGCAGGGTCATGGGCAGGGCGGGGCCGGTCGGGAGAGGCGAACCGGGAGCGCTGGTCGGTGCGGGTGTCACGTCGACGACGCTAGAAGACAGCGGGCCGACGGGGTAGCCTCGCTGTCCTGGGGCTGCCGAAGGGAAATCCTTGTGCTCACCTTGCACCAGCTGCGCTGTTTCGAGGCCACCGTCCAGGGCGGCTCACTGACCGCTGCGGCGAGCGACCTCGGACTGGCCCAGCCCTCGGTCGCGGAGCAGATCCGCACCCTCGAGCGCAGTCTCGGGGTGTCGCTCTTCCGCCGGGTCGGGCGCGGGGTGGTGCCGACCGAGGCGGCCGACCTGCTGCTGCCGCACGCCCGGCGCACCTTGGCCGCGGCACAGGAGGCGGCGGACGCCGTGGCGGCGACCAGGGAGATGCTCAGCGGGACCGTGCGGTTCGGGCTGTTCGGCACCGCCCGGCTCTACGTCGGGGCCGAGCTCGCCGCGGACCTGCTGCAGCGGTACCCGGATCTGCGGGTGGAACTGATCGGCCAGCACAGCCAGCACGTGCTGGCGGAGATGCGCCGCGGCCGGCTGGAGGCGGCGCTCATCGCGCTGCCGGTCCCCGACGCCTCGCTGGCGGTGCGGCCGGTCGGCCGGGACGAGGAGGTCTACGTCAGCACCGATCCGGACCGGGTGCGCCGGCCGGTGACCGCGGACGCGCTGGCCAGGGCCCGGTTGGCACTGTCGGAGTCGAGCTGGCGCGATCAGGACCCGGCCTGGCTCGGGCTGGCCAGTCGGGTGCAGGCGATCGGGGAGAACCTGGACGTGCAGGTGCTGGTGGAGGACGTCGAGACCTCGCTGGAGATCGCCGCCACCGGGGTGGTGGACACCATCGCGGCGAGAGGTGTGCTGCGCCGGCTCGGCGACAGGATCCCCGGACTCCACTGGAACTCCCTGCGCCCCAGGCTCTTCGACGAGTTCGCGATCGTCCACCGCAAGGACGTCCCGTTGTCCAGGCCCACCGCCGTGGTCGTCGAGCTGGTGGTGCAGCGGATGCGGCAGGCACTCGGCGGGCTGCTGCCGCCGGAGCGCGGCGGAGCAGCAGCCGGACCGACGATGGACGACGCGCGGCCCTGACGCACGGCCATGAACCTTCGGCGCTGACCCCACGGCTCTGACCCCCGCGAACAGAGGATCGTCGGATCGCAGCGGCCCGGAGATCCACCGGCGGCCGGATAAATGGCACGACACGACAGCGGCTGCGGAGTAACGTCCGTGGTGTCCGGTTGCGCGAGAGTGTCGACCGGGCAACGGGGGTCAGTCCGCTGTTGTCACCGGTGCGCAGGTGCCGGTTACTTCTCGACCGTCGGTCCGGCACCACGCCCCTCCGGTTCGCCGGGCGGTGGTGGTGACCGGTCGCGGGCCGCGCCGCGTGCGCGGGTTCCCGGCACCGACTCGAACTCGGTGACGGCACGGACGCCCGATGCGCAGGTGACGGTTACTTCTGGCGCAACCGTGGTTCGATTCCGCGGGCGTCGGCACCGGCTGGTCCGGACCGGCGCGACCGTCGCCGACCCGTTCCCGGGCGCCCCCGACCTTGCAGTCCCACGGTGGCCGGCGCACCAGCGCCGACCCCCGTGGAACTGCCTGCACCGCAGGTGTTGTCCGACCTGCCACCATCAGATGCCACCCCGCAACGAACCCCGCACGAACCCCCACAGAAGGAGGACCGCTGATGTCGATCTTCAACCGCAGGGCCGCCGCGCAGCGGCCCGTACCCGGCTCGCCGATCACCGCCGAGCGCACTCCGAGCGGTGTGACCCACGAGGGTGCGCCGGGTTTCGCCCGCGACCGTCGTGGCGAGCTGTTCCTGGTCGCGGTCGCCGGCATGGTCGGCCAGGACTCGTTCTACGAGCGTGCCGCCGATCGTGACGACCGGTTCGTCACCCTGGTCCGGGCCTCGGCCGTCGAGGATCCGGAGTGGACCACCGGCTTCCTGCGGTGGGTGCGCACCGGCGCCGGTCTGCGGACCGCGTCGCTGGTCGGCGCCGCCGAGTTCGTGCACGCCCGACTCGCCGCCGGGATCACCGGTGGCAACCGGGATCTCGTGGCCTCCGTGCTGCGGCGGGCGGACGAGCCGGGCGAGTTCCTCGGCTACTGGACCGGCACGTTCGGCCGTGCGCTGCCGCAGCCGGTCAAGCGGGGCGTGGCCGACGCGGTGGTCCGGCTGTACACCGAGCGGTCGCTGCTGAAGTGGGACTCGGCGGAGCGGGCGATCCGGTTCGGCGACGTCATCGAGCTGGTGCACCCGCGTCCGTCGTCGGCGGCGCAGGGTGCGCTGTTCCGGCGCGCGATCGAGGTGCGGCACGACCGCGGCAATCCGGTCGACGACCGGCTGCCGATGCTGGCGCGCCGGGCCGAGCTCGGCCGGGTCCCGGTCGCCGACCGGCGGGCGGTGCTGGCCGACCCCGACCGGCTGGCCGCGGCCGGCGTCAGCTGGGAGGCGCTGGCCGGCTGGCTGCAGGGTCCGCTGGACGCGGCCGCCTGGCAGGCGGTCATCCCGTCCATGGGGTACCTCGCGCTGCTCCGGAACCTGCGGAACTTCGATGTCGCCGGGGTGCCGGACGACGTCGCGGCGAAGGTCGCGGCGCGGCTGGCCGATCCGGACGAGGTGAGCCGGTCGACGCTGCTGCCGCTGCGCTACCTGGCCGCCTACCTGTCGGCCTTGGAGCTGCGGTGGGCGCCGGCCCTGGAGAAGGCGCTGCAGTGCTCGCTGACCCGGGTGCCGGCCCTGCCGGGCCGGACCCTGGTGCTGGTCGACCGGTCCGGCTCGATGTTCGGGCAGCTGGCGGAGCGGTCGCGGATGACCTGGGCGGACGCGGCCGCGCTGTTCGGGTCCGCCCTGGCGGTGCGGGCGGAGTCGGCCGATCTGGTCGCCTTCGGCACCGACTCCGAGCGGGTGCGGTTCCGCAGGGGCGAGTCGGTGCTCCGGGTCGTCGGCCGGTTCGGCAACCTCGGCGGCACCAACACCGCGGAGGCGCTGCGGCGGCACTGGGCCGGTCACGACCGG
Source organism: Nakamurella alba (assembly GCF_009707545.1). Lineage (NCBI taxonomy): Bacteria > Bacillati > Actinomycetota > Actinomycetes > Nakamurellales > Nakamurellaceae > Nakamurella > Nakamurella alba. Next base: position 55,906 of record NZ_WLYK01000002.1, on the reverse strand, counting down.
GTGGTGATCGTCACCGACGAGCAGGCGATGCGCGGGGCGGGCGCCCGCCCGGACCGGGCGGTACCGGCGGAGATCCCGATCTACACCTGGAATCTCCTCGGCTACCGGTTCGGCCACTCGCCGTCGTCGGTCGGCAACCGGCACACCTTCGGCGGCCTGACCGACGCCGGGTTCGACATGATCCCGCTGCTGGAGGCGGGCGAGCAGGGGCGCTGGCCGTTCGCCGCCTGAGGCGGGCAGCCGACTGATGGCCGTCACGGCCAGGAGGACCGGATCCACGGGTCCGGTCCTCCTGGTCGGCCAGTGGCACCTGTGGTGGGCGGTGGAGCTCCCGAACCGGACCCTCCGGTCGGTGCCCGGCGGAGGTCCGCCAGACTGGGGCACATGCCGTCGATCTTCAGCCGCATCATCGCCGGGGAGCTGCCCGGCACCTTCGTCTGGCAGGACGACGACGTCGTCGCGTTCCTGTCCATCGCGCCGATCATCCCCGGGCACACGCTGGTGGTGCCGCGCCAGGAGATCGACATCTGGACCGACCTGCCCGCCGATCTCCTCGCCAAGGTGACCGACGTGTCGGCGCACATCGGCCGGGCCGTCACCACCGCTTTCGACGCGCCCCGCTCCGGCGTCATCATCGCCGGGTTCGAGGTGCCGCACACCCATGTGCACGTCTTCCCGGCGTCCGAACTCGGCGTCTTCGACTTCTCCAGGGCGCAGCCCGTGGACCCGTCCGAGCTGCTCGCACCCGCGGAGAAGATCCGCGAGGCACTGCGCGCCGCCGGCCGTTCCGAGGTCGCCGGCTGACCAGGTCCGCCGGGGCGGCCGGCGGCCAAACCGGCTCACCGTCGGCGGGGTCCGGTCCGATCGACGGTCGTCCGGTCCGGACGGCCGTCCTCCGGCGGCCGGAACCCGCTGACCGTCGGTCGGGTCCGGTCCGGTTGCGGTTCGCATGCCGCGCCGTCGGCTGTCCGGGTCAGGCCGGCAGGTACTCGATCTCCGGCCGACCCGACCCGACGTGCCGCTGCTCCCGCTCCGCCCGGCCGACCGCGACCAGGTGCTCGAGGTAGCGCCGGGCGGTGGCCCGGGAGGTCCCGGTGTGCCCGGCCACCTCGGCGGCCGACGACCGCGGGTGCCGCCGCAGGGTCTGCGCGATGGTGGCGAGCGTGGACTCGGTCAGTCCGGTCGGCAGCGTGCCGGTGGTCTCCGGCCGCAGCGCGGCCAGCGCCCGGTCCACCTCGCTCTGCGCCTCCAGATCGGCGCCGCCGGGGTCCAGCCGGTCGCGGAAACGCCTGTACTGGCCCAGTTTGTCGGCCAGCATCCGGAAGGTGAACGGTTTGAGCACGTACTGCACGATGCCCAGGCTGACCGCGGTGCGCACCGCGTGCACGTCCCGCTGCGAGGTCACCGCGATCACGTCCACCTCGACACCGGCGGTGCGCAGTGACCGGCACAGGTCCAGCCCGTGCTCGTCGGGCAGGTTGAGATCCAGCAGCACCAGGTCGATGTCGGCGGCGGCGGCCAGCCGCCGCCGGGCGTCCCGGGCGGAGTGCACCACCGCCTCCGGGCGGAATCCGGCGATCCTGGCCACCAGGTCGGCGTGCGCCTGCGCGACCAGCCGGTCGTCTTCGACCACCAGCACCCGCAGGCCGGTGTCCGGAGCGGTCCCGCTCACGTGCGCGTCACCGACACCTGCGCCGGCCCCGTCACCCGGGCCGGTGCGACGGCCGGTGCCGGCAGGTGCACGGTGAACCGGGCCCCGCCCCACTCGCCGCGATCGATCTGCAGGGTGCCGTGGTACCGCCGGGTGGCCCGGTCGACGAGGGCGAGCCCGATGCCCCGCCCGGACCCGTGCCGCGGCCCCTTGGTCGACCAGCCGCGTTCCCGGACATGCTCCAGGTCCTCGTCCGGGATGCCGGGACCGTTGTCCTCCACGACGATCCCGAGTTCCCCCGGCCCGCCGGTCAGCGTCAGCCGGACCCGCGCCACGTCCTGGTCGGTGACCCCGGCGGTGCTCGCCTCGATCGCGTTGTCCAGGAGATTGCCGACCACGGTGACGATGTCGGAATCCGGGAGCCAGCCGGTGATCCCGGCCAGCTCGACCTCGACCCGCAGATCCAGCGCGGCGCCGCGTTCCTCGGCCTGTGCGGCCTTGCCGATCAGCAATGCAGCCAGCACCGGGTGGTCGACCTGCCCGGTCACCTCGTCGGTGACCCGCTGGGAGAGCTCGATCTGCTCGGTGGCGTAGCGCAGCGCCTCCTCCGGCCGGCCGGTCTCGATCAGCATGACCATGGTGTGCAGCCGGTTCGCGGTCTCGTGCGACTGCGCGGCAAGCGAGTCGGCGAAGGCCTTGGTGGAGGCGAGTTCGTCGGTGGCGGACCGCAGTTCGGTGTGGTCCCGCAGGGTGGCCACCGTTCCGAAGGACCGGCCGCCCCACCGCACGGACCGCTGGTTCACGATCAGCACGGTGTCGCCGACCAGGTGTGGTTCGTCGACCGCCGCACGTCCGGAGACCAGCAGCGCCGCCAGTGTGCCCTGCAGCGCCGTCCCGGCGACGGGCCGGCCGATGTCCTCGCCGTGCAGCCCGAGCAAGGTGCGGGCGGCCGGGTTGACCCAGCGGATCCGGCCGTGGTCGTCCAGCGCGACCAGGCCTTCCTTCAGCGACTGCAGAACGGCTTCCTGTGCGGCGAGGGCGTTCTCGATCTCACCGATCGCGGCGTCCCGGGTGCGCCGGCGGACCTGTCGGGCCACCCACCACGCACCGGTCGCCGCGATCGCCAGCACACCGGCGAGCAGCAGCGCCAGCGTCGGCAGAGTCCGGACCAGTTGGGTCCACAGCCGTTCCAGGGTGATACCGACCGAGACCAGCGCGACGACCTGCCCGTCGACGATCACCGGGGCGACGGCGCGGACCGACGGCCCGAGTGTGCCGGTGTACTGCTCGACGACCGTCCCGCCCGCCACGGCGGGCTCGATGGTGCCGAGGTAGCGGCCGCCGATCACGTCGGGGTTGGCGTGCGTCCAGCGGATCCCGTCCGGGGTCATGATCACGATGAAGTCGGCGCCGACCGTGGCCATGGTCCACAGCGCGTACGGCTGCAGGGCGGCGGTGGGGTCCGAACCGGCCACCCCGGCCATCACGACCGGGTCGGCGGCGATCGACTGCGCGGCGCGCAGCACCTGCGCCTCGGCGTGGCTGCGGTCCCGGGACCGCTCCAGGGCGAACGCGATCGCACCGACCGCCAGCACCACGACGGTCAACAGCACCGTCTGCACGACGAACAGTTGGCGGGCCAGGCTCCAGCGCCTCATACCGGTCAGTGTCACCCATCACATGACCGGCGTCACCGGGGAGGAGCGCGCGGGGCCGTGAACTCTGTGAGCAGAACCACGACAGGGCCATGATCCCCGGGACAGAGTCCTCGACATCCGGCGGCGGAGTGGTCCGCGCCACATCGATGTGGAGGTTCGCATGACAATCCCGCACCTGCGGCGCCAGGGATCAGGCGGCTCCGATCAAGGCCCGGCCCGTCGCCGCGACCGCAGTCACTGGCTCTACATCGCCGTGATCGTCGCCGTCGGCGCCGGCATCCTGGTCGGCGTCATCGCGCCGGCGTTCGGCGTCTCGCTCAAGCCGCTGGGCGAGCTGTTCGTGTCCCTGGTGAAGATGATGATCAGCCCGATCATCTTCTGCACCATCGTGCTGGGCATCGGTTCGGTGCGGCAGGCGGCGAAGGTCGGCCGGGTCGGCGGTCTCGCGCTGCTGTACTTCGTCTCGATGTCGACGCTGGCGCTGGGTATCGGCCTGGTGGTCGGCAACATCGTGCAGCCGGGCACCGGGCTGCAGCTGACCGACGCGATGGCGGCGGCGGGGGAGAAGGCCGCCGAGACCGGGTCGGCGACCAGTACCTGGGAGTTCGTCGGCGACCTGGTGCCGACGTCGCTGCTGTCGGCGCTCACCGAGGGCAAGGTGCTGCAGACGCTGTTCGTGGCGCTGCTTGTCGGGTTCGCCCTGCAGTCGCTGGGCAGCCGCGGCGAGCCGGTGCTGCGCGGCATCGGGCACGTCCAGCGGCTGGTGTTCAAGGTGCTGGCGATGCTGATGTGGGCGGCCCCGGTCGGTGCCTTCGGCGCCATCGCCGCGGTGGTCGGTGCGACCGGCCTGTCCGCGCTCGGCAACCTCGCGATGCTGATGCTCGCCTTCTACCTGACCTGCGTGCTGTTCGTCTTCGGCGTGCTGGGCACGCTGCTCCGGGTGGTCGCCCGGGTCAACATCTTCCGGCTCTTCCGGTACCTGGGCCGGGAGTTCCTGCTGATCCTGTCCACCTCCTCGTCCGAAACCGCGCTGCCGCGGTTGATCGCCAAGATGGAGCACCTGGGCGTGTCGAAGCCGGTGGTCGGCGTCGTGGTGCCGACCGGCTACTCCTTCAACCTGGACGGCACGGCGATCTACCTGACCATGGCCTCGCTGTTCGTGGCCGAGGCGGTCGGCACGCCGATGTCGATCGGCGAGCAGATCGGCCTGCTGGTCTTCATGATCATCGCGTCGAAGGGGGCGGCCGGGGTCACCGGCGCCGGGCTGGCCACCCTGGCCGGCGGGCTGCAGGCGCATCGGCCCGACCTGGTCGACGGCGTCGGCCTGATCGTCGGCATCGACCGCTTCATGTCCGAGGCCCGGGCGCTGACCAACTTCGCCGGCAACGCCGTCGCCACGGTGCTCGTCGGGACCTGGACCAAGGAGGTCGACCGCGGTCGGCTGGACCAGGTGCTCGACGGCGGGCTGCCCTTCGACGAGAGCGACATGCTCGACGACCACGGTGATCCCGCTCCCGTGGTGGACGGGACGGCGCCGTCCGCAGCCCCGGTCGAGTCGCTGCCGCAGCAGCGGCCGGCCGTGCTGGAGAAGGCCGGCGCCGCGCGCTGACGCCTTGATCCGGGGTGACCGCACCCACCAGCGAGCCGCAGCCGGCCCGACGCCCACCCCGGGTGTCGGGCCGGTTGCCTTCCCCCCGTCCCGACCCGCCCGAGGCGCGATGATCAACATCGCTTGCGCGTGTGAAGATGCCGCCGTTGGGACGGGTGGTGCAGGGGTCGCCAATTTCGTACGCGCGCCTTCCACCGCCACCGCCCCGCCCCGAGGCGCGATGATCAACATCGCTTGCGCGTGTGAAGATGCCGCCGTTGGGACGGGTGGTGCAGGAGTCGCCAGTTTCGTACGCGCACCCGCCCGGCCGGCCTCGCGACCCCACAGTGCCTGCTGCACAGCAGATCTCGGGCCGGAGGAGCAGTGCGTTCGACGCACCATCCCGGCCCGCGACTCTCACAGGTTCGGCACAGCGTGCGATCCGGACGCCCACAGGGAACCCTCAGAGGATGTCCTCACGCCGCCGAACGAGGAGATCATCGTGTCCCAGCCCACGCCCGACCAGACGCCGCAGGGCCCTGCCTACCAGGGCCGACTGCTGCCCCGCCCGGACGACGAGGTCGTCGACCAGGGCCTGTCCTTCGACGTCCGCACCCTGCTGACCCGCCGCCGCATGTTCCGGGTCGTCGGGCTCGGCGCCGGCGCCTTTGCGCTGGCCGCCTGCAGCACCGACACCGTGACCGGGACGTCGAGCACCGCCGCCGCGGCGACCACGACCGGCTCGAGCACCGCCGCCGGCTTCACCACCTCCTCCGGATCCACCAGCTCGGATGCCACCAGTGCTGCGGACTCGAGCACCAGCTCGGCCGCCTCGAGCACCTCGGGCGACCTGACCGAGATCCCGGACGAGACGGCCGGCCCCTACCCGGGCGACGGGTCGAACGGGCCCGACGTGCTCGAGGAGAGCGGGATCGTCCGGCAGGACATCCGCTCCAGCTTCGGCACCTCCACCACCACCGCCGAGGGCGTGCCGCTGACCTTCGAATTCACCGTGCTCGACATGGCCAGCGGCGGATCACCGTTCGCCGGCGTGGCGGTGTACGCCTGGCACTGCGACCGGGACGGCAACTACTCGATGTACTCCAGCGGCATCGAGGACGAGAACTACCTCCGCGGTGTGCAGATCGCCGACGCTAACGGCAAGGTCAGCTTCACCAGCATCTTCCCGGCGTGCTACTCCGGCCGCTGGCCGCACATCCACTTCGAGGTCTACCCGGACGAGGCGTCGATCTCCGATTCGGCCAACGCGATCGCCACCTCGCAGATGGCGCTGCCGCAGAACGTGTGCGAGACCGTGTACGCCACCACGGGGTACGAGCAATCGGTGACCAACCTGTCGCAGATCACCCTGCAGTCCGACAACGTGTTCGGTGACGACGCCGGCATCCATCAGATCGGCACCGTCAGCGGCGATGTCACCTCCGGCTACACGGCCTCGCTGACCGCACCGGTGGACACCACCACCACGCCGAGCGCCGGCAGCGCCCCGTCCGGCGGCGGCGGGGGCGGCATGGGTGGCGGCCCCGGCGGCGGTGGCACCCCGCCCACCGGCGGCTGATCGGCGCCGGACGGTCCGCCCCGACCGGCCGGGCCTGCCGGATCCCGGCTCGTCGGCGAACGACCGTGTGCCTTGTGGAGTCCGACAATCCGACTGCGACAGGGCCGAGGGTGAGGGTCGAAACGTGGCTAGCGTCGGCATCGAACAGCCGCCGGGACCTGCACCGTCGATCCGGACGCCACGGGAGTCGTCGGAGCTCCGCCACGACGACGCCATGCCACGAGGAGAGCCGTGCCCGTCAGCGAGATCCACCACGTCGCCGTAGTTGTCGCAGACCTCGAGCGGTCGGTGACCTTCTACCGGGACGGCCTGGGGTACCGACAGGGCGCCGGGCTGACCCTGGACGGCGACGACCTGCGCGACGCGCTGCGGCTGCCGGCCGGCACCACCGGTCGGTCCGTCTTCCTCCGCGGGCCGTCCCGCCAGGCGATGATCGAACTTCTCGAGTGGGAGGCACCGTTCGCGCGTCCGCGTACGGAGACTTCCGGCCCGGGCGCTCCCGGCTTCTACATGCTGTCCTTCGCGGTGCCCGCCGACGAGATCGACGAGCTCCGGGAGCGACTCGTCGCCCTGGGCGGCCGCAGCTACGGGCCGCCGCAGCCGGTGCTGATCGGCGGTACCGCGTCGGTGGTGATGTGTCTGGTGGAGGACCCGGACGGCAACCTGCTCGAGTTCGTCGCGACGCCGGCCTGAGTTCCCACCGCCTGCGACCTCTCCCGGGCATGCACCGGGACGACCCGGATCCGTGGCGCGTCTCGTTCCGATCGGCCGGTACCGACGGGTTCCGTCCGATCGAACCGCAGATCAGGCGGCCGGAGGACGGAAGGACGGGAGGCCGGCCACGGTGCCGCCGTCCACCGGGAGCGCGACGCCGGTGACGAAGGCGGAGGCATCGCTGCAGAGCCAGGCCACGGCGCCGGAGATGTCGTCGGGGTAGGCGACCTTCTTCATCGGGTTCAGCGACGCCAGCGTGTCCAGGGTGTACTTGCCGTCGAGCAGACCCTGTTCGGTCAGACCGGTGAGCACCGGTCCCGGGCAGATCGCATTGACCCGCACGCCGGCGGCGGCGAACTCGAGCGCGGCCGCCTTGGTGACGCCGATGATGCCGTGCTTGCTCGCGACATAGGCGGGTTGGTGGGACATCCCGAGCAGGCCGACACCGGAGGACGTGTTGACGATCGCCCCTCCGCCACTCGATACCATCTGCGGGATCTCGTGTTTCATGCACAGCCACAAGCCGGTCAGGTTCACCGACAGGATCGCGTCCCAGTGCTCCAGGCTGCATTCGACGGTGTTCCCGGTGACCGGTGAGATGGCCGCGTTGTTGTGGGCGAAGTCCAGCCTGCCGAACGCCGCCACCGTCGCGGCGACGGCGTGGGCGACCTGTTCCTCGTCGGAGACGTCGGCTTCGAGGAACAACGCCTCCGGACCGCCGTCGGCCGCGATCATGTCGACGGTCTCGTGGCCGCGTTCCACATCGCGGTCGATCACCGCCACCTGCGCCCCGAGCGATGCCAGATGGCGCGCCGACCCCCGTCCGATGCCGTAGCCGGCCCCGGTGACCAGGCCGGCCTTGCCCGTCATGTCCGTCAGGTTCATCCCGGAGACCACACCGTCCTCGAGTCGTTGTCCGCCGCACGATGCCGATACAACACAGTGCCGATACAACACAGTGCCGATCCAACACAGTGCTGACACAACACAGTGCCGATCCAACACAGTGCTGACACAACACAGTGCCGATCCAACACAGTGCTGACACAACACAGTGCTGATCCAGCACAATGCTGATACGAGTTGTACTGCATACCCGCCGACCGGACAAGGGTTAGGACGAGGTTCCCGGCCCGCGGGTCCGCCCCGGGAACCCGTCCGGGTCGGATGACGGACCGAGGTCCCGGCCGGAGTCCAACCACGAGAAATACTGCAGCAGAGATGATACCGCCCGACAACGGCTCCGTGTCGGCTGCCCGGAGTATCTGCACCGCGGTCCGTCCGGCGGCGGCGTGGCGTCGGCCGGATGTCACCGGAACCCGACTGTTGTTCCACAGCCATGACAATGATAAGCATGAACTGCCTGGCAGTGCCGACAGGCTCCGACCGACGCGAGGACCCGACCATGCGACTGGCGACTGCGCTGATGGAGCAGCTCAAGGCCGAGGGGGTCGAGATCCTCAGCTGCTACCCCACGACACCCTTCATCGACACCGCGGCCCGGATCGGCATCCGGCCGATCGTCTGCCGGCAGGAGCGGGTGGGCGTCGGTATCGCCGACGGTTACTCGCGGCTGACGCTCGGGAACCCGCCGGGGGTGTTCGCCATGCAGTACGGCCCGGGAGCGGAGAACGCGTTCTCGGGCATCTCGTCGGCCTACGCGGACAGCGTGCCGATCCTGTTGCTGCCCCTGGGGTATCCGGCCGACCGTTCCGGTGTGACACCGTACTTCCGGTCGGCCGAGACATTCGAACACGTGACGAAGGCCTTCTACCGGCTGCAGTCGGCAGACCTGCTGCGGGACACGATGCGCCGGGTGCTCGGCCGTCTGCGGAACGGCCAGCCGGGCCCGGTGATGCTCGAGGTGCCGCACGACCTGCCGCTCGTCACGGTGCCCGAGGCGGAGGCCGCGCCGCAGTCCGTCCGGCGTACTGTGCCCGGCCCTGACCCGGCGGCGATCGAGGAGGCCGCCCGGCTGCTCCGCGCCGCCGAGCGACCGGTGATCCTGGCCGGCCAGGGCGTGCTGTACGGGCAGGCGTCCGCCGAACTGCTCTCGCTGGCCGAGCATCTCGCGATCCCCGTGGTCACCACCCTGGCCGGCAAGAGCTCGTTCCCGGAACGCCACCCACTGGCGCTGGGTACGGCCGCCTCGTCGTCCACGGCCACGGCCGTGCACTTCCTGGACCACGCGGACGTCGTGCTGGCGCTCGGTACCAGCCTGAAGAAACACCTGATGACCCGGACGCTGTCCGGGAGTCCGACCCTGATCCAGGTGACGGTGAACCCCGGCGACCTGTACGCCGACTACGAGATCGCCTGCCCGGTCTTGGGAGACGTCCGGCAGGCGATCGTCGCGCTGCAGCAGGCGCTGGACGGCGACAGCGCTTCCGAGGCCCGGACCGACGCGGTGACGAGCGGGATCGCCGAGGTGCGGAGCGCCTGGATGCGGGAATGGGAGCCGGTCCTCACCTCGGATTCCACCCCGATCAGCCCCTATCGGTTCATCCGGGAGGTGGACGACTTCTGTGCCGGTGTGCCCCGGTCGGTCCTCACCCACGACTCCGGGAGCACCCGGGACATGATGGTGCCGTTCGTGCACACCAGGGAGCCGGGCGGGTACCTCGGCTGGGGCAAGTCGCATGCCCTCGGCTCCGGTCTCGGGCTCATCATGGGGGCCAAACTCGCCCGTCCCGACGCGGTCTGCGTCAACGTGATGGGGGACGCCGCCTTCGGCATGGTGGGACTGGACTTCGAGACCGCAGTCCGCAACGAGATCCCCATCATCACCGTCGTTCTCAACAACTTCATCATGGCGGGGGAGGAGGAGGTCATGCGGGTCTCGCACAAGCGGTACGGTGCCCGGACGACCGGCGGGGACTACGCGGACATGGCCCGGGCGATGGGTGGTGTGGGGATCCGGGTCGACCGGCCGTCCGACATCCGCGGCGCGTTGCAAGAGGCACATACGGCCACCCTGGACGGCCGGGCGGTGCTGCTCGAGGTGATCACCTCACCGGAGGACCCGCCCTTCTCGCACCGCGCCCTCTTCGAATGACGAGCCCCGCAGGCCGGGGGAGCGGTCGCGAAGCATCGGCCGACATACCGGTCGCCTTCGGGACACGCCGGTCGATCCTGAGTACCCTGCCGTCGTCCGGACAGGAACGGAGGAACCGGGATGGACGACTGCGATCCGACGTCGCCCACCCGGTGGCACCGTCGCTGCGCGGAGGCCGGGGCTGCCCCCGGGTCCAGTACACTGATTAGCACAGTCGGCATCGAGGGGCTCCGGCCGAGGCATCGAAGGGAGTGCTCGTGAACGAGAACAACGATGCCGTGAACGGCGGTACCTCCACCGACGAGCGGCCGTCGCGGAAGCTGGTGCAGACGGTGCCGAAGGCGGCGACCCTGGTCGCGCAGAGCATCGTCAACGAGATCTCCGAGTACGGCTACGCCCCCGGGCACCGGCTGGCCTCCGAGCTGCAGATGATGAAGGAGTACGGCGTCGCCCGCGGCACCCTCCGGGAAGCGCTGCGCATCCTCGAGCACCACGGTGTGATCCGGGTCCGCTCCGGCCCCGGCGGCGGCCCGATGGTGCAGAACCCCGGCGCCGGGCACCTGGCCTCCACGCTGGCACTGCTCATGCAGGTCAAGAAGGTCCCGGTCAGTGCCGTCCTGGAGCTGAGAACGCTGACCGAGCCGCTGCTCTCGGCGCTGGCCGCCGACCGGATCACCGCCGACCAGCTGGCCCGCCTCGACGAGAACCTGTCGACCATGCAGGACAGCCTGGACGACGACCGCGCCTTCGTCAGCGCCAACATGCGGTTCCACCAGCTGGTCGCCGAGGCCTCCGGGAACGTGCTGCTGGCCAGCATCGTCGAGTCCCTGGACCACATCCTCGACCGGAAGCTGGCGATCACGTACTCGCCCCGGGTGCGGCGCGCGATCCACCAGTCGCACGCCGAGATCCTGGCCAAACTGCGCGACGGAGATCCGCAGGAGGCCCGGGCGGCCATGTGGCAGCACCTCCGGGACAGCGAGCGCTTCTTCGCCCGCGGCACCCACCGGCTCCTCAACGACACGATCGAGTGGCGGGCCTCCGACTGATCAGAGAGTCCTGACCTGGTCGGTCAGGTCCGGCGGCGCCGCACCATGGGTCGGACGACATACCACCGGCGCCGGGTGTCCGTCCGGATGCGTGGACGGTTCCTCCGGACTGGTTCAAGGGGTGCCTCCGGCGTCGCTGCCGTCCGAGCACCCCTGTGCCATCGGGATGTCGGGGTGGCCACACGCGGTCCTCCGGCTGCGCAAGCCACCGCCGGCCCGATCCGGCGAATCGGCGATCCCGGCCAGGTGGGCGGGTCCACCGGGCGCTGATACCCAGCCGGCGGATCCCATCCGGCGGAGCGCGATCCGGCAGTGCTCGATCCGGCAGTGCTCGATCCGGCAGTGCTCGATCCGGCAGTGCTCGATCAAGCAGTGCTCGATCAAGCAGTGCTCGATCCGGCGGGACGCACTGCCGGTCGGGAGTCACCAGCGGCCGCGATCGTGCCGTCGGCCGGGTCGTCACCCTCCGGGGCGCGCCGGGACAACGCCGGGCGGTGTCCGCCGGGTGGCCCGGGACCCCGGTGCGGCCGCGGACGGTGTGCCTGCCACGTCCGGCCAGGTCAGGAATGAATCACCGATTCAGTATAACGATCTTCAGGGTAGGCCACGGGTGAAAAGTGCTTGTCCCGCACGGAACTGGGTTCGACCAGCCCGAATCTCCTACTTGCCCTGCGGTTCGCCGTCCGCATAGACTCCGAAACGTTCACCGAGCGGGACAACCATAGGCATGGATATCCTGAAAGTGATCGGACTGTGAAGCTCTGGACGCTGCATCTGCCGAGCAGCGAAGTCAACGACGACAAGCAGGGTGCTCGGCACCCTGCGTTCCAAGGGAGACCAGCATGAGACTTCGTCGCACCCATCAACTGGCGGGACTGGCCCTCACGGCCGTGGTCCTGGCCGGCTGTTCGTCAGGGTCGGAGGCGGGGACGTCATCGTCGTCCGCGGCCGCGACCCCGACGACGGCCTCCGCCGCATCATCGGGTGGGGCCACCAGCGGACCGACCTCCAGCAGCGAGGCCACCTCGACCGGTGGTGCCACCTCGAGCGAGGCGACGAGCAGCGCCACCACGCCCGCCGAGATCACCTGCGAGCCGGCGTCGCCGCTCGACGGCGAGTTCGTGATCGGCGCCGTGCTGCCGCTGTCCGGGCCGCTCGGCGCCGTCGGGTCGAACATCCTGCTCGGCATGCAGGCCGAGGCCTGCCTGCTCAACCAGGACGGCGGCATCCTCGGCCAGAAGGTGGTCATCGAGACCCGGGACTCCGCCGGGGACGGGCAGCAGGCGGTCACCGCGATGCGAGACCTGTTGGCGGGCGGCACCGTTGACGCGGTGATCCCCGACACCATCGGCCCGATCACCGCCGCAGTGCTGCCGCAGGTGACCGAGGCGGGCCTGCTCGGGGCGACCGCCGCGGGATCCAGCGGCGTCGGCGACAAGGCAGACTTCCCGACCAACTTCCAGTTCGCGCTGCTGCCCGCCCAGCAGACGAAGATGATGCTGGCGGCCGCAGCCGGCACCGGTGCGACGAAGATCGGCATCGTCGGTCTGGACGACGACACCGGGCGTGGCTACGCGGATCTCATCCAGTCCTCCGCCGCCGAGTTCGGTCTCGAGGTGGCCGGCGAGCCGCAGTTCCTGGACGGCGCGGCGACCGACTACACGGCGCAGCTGCAGGTGCTGCGGGACGCCGGCGTCGAGGTCATCGTCGGCAACCTGTTCGGTGCGCCGATCGGCGTGCTGTCGCAGGGTCTCGTCGACCTGGGATGGTCGGACGCGAAGATCATGGGCACGCCCGGGTTCGGGTCCAGCCCGGTGGACCAGCTGGTGCCGAAGGAGGCCTGGGGGCAGGTCTTCTGGGCCAGCCCGCCGGCCGGTTGCTTCGGCCCCGAGGGTCTGAGCTCGACCCAGCAGGCTTTCGTCGCGGCGGTGAAGGCCACCGGCGGCGAGCTGAAGGCGATGCTCGGTTCCGCGGTGGGATCGGACATGCTCACCGGTATCGACTACGCCTTCGAGAAGGCCGGCTCGATGGATTCGGCCGCCGCCATCACCGCCATGGAGGGCATGAACGACGACCCGGCCGCGACCGATCTGCCGTGGCTGTTCTTCGGCGGTCAGGGACCCAAGTTCTCCGGCGAGTTCCACACCACGGAGAATGTCGACACCGCTGCACTCACCTGGGTCTGCCACGTCGGCGATCCGCAGAGCGGCGCATTCCCCGGAGAACCTCTCAGCACCTCCTGATCGACAGCACGGCAGTTCCGCACGCAGAGGTCACCACTGTTCGGAGGCATCGATGCCCAGCTTGCAGTCCCTGCTCACGGCCCTTGTCTCCGGGCTCGGGATGGGAAGCGCCTACGCCCTTGTCGCGCTCGGCTTCACCCTCGTCTTCTCGGCCACCGGCTATTTCCATCTCGGTGTGGCGGCATTCGTCACCCTGGGATCGGTCGGTGCCTACGTGGGTGTGGTCGGGCTCGGCATGGGCTGGGGGCTGACCATTCTTCTCGTCCTCGTGGTCGGTGCGGTCGGCGGTGCGCTCACCGAGCTCATCACCGTCCGGCCGGTCCGCAACCGCACCAAGAACGACCGGACCGCCGTCATGTTGACGACGATGGGCTTTCTCATCGCGGTCGACAGCATCGCGGCATTGTGGTTCGGCTCGGAGAAGCTGCGGGTCCCTTCGTACTGGGACGGTGAACCGTTCCAGCTGGGCAGCGTCCCGGTGCGGAGGGTCTTCGCGGTGATGATCGTGGTGATCGTCGTGGTGGCGGTCGCGCTCGACATCGTGCTGCGCCGGACGTCCATGGGCCGCATCCTGCGGGCCGCCCACGACGACCCGCAGGGGATCGAGCTGATGGGCGTCAACTTCCAGCGGACGATCCTCATCTCGTTCGCCCTCGCCGGGGCGTTCGGCGTGCTGGCCGGCCTGCTGATGAGCCCGGTGACCTTCTCGTCGGCCTTCGTCGGGTTCGACCTGTTGCTCTACGGGTTCGCCGCCATGGCGATCGGCGGATTCGGAAGTTTCAAGGGGGCCATCATCGGCGCGTCCGCGATCGGCATCGTCGTCGCGATGACCCCGCTGTTCGTCACTCCGGCGGCCATCAACCCGCTGGTGCTGCTGCTCGTGGTCGTCGTGCTGATGATCAGGCCCACCGGGATCCTCGGCCTCGCCGAGGTCCGGAAGATCTGACCGAGGACGGGATGTCGTGGTCGTGAAGAACCTGCACCTGGCGGCGGCCGGGCCGTACGTGAGGACCCTTGCGGTGCTCGCCGGCATCGCCGCGCCGTTCCTGGTGGCGTCGAACGTGGCGTTCCAGATCCAGCTGATCATGCTCTACGCGACGGCCGCGCTGGCGATGTTCATCTGCATGGAGATCGCCGGCGAGTTCATGGTGGGCCACGTGGTCGTGGTGGCCGTCGCGGCGTACATCACCGCGTGGTTCAACGTGAAGGGCGGGGTCCCGCCGTGGTGGACCCTGCCGCTCGCGATCGTCGCCGGCGCAGTCGCTGTGCTGATCCTCGGACTGCCCGGGATCCGGCTCTCCGGCTTCTATCTCGCGCTGTTCTCGTTCTTCGCGGTGCTGATCATCCCGGACATCACCCGGCTGTCCCGCGGCGTCACCGGCGGCGAGTTCGGGCTCAGCGGCGTCGGGAAGCTGTCGCTGTTCGGGACCGATCTGGGCACGATCGGCACCTACTTCCTCTGCCTGGTGGTGGTGGTCGGGGCCTACCTGTACACCCGCAACATCCTGCGGACCACCTGGGGCACCCGGCTGATGGCGCTGCGCGACTCCCCGCAGGCGCTGCAGGCCGCCGGTGTCCCGCTCACCTCGACGAAAGCGATCGGGTACCTGCTGTCGTCGTTGCCGGCCTCGGTGGCCGGCTGGCTGATCGTCTTCGTCAACGGCGTCGTCTTCCCGGGTCTGTTCTCGCTGAGCCTGGTGATCGTGCTGCTCGGCGCCGTGGTGGCCGCCGGTCGCAACATGGCCGGGGCGGTCCTCGTCGGCACCGCGATCTTCGCCGGGTACGGCCAGTTCGTCGGCCCGTTCAGCGAGTGGAGCCGGCTCGGGCTCGGCATCGTGCTGCTGCTGGTGATCATCATCGCGCCGTCCGGGCTGAGCGCGTTGGTGGGGCGCAGGCGGTTCCGCCGGACGGGTCCGGCCGACCCGGACGACGCGGCCGACGGCTTCCTCGACGACGCCGACGAAGTGCCCGGCGAGGAGTCGGCCGCCGGCGAACTCGGCGGACCGGCCGGCCGGACCGCCGGACTGGTGGTCGAGCACGTCTCGAAGTCGTTCGGCGGCAACCTCGCCCTCGACGACGTGTCCTGCGAGTTCCGGCCCGGTCGCATCGTCGGCCTGGTGGGCGCCAACGGATCCGGCAAGACGACGCTGGTCAACGTGATGACCGGGTTCCTGCCCGCCGACAGCGGCACGGTCAGGCTGGGGGAGGTGGCGTTGCTCGGCATGGCGCCGGCGGCGATCGCCCGGCAGGGACTGACCCGCACCTTCCAGATCCCGCAGCTGGTCGACGACCTGACCGTGCGCCGGAACCTGGAGATCGGGCTGCTGCGCCGATCGAGCGACTCCGCCGCCGCCCTGCTGGTGGGCCGCAACGCCGCCCTGCAACGCCGGCGGGACGCGGAACTGCAGCCGGTGGTCGACATCCTGCGGCTGGCCCCCTCGCTGCTCGACAAACCCGCCGGTGCACTGTCCCTCGGTATGAAGCGGGTCATCGAGATCGGCCGGGCACTGGCCACCGGGGCGACCGTCTTCTGCCTGGACGAACCCGCGGCCGGCCTGGACGAGGCCGAGATCGAGCGCCTCGGCCGAGCGCTGCGCAACGTCGCGCGGGCCGGCCGGACGGTGGTGCTGATCGAGCACCACATGCGCTTCGTGGTCGAGGTCTGCGACGACATCCTCATTCTCGACCGTGGACGGGTGCAGACCTGGGTGCCCGACGTGGCACAGCTGGACCGGTTGCCGGATTCCCTCCGCACGCACATGGCCTGAAGGAAGGTACGACGTGAGCAGCATCCGGGTGTCCGGGCTCAGCGCCAGGTACGGGCAGGCCCGTGCCCTGGTGGACGTCGAGGTCGACGTCCACAAGGAGGAGATCGTGGCCATCCTCGGGCACAACGGAGCCGGCAAGTCGACCCTGCTGAAGTCCATCGCGCGGGTGCACCGCGAGGCGCGGGGCACCATCGAGATCGGCGGCCGGTCGGTCGTCGAACTGCGGCCGAACGCCGTTGCCGCGATGGGGGTGTCGCTGGTCCGCGAGGGCGCACCGGTCTTCACCCACCTGACCGTCGAGGAGAACCTCAAGCTCGGCGCCCGGCTCGGGCGCCGCCGTGGCCGGGATGCCGCGGCGATCGAGGACGCCTTCGAGTGGTTCCCGATGCTCGGCGAGCGCCGGCACGCCATGGCCGGGGTGCTCAGCGGCGGCCAGCGGCAGATGCTCTGCCTGTCCCAGGCACTGGTCTCCCGTCCCGACGTCCTGCTGCTCGACGAACCCTCGGCCGGCCTGGCCCCGTCGATGACCGAGGCGGTGTTCCAGGCGATCCAGAAGCTCTGCCGCACCGGCGTGGCCGTGCTGCTGGCCGAGCAGGACATGCGCTGGGTCGAGGGTTTCGCCTCCCGGTACTACGTGATCGAGACCGGTCGGGTCGCGGAGTCCCGACCCCTGGGTGCGGGCCTGCCGGGCCCGGACCTGCTCGCCGAGGAGGTCACGGCCGCCGGGCCGCCGGCGTTCCTCACCGACGAAGGACGGGGTGGACAGCAATGAGCACGACGCTCTCCGGGATCGCCGGCCACGACGAGATCTGGGGCGGCGCCCGGCCCGGGACGCTCGCCGGCCTGCTGGCGGCCGGTCGCACCGGCCGGGCGGACACCGAGGCGGTCGTCGTCGACGACGACCGCCGCAGCTACGCCGAGCTGTCCGCGGCGGCCGTCGGGATCACCGGTGCGCTGGTCGGTCTCGACGTGCGGGCGGGTGATCGGGTCGGCCTGCTCAGCGCCAACACCGTCGAGTTCGTCGAGGCCCTGTTCGGCATCGCACTGGCCGGAGCGGTCGCGGTGCCGCTGAGCAACCGGATGTCTGCCGACGAGCTGCGGTACGCGGCGGAACTGACCGGGATGCGCGTCCTGCTGGTGGCCGGCGGCGGGTGGCGGCACGACGACGACGCCGCGCGGCTGGTGGGCGAGGCGTTCGGGGCGGGCGATGCGGGCGCGCCGCGGGACATCGTCTGGTTGGACCGGGTCGGATCGGCCGGACACCCGCTGATGGCCGATCTGCGTGCGGACGTCGCCCCGGGTGTGCCCGACGAGGTCGCCGTCCGGGCCGCCGCGGTGTCGCCGGACGACATCGCGGTGATGGTCTTCACCTCCGGCACCGAGTCCCGACCGAAGGCCGTCATGCACTCGGGCCGGGCCATCGGCGGTACCGCGCTGGCCCGCTGGCAGCAGGGCCTGCACCACGAGCCCGGTGACCGGGTCTGGATCCCCACACCGCTGTGCCACACCGCCGCACTCGTCTTCATGCTCGGCGCTCTCGGGTCCGGCCTCACCTTCGTCACCTCCCGCTGGTTCGACGGTCCGACGGCCGCGCGGCTCGTCGAGCGCGAGCGCTGCGTGACCCTCTG
Source organism: Nakamurella alba (assembly GCF_009707545.1). Taxonomy (NCBI): domain Bacteria; kingdom Bacillati; phylum Actinomycetota; class Actinomycetes; order Nakamurellales; family Nakamurellaceae; genus Nakamurella; species Nakamurella alba. The sequence goes on along the minus strand of NZ_WLYK01000002.1, from coordinate 37,973 downwards.
GCCGCAGTTCCCGGCCGTGCTGCAGGGCCTGGAGGACGCCGTCGCGGGGTCCGACATCGACTTCGGGCACGTCCGCCAGGTGGCCGTGGTCGGCACCCGCGCGGCCTTCGACCAGGGCGAGCGGCTGTTCCCGAACGCCGCCATCCTCTCCGGCTACGGATCGACGGAGCTCAACGCCTTCATCTCCTGCCCGGACCTGTCGGGGGACAACGAGAGTCGGATCGGGACCTCCGGGCGGCCGTTCGACGGGATCGAGGTCGCGGTGGTGGATCCGGTCACCGGTACGACGCTGCCCGACGACGTCGAGGGCGAGATCGTGGTCCGCGGCAGCTGCCTGTTCCTGGGGTACTTCCGGAACCCCGAGGCCACGGCCGCCGCGATCGACGCCGACGGCTGGTTCCACACCGGCGACATGGGTGTGCACCACGCCACCGGCACCTTCGCCTGGACCGGGCGGCGCAAGGAGCTGCTGAAGGTGGGCGGGATCAATCTGGCACCCGCCGAGATCGAGGCGATGCTGCTGACGGTCCCGGGCACTCGTCAGGCCGCGGTGGTGGGCCTGCCGGACGCGAAGCTGGACGAGGTCCCGGTGGCGTTCGTCGAGAAGTACCCGGACACCGAGCTGACCGAGTCGGAGCTGCTCGCCGCCTGCCGGACGGCGATGGCCTCCTACAAGGTGCCCAGGCACGTGTGGTGGGTGGAGCCGGGGGACTGGCCGATGTCACTGACCAAGGTGGACAAGAAGGTGCTCGCCGTGCGCGCCCTGGAGCTCGCGGCGCGGACCGGGGTGTCCTCGTGATCACCACCGAGGCGCCCTGCGAGGTCATCGACGTCCATCACCACGTGGCCGAGATCGAGGGTCTGGTCGGTGCTCGCAACACCGGCACCCGGGCGGCGGACCCGGTCGACGCCCGTATCGCCTACCTCGATGCGCACGGCATCGCCGGGGCGATCATCTCGCCCTCGTCGGTCGGCGTGCACAGCACCACCGCGCCCCGGCTGAACGACCAGGCGGCCGCCTACCGTGATCTCGCCCCGGACCGCTTCCTCGCCGCTCTGGGCACCGTCGACCCGCTGGACGTCGACGCCGCGCTCACCGAGATCGACCGCGCAGTCACCGAACTCGACGTCCGCGGCTTCACCTGGCATCACCACTTCCAGGGCACGGTGATCAACGACCCGCGGATGGAACCGCTGTTCGCGCGGCTGCAGGAGCACCGGGTGCCGGCCTTCGTGCACATCCTCGCCGAGTCCTTCCTGGAGGAGCCGTGGCGACTGCAGGTGCTGGCCGACAAGTTCCCGGAGCTGGACATCGTTGCGCTGGACGGCTTCTCGTCCGGGCCGCAGGCGGGTCAGATGCCGGAGCTGGCGCGCCGCTGCCCCAACATCACCTTCGACACCGGTGTGTGCATCTCCGTGGCGCACGGGCTCGACCGGTTCATCGACGCCGTCGGACCGGAGCGACTCGTCTTCGGGTCGGACTTCTACTCCGCGCCACGGATGTTCGCGCTGCCGTTCCCGCTGTACGAACTGCTCAACCTCGGGCTGGACACCGACACCCTGACGAAGGTGCTGGGCGGCAACATCCGTACCCTGCTGCGGCTGGGCTCCTACGAGCCCGCGGTACCGGCCGATGTCGGCTGAACCGGCCGAGAGGCAGTCCACGGCACCGGTCCCGACCTCTGCCGTGGTCAACACGGTGACCGGGACGGTACCGGTCACCGAGCTCGGCACGACCCTGGTGCACGAGCACGTCTTCTTCGGGATGGACGGCGTGCACCTGGACGCGCGCCGTGCGGTCGACGAGGCCGACACCTGTGCCCGTGCGGTGGACCAGCTCCGCCGGGCGGCCGCGCTGGGGCTGCGGACGATGGTGGACGCCACGCCCATCGAGATGTACCGCCGACCGCTGCTGCTGCGCCGGGTGGCGGAGGCCGCCGGGGTCCAGATCGTCTGTGCCACCGGGCTCTACACCGCCTCGCACGGCGTGCCCGGGTACTTCCGGCACATGGCGACCGAGCAGCTCCGGGACCATTTCGCCGGCGAGATCACCGACGGCATCGGGCACACCGGGATCCGGGCCGGAGTGCTGAAGGTGGCGACCTCGCCCGGTGGGATCGTCCCGGTCGAGGAGAAGATCCTGACCGCCGCAGCCGGCGCGCAGCTCGCCACCGGCGTGCCGATCGTGACCCACACGTCCGGCTCGTCCGGGGTGGAGCAGCTCGAGGTGCTGCTGCGGGCCGGGGTCGATCCGGGCCGCGTCGTGGTCGGGCACCTGGACCACCGGCGGACTCCGATCGCGACGTTCCTCCGGATCCTGCGCCTGGGCGCCTACGTCGGTCTCGACCGGGTTGGGCGGGACGTCTTCCTGCCGGACAGCTTCCGGGCGGGCCTGGTGGCCGCCATGGTGCGTGAGGGGTTCGAGAGCCGGATCTGCCTGTCGATGGACTCGGCGGTGTCCTACGTGGGCGAGGACAACTCGCTCGTCGACGGCGCCGCGCCCGCCTACACGGAGGTGCTCGACGGCTTCCGGTCCACGCTGGCGCAGTTCGGGGTCGGTGGCGACGTCGTCGACCGGATCCTCACCGACAACCCGCGCCGGCTCTTCACCCCCACAGGTGCGGAATGAGACCAGGTCGACGTCCGGAACGCATTGCCCGGTGAACAGTATAATGGTAAGCAGAGTAGGTGGCCCGCTGGGCGCGCCGCTCGCACCTCGAGGAGGAGGGCACATGTCCGATCGCTTCCCGATGCCGCCGTACCCGCAGGGCTGGTACGTGGTCGCGCATTCCGCGGAGATCCCGGTGGGTCAGGTCGTGCCGCTCCGTCGGTTCGGCCAGGAGCTGGTCGCCTACCGGGGGGAGAGCGGCGAGGTGCGGGTGATGGACGCGCACTGCCCGCACCTCGGTGCGAACATCGGCTACGGCGGCATGGTCCGCGGTGACGACATCGTCTGCCCGTTCCACCACTGGCGGTTCGACCGGGACGGCCGCAACGTCGACATCCCGTACCGCGACACGTTCAACCGGCGCGCGCAGCTCCGTGCCTGGCCGGTCGACGAGAGCAACGGTACCGTCATGGTCTGGCTCGGTCACGAGGACGAGCAGCCGACCTGGCAGGTCCCCCGGCTGAAGGAGCTCGACGACGAGGCCTACCTGCCGCCGATCCCCGGGCAGTCCTACACGATCCGCACCCACGTGCAGGAGATCATCGAGAACGTCGTGGACATGGCGCACTTCCGCTACATCCACGGGGTCAAGGGCTTTGGTGCCCTGGAGGTCGTCGAGGACGGCCCGATGCTGCGCGCCACCGCCGCGATCACCTTCGGCACCCCCCGCGGTCTGGTCGACGGGTACATCGAGAACGAGGTGTGGGGGCTGGGTGTCAACTTCAACCGGCCGGTCGGCCTGATCCCGACGTGCGCCATCGCCACGCAGACGCCGATCGAGGACGGACTCGTCGACTTCCGCTACACCTTCATCGTGCCGCGCAAGCCCGGCACCGACGAGCCGTCGAACGCGTCGAAGTCGTTCATGAAGGACTACCACTTCCAGATCGAGCAGGACATCCCCGTCTGGGAGCACAAGATCTACCGGGAGAGCCCGAAGCTCGCCCGCGGCGAGGGTGCGGTCGCCGACCTGCGCCGGTGGGCGTCCCAGTTCTACGCCAAGGCGGACGCATGAGCGCCGCCGGCGGGGATCTCGCGACCGACAACGGGTTCCACGAGCCGGCGCCCCAGTCCGTCGCGGCGCGGGGCGGCGAGCGGCGGGTCTGGACCCACCTGTTCATCGAATTCGCCCTGTCCGGCGACGAACGGCAGCTGCTCGACGAGCGGCTGGCCGCCGCCGGAACCAACCTGCCGCAGATCGTCGTCGACGCGCTGGCCGCCTACGTGCCACTGGACACCGGCGCGGTCGAGGAGTCCACCGGCGCGCCGGAGGGCGGTGACTTCGCATGAACGAACCCGAACAGGTGCTGCTGGTCGAGAAGGACGACCGTATCGGGCGTATCGTCTTCAACCGGCCGGACCGGCTGAACACCTTCACCCCGGCGATGTTCACCGCCTACCTCCGCGCGCTGGACGAGCTGGAGGCGGACGACGACATCCGGGTCATCATCGTCAAGGGCGCCGGCCGCGGGTTCTGCGCCGGCTGGGAACTGCAGCCCGGCAGCGACAACCGGGTCGAGCGCGGCTTCTCCGAGGACCTGCTCGACATGGACCGGGTGAGCGACGGCACCCTGCGGCTCTGGCGCTCGCCGAAGGCGACCATCGCCCAGATCCAGGGATTCTGCATCGGCGGCGGCCTGCAGTTCGCGATGTGCTGCGACCTGGTCTACGCCACCGACGACGCGGTGATCGGCCAGCCGGAGGCGCGGTCGATGGGGCTGGTGCCGGACATCGGCCTCTGGCCGTTGACGATCAACATCCGGCGGACCAAGGAACTCGTGATGTGCGGCGACAACATCACCGGGCGGGAGGCCGCGGAGATGGGCATGATCAACGCCTCCCGGCCCGCCGACCAACTCGAGGAGTACGTCGAGTGGATGGCGCGCCGGTTGTCCAGCCTCGACACGGAGACCATCGCGCTGCAGAAGCTCGCGATGAACCAGCTGGCGGATCTGCAGGGGCTCACCACGATGATCGGCATCGGGAAGTCCAACGATCTCATCCAGCACAAGCAGCGCGGACGTGCCGCGTTCGCGGAAACGGCCAAGCAGGACGGGATCCGGGCGGCGCTGCGCAAGCGCGACGACCCCTTCGGCGGCGTCGGCGTGGCGCAGTCCACCGCCTGGGAGGCGTTCCGCCGCAGCACGGCCGCGACGACGGAGGAAACATGATCGACCTGACGGATCGGGTGGCGCTGGTGACCGGCGCCGGACAGGGACTCGGACGGGCCCACGCCCTCGCCCTCGCCGGGCGGGGCGCTGCGGTGGTCGTCAACGACGTCGGCCGGACCGAGGACGGTGCCAGCACGGCCGAGGCGGTCGTCGACGAGATCCGCTGGGCCGGCGGTCGGGCGATCTCCGACCGGTCCGACATCAGCACGGCGGACGGGGCGGCGGCCCTGGTGGCCGCGGCGATCGCGGAGTTCGGCCGGCTCGACATCCTCATCTGCAACGCCGGTATCGTCCGCGACACGTCGTTCGTCAAGATGACGCAGGACCAGTGGGATGCGGTGCTGAGCGTCCACCTCGGCGGCACCTACCAGGTGATCCGGGCGGCCTGGAGCGGGCTGCGGGCCCAGGGCTACGGCCGGGTCGTGGTGACGACCTCGGCGTCCGGGCTGTACGGCAGCTTCGGGCAGGCGAACTACAGCGCCGCCAAGACGGCGCTGCTCGGCCTGATGAACACACTGTCGATCGAGGGCGCCAAGAACGACATCCGGGTCAACGCGATCTCGCCGGTCGCCACCACGGCGATGACCGAGGCCTTGATGACACCGCAGATGCGGGAGGCACTGGATCCGGGCTACGTGTCGCCCGCGGTGGTCTACCTCGCCTCGCAGGAGTGCCGGCTCAGCAGCGCGATCCTGCACGTCCGTGGCGACGAGTACGCCGCGGTCCAGCTGTTCCAGTCGAAACCGGTGAGCTTCGGCCGCAAGCCCACTCCGGAGGAGTTCGAGTCCAGCCTCGAAACCCTGCTGGACTTCACCGATTCCGTCCCGGGCGCCGAGGCCTGGGCCAACCGCGTCCGGTAGCCGCACTGCGGTGACCGCACTGCGGTGACCACACTGCGGTGACCACGCCCGGCCGCCCGGACCCGGCCGACCGGACCACCGTGCCCGCTCCGTTCGGGCGGGCACGGGTGCCGGGCCGTGCCGTACTGCCACGACGCGGAGCGCACTACAGCGGTGCGACGGCACTCGCCCCGGGGGTCGACCGACCCCCAGGGCCGACACATCGAGCTACCGGCACATCGAGCAACTGGCACATCGAGCAACTGACACATCGAGCAACTGACACAGGGTGGTGCAGGAACATGCGTGACGTCTTCGTCGTGGATGCGGTCCGGACGCCGATCGGGCGCCGCCGCGGCGGTCTGGCCGAGGTGCATCCGACCGACCTCGGGGCCGCGGTGCTGTCCGAGTTGGTCGACCGTTCGGGGGTGGACGCGGACCTGGTCGAGGACGTGATCTTCGGCTGCGTCACCCAGGTCGGTGCCCAGGCGAGCAACGTCGCGCGGGTGGCCTGGCTGTCGGCGGGCCTGCCGGTGCACGTGCCGGGCGTGGTCGTCGACCGTCGTTGCGGCTCCGGCCAGCAGGCGGTCGACTTCGCCGCCAACGCGATCCGGGCGGGCCAGCAGGACATCGTGATCGCCGGCGGCGTCGAGTCGATGAGCATCGTGCCCATCGGTAGTGCTGCCCGGTGGGGGACCGAGCACGGGGCCGGGGTCGCGTACGGCGGGGCGGGATGGATCGCCCACCACGGCGACGCCGAACCGTCCCAGTTCGTCGCCGCCGACGAGATCGCGCGGCGCTGGGACGTGACCCGGGAGGAGATGGAGGCGTTCGCCGTCGAGTCGCACCGGCGTGCGGTGCACGCGATCGACGCCGGGTACTTCGACCGCGAGATCGTCCCGGTGGCCGGTGTCACCCGGGACGAGGGCCCGCGCCGCGACACCTCGTCGGAGAAGATGGCGGCCATGCCGCCGCTCCTGGACGGCGGGCTGATCACCGCGGCCCTGTCCAGCCAGGTCAGCGACGCGGCGAGTGCGCTCCTGCTGGCGTCGCAGGACGCCGTCGAGAAGTACGGCCTGGTGCCGCGCGCCCGCATCGTCGCCTCGGCGGTCGTCGGCTCCGACCCGGAGCTGATCCTGACCGGGCCGATCACCTCGACACCGAAAGTGCTGGAACGGGCGGGTCTCTCGATGGCCGACATCGACCTGTTCGAGTGCAACGAGGCGTTCGCCTCGGTGGTGCTGGCCTGGGCGCAGGAGACCAAGGCGCCCGCGGAGCGCACGAACGTCAACGGCGGGGCGATCTCGCTCGGCCACCCGCTGGGTGCGACCGGCGCGCGGTTGTTGACCTCGGTGGTCCACGAACTGGAGCGGACCGGTGGCCGGTACGGCCTGGTGACCATGTGCGAGGGCGGCGGCACCTCGAACGCGACCGTGCTGGAGCGGGTGTCATGAGTCCGGTGGCCGATGCTGCTCGTCCAGGCGAACGGAGTGAGGCGTGAGTACCGTTGTACCGCAGGATGTCCCGACTGCCGAGGCGCTGTCCGGCGCGCTCGCCGTTGCGAACATCCCGTCGTTGCTGATGGTGTTGCACCAGCTGACCGGCGACGAGCGCTGGCTGCAGGATCCGTACCGCCCGACCCGTACCCGCGGGCAGGACGACCACGACACCGGTGGCCTGGACCCTGCGGTCCAGCAGGAGATCCGGGATGCCGCCGGGGTGGCCCTGGCGGCCTGGTACCAGGGGGCGCCGGCGGCCGTCCCGGCACCGGATGTGGAGCATCTGCAGCGCATGATGCAGGTGTGCGTGGCCGAGGACGTACCGGTCGAGTACGCCCGGATGGGCCGTGTCGTCATGGGTTTCGAGGATCCGGCCGACGACGCCGAGGCCGCCGCACCGGCCGGCACCTCCAGCGGGCCGCGGGATCCGGGGACCGTTTCGGCGATCATCGTCGGCGCCGGGGTGTCCGGGATCGTCGCCGCCAAGGAGTTCCTGGATCGTGGCATCCCGTTCACCATCCTCGACAAGAACGCGGGTTTCGGCGGCACCTGGTTCGAGAACGTCTACCCGGGTTGCGGCGTCGACACCCCCAGTTATCTCTACTCGTTCACCTTCGCGCCACGCTCCTGGAACCGCTACTTCGCCCGTCGCCCCGAGGTCGCCGAGTACATGTCCTCGGTCGCCGAGGGGCTCGGTCTGCGGTCCCGGACGGTGCTGGGGGTGGAGGTGGTAGGGGCGGAGTTCGACGGGGCCTCCGACACCTGGACGGTGACCGGTCGGGCGGTGGACGGTACCGAAACACAGTACCAGGCAACCATTCTCGTCGCGAGCACCGGGCTGTTCAGTCCGCCGAAGGTGCCGCAGCTGCCGGGTGCCGCGGAGTTCACCGGACCTGCCTTCCACAGCGCCCGGTGGCCGGAGGGCCTGGACCTGGCCGGCAAGCGGGTCGCGGTCATCGGCAGCGGCGCGAGCGCGATGCAGGTCGTGCCGGCGATCAGCACCGGCACGGCCGAGGTGACGGTGTTCCAGCGGACGCCGCAGTGGATCATCCCGATGGAGAAGTACTTCGACGACGTCGACGCCGAGGTGCACCGCCTGATGGAACAGGTGCCGTTCTACCACGTCTGGTACCGGTTCCGGCTGGTCTGGATGTGGAACGACAAGATCCATGCGACGTTGAGGATGGACCCGCAGTGGCAGGGGTCCCCGGCGGCGGCCAACAAGGTCAACGACCGCACCCGGCAGATGATGACCGGTTACATCGAGCAGCAACTCGCCGGGCGGCCCGACCTGTTGGCGAAAAGCGTCCCGGAGTACCCGCCGTTCGCCAAGCGGATCCTGATCGACAACGGTTGGTACCGCTCGCTGCTGCGGCCGAACGTCACCCTGGTCGCCGAGTCGGTCGCCGGGCTCGACGCCGACGGCGTGGTGACCTCGACCGGTGACCACCATCCGGCCGACGTCGTCGTCTACGCCACGGGTTTCGAGACCGACCGGTACCTGCACCCGATCCGGGTCCTCGGCCGGGGCGGCGCGGTGCTGTCCGAGGTGTGGAACGGGACCGACCCCCGGGCGTACCTGGGGATGACCGTCCCCGGGTTCCCCAACCTGTTCCTGATGTACGGGCCGAACACCAACCCGCCCGGCGGCAGCTTCATCTACATCGCCGAGTGCCAGGGGCACTACATCGGCACGATGGCGTCGATGATGCTCCGGGACGGCATCTCCGCCGTCGAGTGCAAGCCCGAGAGGTACGAGACCTACACGGAGCAGGTGGATGTCGCGGCGGCCGGCCTGCTGTGGAGCCATCCGCGGGTGGCCAGCTACTACAAGAACGCCTTCGGCCGGGTGGTGACGAACTCGCCGTGGCGGGTCGTCGACTACTGGCACATGACCCGGCACCCGGATCTCGCCGACTTCGACTGCAGCACCGCGGGTGCGCCCGCGAACCGGCCGGCGGCCGGCTGACGCACCCACGACGCCCGACCGACCAGGACCGGGCTGGACAGAGCTGGAAGGAGCGAGCGGTGACAACACTGACCGGAGCCACGGTGCTGGTCCGTCAACTGCTGGCGGAGGGGGTCGAGCACGTCTTCGGCAACCCCGGCACCACGGAGCAGGCCTTCGTCCGCGAGGTCGCCCGGACACCGGAGCTGACGTACGTGCTGGGTCTGCAGGAGTCGATCGCCGCCGGCGCGGCCGACGGGTACGCCCGGGCCGCGGGCCGCCCGGCGTTCCTGCAACTGCATGCCGCCGCCGGGGTGGGGAACGCGCTGGGCATGTTGTACTCCGCACAGGTCGGCCGGGCACCGATGGTGGTCTACTGCGGGGAACCCGCGACCACGCTGAGCGAGCTCGAGCCGATCCTGTACGGGCGGCCGGCGAGCATGGCGAAGGAGTTCGTGAAGTGCGCCGTGCGCGTCGACGACGTCGCCCAGCTGGCCACCCTGACCCGGCGGGCGTTCAAGATCGCGGCCGAGGCGCCGACAGGTGTGGTGATGCTGTCCGTCCCGCAGAACGTCCTGGACGACACCGTCGAGATCGACGACGAGGCAGGCTTCTTCGCGAGCTCGCGGATCGACGTCCGGACCGTCCCCGCCGCCGAGGTCGTGGAGGACCTGGCCTGGCGGCTGCTCACGGCGCAGCGCCCGGTGCTGCTCTGCGGTGACGGGGTCGCCCGGTCCGGGGCCGCGGACGCCGTCGTCGCCCTGGCCGAGCAGATCGGTGCGCCGATCTTCGACGTCAGCAGCTCGGAGCTCACCGTCCCGTCGACGACCCCGCTGTTCCAGGGCGGCCTCAACATGCTGTCCGACCGGAGCATCACCCGGGACCTGGATCCCTTCGACGTCCTCGTCGGTCTCGGCGCGAGCTTCTTCCCGCTGATCAACGTCAGCGGTGCCGCGCTGATCCGCAGCGACCAGCAGTTCGTCCAGATCGACCCGGACGGCTGGGAACTCGGGAAGAACCGCCCGGCGGACCGGCTGATCCGCGCGGACATCCCCGGCACGCTCCGGCTCATCGGCGCGGCGATCGACCGGGTCGCCGGCCCCGACTTCGGTACGACGGCGGCCGCGCGCACCGCCGATGTCGTCAGCGCCCGGCAGGAACGGGACAAGCGCTTCGTCGCCGCGCTGGAGGGCCGGGGCGCCCGGGGCGCAGGGATGACACCACTGGAACTGGCCTCGGTGCTGGCGGAGGTGCTGCCACCGGAGGTGATCCTGGTCGACGAGTCGGTGAGCATGACCGGCACCGTGCAGCAGGTGGTGCCGCGGACGATTCCCGGCAGCGTCCTGCGGGCCCGGGGCGGCGGTCTGGGCCAGGGGATGCCCACCGCCATCGGCGCGCACCTCGGTAGCGGCGGCCGGCGGGTGGTGGCCGTTGTCGGCGACGGGGCTTCGATGTACACCGTGCAGAGCCTGTGGACCGCGGCCCGGCACGGCGTGCCGGTGGTCTTCGTGATCTGCAACAACGGCAGCTACCACATCCTGAAGAAGAACATGCAGTACTACCAGAACGGTGCTCCGGCGGAGGAGACGTTGCCGTACGACCTCATGCCGGCGATCGACATGGTCGCGCTGGCGGCAGGTTTCGGTGTCGAGGGCGAGGTGGTCGACTCCGCCGACGCGCTCCGCAAGAGTCTCGGCGCCGCGCTCGAACGGCCGGGCCCGTCCCTCATCGATGCCCGCGTGAGCACCCCCGAATGACCACCGTCACCGACGTCAGGAAACGACCATGAGCACTGCCGGGTCACCGCCGGCCGAGTCCCCGCCCGCCGGGCCGGACGTCCTGCTGGACGTCACCGACGGCGTCGCCGTGATCACCCTGAACCGGCCGGCCCGGGGCAACGCGGTCACCGCGGCCATGGGCGCGCGCTACATCGACGTGCTGGCCGAGGTGGAGGCCGACACCGCGGTGCGGGCCGTCGTGGTCACCGGATCCGGATCGGCGTTCTGCGCCGGCGCCGACCTGACAGCGGTCCAGGGGCTCGCCGACGGCGAGGGGGCCGGCGCGGGTTCGAGGGTGGACGCCGCCAGCCTGGTCGGGTCCTACCTCCGGCCGCTGCTGATCCCGAAGCCGTTCGTCGCGGCGATGAACGGCGCCTGCGCCGGTGTCGGGCTGGCCGTCGCCATGGCCTGCGACATCCGCATCTGTGCCGAGAAGGCCACCATCACCTCGTCCTTCGCCCGGCTGGGCCTGGTGGCCGAGTTCGGGTTGTCGTGGATCCTGCCGCGGATCGTCGGGGTCTCCGCGGCGACGGACGTCCTGCTCTCCGGCCGCCGGTTCAAGGGTGACGAGGCGCGCTCGATGGGTCTGGTGAACGAGGTCCGGCCGCAGGAGGACGTGCTGGCGCGCGCCGTCGAGTACGCCCGCGACCTCGCCGCGAACTGCTCGCCGGCGTCCATGGCCCTGATCAAGGGCCAGATCCACGGGGACCTCGACTCCTCGCTCGAGGACAGCTATCTCGGCGCCGTCGGCATGATGAAGGAGTCCTTCGGCAGGCCGGATCTCGCCGAGGGCGTGGCCGCGTTCAAGGAGCGCCGGGCGCCCCGGTTCGCGGCGCTGACCGCCGACGTGGTGGAGCGCGCACAGTCGTTGCGGGCCGCGGGATCCCGGTGAGTACCGTCGGCCGCCGCCGGTGACGGACAGCGGGGCGGACGGTGCGCCGGCCGGCGGGTGGGTCGCCGGCCGGCGGCTCGCCGGCAAGCGGATCGCCATCTCCGGGTCGTCCCGTGGCCTCGGCCGGTCGTTCGCCATGGCGTTGGCGGCCGAGGGTGCTGCGGTGGTGGTGAACGGCACCGACCAGGTCGCCGTCGACGGCGTCGTCGCCGAGATCCGTGCGGCCGGCGGCACTGCCGTGGCGGTGACGGGGTCGGTGGCCGACGACGCGGTCGCCGAGCGGATCGTCGCGGCCTGCGTCGGCGAGTTCGGCGGCATCGACGTCGCGATCACCAACGCCGCGGTGGCCCGGGACCGCACGCTGCTGAAGGCCACGGTCGAGGAGTTCGACGAGAGCATCGCGGTGAACCTGCGCGGGACCTGGTCGGTGTGCCGCCACGCCGCCCGCGCCATGGTGGACCGCGGCGGTCACCTGCTGCTGGTCCCGTCGGCGGCCGCGCTGACCGGCAGCTACGGCCAGTCGTCGTACGTCGCCTCCAAGGGCGGCGTGTTCGCCCTGATGTACACGCTGAACGAGGAACTCGCCCGCTACGGGATCCGGGTGAACGCCTTCGGCCCCACGGCGGCGACAGGGATGACCGCCGGCCGGATCGCGGTCATCGAGGCACGGGCACGGTCCGAGGGACGTCGCGCCCCGGAGCCGCGGGACCTCGGGTTCGGGTCCCCGGACGAGGTCGCCCCGGCGGTGGTGTACCTGTGCAGCGACCGGGCACGCGCGCTGACCGGACAGTTCGTCCGGTTCAACGGTCGTCGACTGGCCCTGTGGCGGCACGCGGGGGAGTCGGTGGTCATCGACCGTGAGCGGTGGGACGCCGATCTGATCGCCGACAACTTCCCGGCCCGGCAGGAACCGGTGTGGCGGCTGACGCCCGGGGCCGCGGTGTCCGTGGCCGATGCCCTCGGACCGGTGGCAGGAGAGTCCCACCCGGCCTGACGGGATCGGGGTCAGTTGGACAGCTGCGAGATGAGGGTCGCGACACAGGCCGGCTTCCCGGCGCCCTCGAGCTCGACCACGACCGAAAAGGTCACCCGGTAGCTCATGCCGGGCGAGAGCTCCTGCAGTTCTTGGACAGTCACATGGCCGCGGATCCGCGACCCGGCCGGCACCGGGGTGATGAACCGGACCCGGTCCAGGCCGTAGTTCACCGACCGCCGGGTCAGCACCGTCACATCGATCACCTCGGCGACGAACCGGGGGACCAGCGTCACGGTCAGCAGGCCGTGGGCGATCGGCCGGTCGCACGGCCCGTCCGCGGCGGCCCGCACCGGGTCGACGTGGATCCAGTTGTGGTCCCCGCTCACCTCGGCGAAGGCGTCGATCAGGTCCTGCGAGATCGTCCGCCACCCGCTGGTGCCGACCAGCGTGCCGACGCCGGCGCGCAGCTGTGCCATGTCCAGGGTCATCGGGATCCTCCAGGTGCTTCGGCGTCTCAACGGCTCCGACGGCCGGTCGGTGGGGCCCAAGGGCTCCACCGGCCGGCCGGCGTGGCGGGCGTCGATCGGTCGGGCGATCAGTTGAGCAGGGCGACCTGGGTGTCCCGCTTGCCGCGGAACGGGTTGCGGCCGTGCATGGTGATGATGTTGTCCACCACCATGACATCGCCGCGCTGCCAGGGGAAGGCCACGGTGTGCCGGTCGAGGACGTCGTAGATGGCGTCGATCTGGCGCGCGGAGATCTGGGAGCGGTTGCCCAGCAGCGTCTCGTAGGGCCGGACCCGGTCCCGCGGGTAGTACTCGAAGAAGAGCGCGAGGTTGGTGGCGCCGTACGTCCGCAGGGTCATCGACTGGGCATGCAGCTGGTTGAACCAGAGCGGTGCGTCCAGGGTCGGGTACTCGATGAAGCCCGGCGCCAGGAACTCGGTGGTCAGGCTGCCGTCAGGCTCCCACGTCAGAGCGAGGTTCATGTCCTTGCAGAACTGCTCGATGTGCGCCGGGTCGTCCGTACCGAAGGCATCCGGCCAGGGCTTGTGGATCGCGTCGAGAGTCGGGTGGTGCTCCCAGGAGTCGCTGGGTGCGCGGAAGTTGCGCCGGTAGAGGATGCCGTGCTCGCGGACCGCCTCCACGAGCTCGGCCGGCAGCTCTGCGGAGATCTTCCGCATGTCACCGATGATGGTCTCCCCGCCTTCCTCCGCGGGCAGGTTGCTGAAGAAGGCGAGCCGGCCGGGCCAGCGGGAGAGGTAGGCCATCTCCTGGTGCAGCGGGATGATGACATCCGGTGGCAGTGCGGTCGCCTCGTAGACGTCGGCGTCGATCGCCGCGCGCTTGGAGGCCCCCGCCGTGTAGGTCAGATCGGCGAAGCCGTAGTCCGCGACGAAGGCCCGGAAGTCCTTCGAGTCGCCGATCGCGAAGTCGCGGAAGACCAGCGCGCCGTGCTCGACGAGGAGCTCGTCGAGGGTGGCCCGGTGGGACTGCAACCACTGCTGCGCGGCAACGGCCGACGACCGCAGGTCGTCGTCCTGTGCCAGGACGAACAGTGGGAGTCCGTCGTCCCCGGGTCGCAGCAGCGTGGTCACCCCCGGTCCCAGATCTGCTTGCAGGACTGTCGGTCCGGTCATACGTGCACCTCCGTTGGTGGGTGTATTCGGGATAAGAGTAGTGACAGTAACGAGACTTGTCAGTAGCCTGGGCAGGAACTTCGAAGATGTCATCGACGATGTCAAACAGGGCCCCGGCCCGGAAGGGGAGTACCGATGTCAGTTCCCGAGGAACCGGCCACGAGCACCCGGGAGGTCGTGCCGGGATTCGCCGATCTGCTTCCACCGCAACGGTCCTCCGTCGAGGAGGAGCGCGCCTACCGCAAGCAGAGCCTGGCCGATGCGCTCCGGTTGCTCGCGATGCACGGGATGAACCAGGGGGCCGCCGGCCACATCACCGTGCGGGACCCGGGCGATCCGACCATGTTCTGGGTCAATCCGCTGTTGAAGAACTTCGCGCTGATGACTCCCGAGGACCTGCTGCTGGTCAACGAGAAGGGCGAGGTGGTCGAAGGATCCGGCCCGCTCAACCGGGCGGCCTTCGCGATCCACTCGCGCATCCATCGCGCCCGCCCCGATGTCCACGCCGCCGCGCACTGCCATTCGGCCTACGGCGAGGCGTGGTCCACGCAGCGGCGACTGCTGACGGCGCTCAGCCAGGACAGCTGCGCCTTCTTCGAGTGCCACGGTCTGTACGACGACTACACCGGTGTGGTCCTTGATCTCGGGGAGGGTGACCGGATCGCGGCCGCGCTCGGGAGCGGCAAGGCGGTGATCCTCCGCAACCACGGGCTGCTGACCGTCGGCCGGTCCGTCGAGGAGGCCGCCTGGTGGCTGATCGCGATGGAGCAGGCCTGCCAGGTCCAGCTGCTCGCCGAGGCCGCCGGCAAGGCCTGGGCCATCGACGACGACATGGCCCGGCTCACCGCCGGTCAGGTCGGGGACCCGGCGGCGGGTGAGTTGCAGTTCGCCCATGCGCTCCAGGTCCTGCCGCCGTTGCCGCCCCGGAAGGCTTGACGAGAATCATCTCCCGACAACGGCTGTCGGCCGGACGCAGGTGCGCCCGGCCGACCGCCGGTCGGTGACCATCCAGACATCAGAGACGGCCATCGCAGTGGTGGCCGTCGACACCGACGGCTGGCCGCCGTCGGTCGACATCCCCGGAGGTGGAAGACGTGGTTCCGACGATCGTCGAGGGCCCGGAAGGTGCGCGTGGTCTTGTCGGCCGGCACCTCGGATACAGCGAGTGGGTGGAGATCACCCAGGACCAGGTCGACCGGTTCGCGGACGCCACCGGCGACCACCAGTGGATCCACGTCGACGTGGAGCGGGCGAAGCGGGAGAGCCCGTACGGCGGCCCGATCGCCCACGGGTACCTGACGCTGTCGCTGATCCCGCAGCTGCTGCCGCAGATCCTGCGGATCGACGGGTTCCGGATGGGGGTCAACTACGGCTCGGAGCGGATGCGTTTCCCCGCGCCGGTGCCCGTGGGCAGCCGGGTCCGGGCCGGCGCGACGATGGAGGCGGTGACGGAGGTGCGCGGCGGCATCCAGACCGACCTCGTCGTCACCGTGGAGGTCGAGGGCAGCGAGAAGCCCGCGCTGGTCGCCACCATCGTCTTCCGGCGATTCGTCTGAGGTCGGCGATCGGCCGGGCGCCGGACGACGGCGGAGATCCGATGGAGACGACCGAGATCCGTTACCAGGTGGCCGATCGCATCGCGACGATCACCCTGGACCGCCCGGAGCGGCGCAACGCGTTCACCACGACGATGGCCGCCGAACTGGTGGCCGCCTTCACCGCCGCGGATGCCGACGACGAGGTGCGGGTGGTGGTGGTGACCGGGGCCGGCGGCGCGTTCTGCGTCGGCGCCGAGCTCCGGCCGACCGGGGGCACCTTCGACCGGCCACCGGACCACGCTGCTGCCCGGGACACCCGGGGGACCATCGGCGGCGTCCGCCGGGACGGCGGCGGGACGGTGTCGCTGGCCATCGCCGCGATGCGCAAGCCGGTCATCGCCGCGCTCAACGGTTCCGCGGTCGGCGTCGGCCTGACGATGACCCTGCCGATGGACATCCGGATCGCCGCGGACGACGGGAAGTACGGATTCCCCTTCGTCCGCCGGGGGATCGCGCCGGAGGCCGCCTCGGGCTGGTTCCTGCCCCGCGTCGTCGGGATCGGCCAGGCCATGGAATGGGTGGCCACCGGGCGGATCTTCGACGCGGCGGAGGCATTGCGCGGGGGGCTGTTCTCCCGGATCGTGCCTCCCGACCAGGTGTTGCCGGTCGCCTACGGGATCGCCTCCGACATCGCCGTCAACACCTCGGGTGTCGCCTCGGGTGCGGCCCGGCAGCTGCTGTGGTCGATGCTGGGCGCGGCCTCTCCGTGGGACTCGCACCGGTGGGAATCGGCGGCGCTGCGGGAGCTCGCCGCCGGACCGGACGTGCAGGAGGGCGTCGCGTCGTTCCTGGAACGCCGCCCGCCCCGGTTCGCCGCCCGGCTGGGCCCCGGCGGGGTCGCCGGGGTGCCGCGCTGGCCACAGCCGCCCGCCGACGTCGACCCGCCGCCCTGACGGGTGCGTGTGCGGAAGGGGCGCATGTACAGTGCAATCTGTGATCATGAATACGAGCATTTTGGCCACTCCGGCAGTGAGGCCGACCGACCTCGCCCGGAGCGGCCCGACAGTCGGGAGCAACGTGCGCGCCACGCATGACGAGGTGGACCTGCGGCTGACCGTGGCCGCGCGGCGTACCGGCGCGGACGGTGTGGTGGTGCTGGAGCTCCGCGATCCGGACGGCGCCGACCTGCCTTGGTGGTCGGCCGGTGCGCACATCGACCTGAACCTGCCGGACGGCATGATCCGGCAGTACTCCCTCTGCGGCGACCCGTCCGATCGTGGGGTGTGGCGGATCGGGGTGCTGCGGGAGCCGGTCGGTCGCGGTGGCTCGGCGTACGTCCATGACCACCTCGGCGAGGGCGACATCGTCGATGTGCGCGGTCCGCGGAACAACTTCCGGCTGGAGGACTCTCCCCGGTACCTCTTCATCGCCGGCGGGATCGGCATCACCCCGATCCTGGCCATGGCCCGCGCCGCGGACGCGGCCGGCGCAGACTGGTCCCTGCACTACGGCGGCCGCACCCGGGACTCGATGGCCTTCACCGAGGAGCTGGCCGCACTTGACGCACCCGAGGGTCGCAAGGTCAGCCTGCATCCGCAGGACGAGGTCGGGCTGCTGAACCTGGCAGCGATCCTCGGCGACCCGCGACCGGGTACGAAGGTGTACTGCTGCGGGCCGGAACCGCTGCTCAAGGCCGTGGAATCCGCCTGTGCCGCTTGGCCTTCCGGCACCTTGCACGTCGAACGGTTCGCCCCAAAGGAACAGGGCGCGCCGGTGCTGTCCGGCTCGTTCGAGGTGGAGCTGACGCAGTCGGGCCGGGTGCTGACGGTCCCGCCGGACCGGAGCATCCTCGAGGTGGTCGAGGAGGCGGGCCTGCACGATCTGTCGTCGTGCCGGGAAGGCACCTGCGGCACCTGCGAGACCCCGGTGCTGGACGGCATCGTCGATCACCGCGACTCGATCCTCACCGACGAGGAGCGCGCGGCCAACGACACCATGTTCATCTGTGTCTCCCGGGCCGCCTGCCCCCGGTTGGTGCTCGACCTCTGAGCCGGTGCGCGATCAGCGCCAGCCGTACCGCTCCCGCAACGCCCCGGCCACCCGGTCGTAGGCGGCGCGCGGCAACGCCGCGGCCTCGCGGCGCATGCCGGCGGGATGGACCCGCAGCACCCGGTCGATGGCCACCCAGCTGGGACGGTGCTCGCCGTCCCAGGCGCCCGCTCCGACCGGCACGAAATCGCTGTCCCCGTCGTGGTTCTTGCTCGTCAGCTGGACGGCGAGGACGGTGCCCGAGGTCTCGGCGGCGACCACCAGCACCGGCCGGTCCTTGCCGCGGCCGTCGTTCTCCTCGTAGGGCACCCAGGTCCAGACGATCTCGCCGGGGTCCGGGGCGCCGTCGGTGGCGGGGGAGTAGCTCATCCGCACCGCGCCGATCCGGTGCGGGTCCACCTCCACCGTGGCGTCCGACCCGCCGTGGCCGGGCGAGGGCAGTGCGCCGGTCCCTGCCGGTTGCGCGGTGGACGGGCGCTGGGTGGACGGGCGCTGGGTCGACGGGGGCTGGGTGGACCGGCGCGGTCGGGCGGTGCCTGATCCGGGCCGTCCGGCGCCCGGCCGGGCATCCTGCCGGCCGTCCTTCTGCGGTCGGGTCAGCCGGCTGATGACGGGGGCGACCGCCTTGAGCAGATCGGAGAAGAAGGCCACCCGGTCACCCTAGAACCAGACGGATCGGGCGAGCAGACGGCGTCGGACAGCGGAAGTCGCTGGTGGACAGGACCCGCAGCAGGCAGAATGGAGGTGTGCAGATGCCGAGCCGCCGATTTCCCGAGCCCGTTCCGGGCGCTCGGGGAGGTCGCTGACCGCAGTCACCTGCGGCAGAACGCGGATCGCACGCGGATCGACACCAGGACGTCCGGACCGGGCCACTAAGGTTGTCAGGTCCCGCACGGTCCCGGAAGGTCCCCATGTCCTCAGCACTGCCCCTCGCGCCGCTCGACCCCACGGACGCCGCGGCCGTCGACGCCGCCGTCACCGCCGCGCTGGCCGCCTTCGCCGCCGCCACCGACCTGGACCAGCTCAAGGCCGCTCGCCTCGCGCACGCCGCCGACAAGTCGCCCATCGCACTGGCCAACCGCGCCATCGGCGCGCTGGGCAAGGCGGAGAAGGCCGCGGCCGGCAAGGTCGTCGGCAGCGCCCGCGGCCGGATCAACGCCGCGTGCAGCACGCGCGAGGCCGAGCTGGTCGCGGAACGGGACGCCCAGGTGCTGGTGGCCGAACGGGTGGACGTGACCCTGCCCGCCGACCGCCGGCCGACCGGTGCCCGGCACCCGATCTCGACGATGATGACGCAGATCGGCGACATCTTCCTCGGCATGGGCTGGGAGATCGCCGAGGGCCCGGAGCTGGAGCCGGAGTGGCTGAACTTCGACGCGCTGAACTTCCCGCCGGACCACCCGGCCCGCGCCATGCAGGACACCTTCTACGTCGCCGGCCGCGACGGCGGTGCCGAGTCCGGCCTGGTGCTGCGCACGCACACCTCCCCGGTGCAGGTGCGCAGCATGCTGCACCGCGAGCCGCCGATCTACGTGATCTGCCCGGGCCGGGTGTACCGCACCGACGAGCTGGACGCCACCCACACCCCGGTGTTCCACCAGGTGGAAGGCCTGGCCATCGACAAGGGCCTGACCATGGCCCACCTGAAGGGCACCCTGGACCATTTCGCCCGGGCGGTGTTCGGCCCGAACTCGCGCACCCGGCTGCGCCCGTCGTTCTTCCCGTTCACCGAGCCGAGCGCCGAGATGGACGTCTGGTTCGAGGGCCGCAAGGGCGGTCCGGGCTGGGTCGAGTGGGGCGGCTGCGGGATGGTCGACCCCAACGTGCTGATCGCCGGTGGGATCGACCCGGAGGTCTACACCGGGTTCGCCTTCGGCATGGGCATCGAGCGCACGCTCCAGTTCCGCCACGACATCGCCGACATGCGCGACCTGGTGGAGGGTGACGTGCGGTTCACCGCCGCCTTCTCCCGGCCCGCCGCCCCGGCCGGCACCACCACCGCCGGCACCACCATGACCGACAGCACCACCGACACCAGCAAGACGGAGATCTGACGTGCGCGCCCCCGTGGAATGGCTGTCCGAGTACGTGGACGTGCCGGCCGGTACCGACGCCCAGCAGGTCGCCGACGCGCTGCTGTCCGTGGGCTTCGAGACCGAGGACGTGCACGTCCCGCCGGTGACCACCGGTCCGCTGGTGGTGGGCCGGGTGCTGACCATCGAGGAGCTCACCGGGTTCAAGAAGCCGATCCGGTTCTGCACCGTCGAGGTGGGCCCGGGCAACGGCGCACCGGACAGCCCGGGCGGTGCCGTCCGCGAGATCGTCTGCGGCGCGCGCAACTTCGTCGAAGGCGACCTCGTCGTGGTGGCGCTGCCGGGCTCGGTGCTGCCGGGCGATTTCGCCATCGCCAGCCGCCGCACCTACGACCACCTGTCGGACGGCATGATCTGCTCCGTCCGCGAGCTCGGGGTCGGCAACGACCACGAGGGCATCATGGTGCTCGATCCCGACGACCCCGCCGCGGTGATCGGCTCGGACCCGCGCCGGCTGATCGGTGCCGACCCGGTCGAGGGCGCGGTGGTCGAGCTGGCCGTCACCCCCGACCGCGGGTACGCGCTGTCCATGCGCGGTCTGGCCCGCGAACTCGGCATCGCGATGGACGTGCCGTTCCGCGACCCGGCCGCCGATCCGGTCCCGGACCGCGAGGCCGGCGGCTGGCCCGTGCACATCGAGGATCCGCACGGCTGCTCGCGTTTCGTCACCGTGCGGGTGTCCGGGGTGGACCCTGCAGCCCCGTCACCGTTCTGGATGCGGCGCCGGCTGCTGGCCGCCGGGATCCGGTCCATCTCGCTCGCCGTCGACGTCACCAACTACGTGATGCTCGAGTTCGGCCAGCCGCTGCACGCCTTCGACCTGGCGCAGCTGTCCGGCGACATCGTGGTGCGGCGGGCGCTGCCGGGCGAGCAGCTGCGCACGCTGGACGGTGCGGTGCGCACCCTGGTCGTCGACGACCTGGTGGTCGCCGACGAGTCCGGCCCTATCTCGCTGGCCGGGGTGATGGGTGGCGAGTCCACCGAGATCTCCGCCGGCACCACCGAGGTGCTGATCGAGGCCGCCTGGTGGGCGCCCGAGGTGATCACCCGCACCGCCCGCCGGCACCGTCTGCCGAGCGAGGCCTCCCGCCGCTTCGAGCGGGTCGTCGATCCCGAGATCGCCGCTGCCGCAGCGGAAGCCGCCGCGGCCCTGCTGGTCCGGTTCGGCGGCGGCGCCGTGCTCGGCCGCAGTGATGTCGGTCTCCGGCCGGCACCGGTGACGATCACCCTGCCGCTCGGCGAGCCGGAGCGGCTCGCCGGCCGCCCCTACACCCCGGAGGTGATCACCCACCGGCTCGAGCAGATCGGTGCGACCGTCACCGGCGGGGAGTCGGCCCTGCAGGTGAGCCCGCCCAGTTGGCGGCCCGACCTCACCCGCGCCGCCGACCTGGTCGAGGAGATCGCCCGGCTCGAGGGCTACGACACCATCCCGTGGGTGCTGCCGACGGCGCCGGCCGGCACCGGCCGCACCTCGCGGCAGGACCGGGTGGCGGCGATCGCCGCCGACCTGTCCTCCGCCGGGCTGACCGAGGTGCTCAGCTTCCCGTTCATCGGCACCAAGGACCTGGACCAGCTGGGTCTGGATGCGGGCGACGACCGCCGGCGCACCGCGGTGCTGTCCAACCCGCTGGACGCCGATCGTCCGTCGCTGACCACTACGCTGCTGCCCGGGCTGCTGGATGCCGTGGTGCGCAACATCTCCCGCAGCAGCCGCGAACTCGCCGTGTTCGAGATCGGACAGGTCTTCCTGCCCGCCGCGGACAGCCCGGCGCCGCCGCGGATCCCGGTCGACCGCCGGCCGGACGAGGCCCAGCTGGACGCGCTCGAAGCGGCGCTGCCGGCCCAGCCCCGGCACCTGGCCGTAGTGCTCGCCGGACCGGCCGACCGCGCCGGTTGGTGGGGTCCGGCCCGCACCGCCGACTGGTCGGACGCCGTCGAGCTGGCCCGCCGGGTGGTCCGCACCGCGGGCGTCGCGGTGACCGTGACGGCGGGGGAGCAGCAGCCGTGGCACCCCGGCCGCTGCGCCCGGATCGGGATCGCCGGCGACGGGTCGGTGACCGTCGGGTTCGCCGGTGAACTGCACCCGGCCGTCTGCGAGCGGCTCGGCCTGCCGCCGCGCACCGTGGCGGTGGAACTGGACCTGGATGCGATCCCGGCGGCCGCGCTGCCCGTCGGACCGCGCATCTCGCCGTTCCCGCCGGTGCTGCTCGACCTGGCCCTGGTGGTCGACGACACCGTGCCCGCGGGCACCGTCGCCGAGGCGCTGGTGCAGGGCGGCGGCGAGCTGCTGGAGTCGGTCCGGCTGTTCGACGTCTACACCGGCGAGCGGGTCGCCGCGGGCACCAAGTCGCTGGCGTTCGCGCTGGTGGTGCGGGCCGCCGACCGCACGATGACCGCCGCCGAGGCGCTCGGCGTGCGGGACGCCGCCCTGGCCGCGGCGCACACCGCCTCGGGTGCCACCCTGCGCGACTGAGCCGCGACAAGGCACCGCGCCCGACGGCGTTCCGGTGACCGCGCCCGCTGCCGACGTGTCCACACCCGGCACGCGGATGCGGCACGGGCGAGCCCGAGGTGACACGATGGGAGCATGTCGACGTCGTTGCCCGAAGGACTGATCCGGCGGATCGAGGGTTCCGGGTACTACCCGGGCTTCGTCCTGGACGTGCTCGACGTGGCGCTGGCCGCCGAGCCGGTGCAGTCCTACCTGGTGCACGGCGAGACCACGTTCGACCTGGAGACCATCCGCCGGCACCTGTCGGTCGTGGTCCTCACGCCGACCCGGCTGATCTTCGTGCACGCCGACGACCACGGCGGCGACGAGGAGCACGGCGAGCAGGCCCACGGCATCGCCACCAGTGAGTCCGTCGCGCTGTCGGTGATCCGGACGGTGATGGTGACCCACGTCGTCCCGCAGCCCGAGCGGTACAAGCGCGGCCGGCTGGGGCGTGAGCTCACCCTGACCATCGGTTGGGGCGCGGTGAACCGCATCGACCTGGAGCCGGCCGGCTGCGGGGACCCGCAGTGCGAGGCGGACCACGGCTACACCGGTTCGCTCACCGGCGACGACCTGTCGCTGCGGATCAGTGCCGACGCCGAGGGCGACGACGCGCTGGCCGACGCCATCACCTTCGCCAAGGCCCTGTCGGCCGCCACCGTCGGCCGGGACGCCCGGGTCTGACCCACCGGCCGGTCCCACCGACCGGTCCCGGTCGACCGATCACGACGTGATCGGCCCCGCCGCTCGTCGATGTCCGCACCGCCCGCGGGGAGGGTCCATCCGGGGCCGCTGATGCCCGATCCATAACCGATCCGTGTCGATCTGTCCGATTCTTCGGCCACGTAGGCGGGTGAAACCCCTGGTCGGAATCGGGCCGGAACCGGTCAGGAACGTCTTTACCCGGTTGTCACACAACCGTCACGGGCTCGCCGGAACGGCCGCACTACCTTGCCCACAGGTCAGCCGGGGTGGGTTCCTCCCTCCTGTCGGGCCCGTGGGCCGGCGCCGGCACGCGGGAGCCGGCGAGGGGGAAGACCTGCGCCGACCGTCCGACGCCCGACCCGCCGTGGTGGGCCGGCGTCGCAGCAGCCGTCAACAGCACAGCCTGATCCCTCGACACCCTGGAGCGTTCATCCGTGAGCCAGCAAGACCAGCGCGCCGTCCTCCAGCAGCTCTTCACCCGCCGCAACTTCATGCGCGCGGCCGGACTCTCCGCCGCGGCGGGTGTCCTCGCCGCCTGCGGGTCCGACGAGACCCCGGCCACCACCAGCAGTTCGGCCGCCACCACCGCCGGATCCTCGGCCGGGACCTCCACCTCGGCCTCGGCCGAGACCTCGATGTCCTCGGCGACGTCGGAGGGCACCGCGAGCGCCACCGGCTCGGCCACCGGCGGGGCCGGCCCCAGCGTCGCACCGGGCACCTACGGCACGATCGCCCTGCAGCTGTCCTGGATCAAGAACATCGAGTTCGCGGGTGAGTTCTTCGCCGACTCGAAGGGCTACTACACCCAGGCCGGCTTCGAGAAGGTCGACCTGGTCTCCGGTCCGGTCGACTCGGCCGACGCCCTGGTGTTCGCCAACTCGGTCGACATCGGCCTGTCCGCGCCGGACGCCACCGCGCGCCTGGTCAGCGAGCAGGGTGCCCCGTTGAAGATCATCGGCTCCACCTTCCAGAAGAACCCCTTCTGCATCCTGTCCCTGGAGGAGGGCAAGCCGATCCGCACGCCCGAGGACCTCAAGGGCAAGAAGATCGGCATCCAGACCGGTACCAACCAGTCGATCTTCGCCGGCTTCCTGTCCGCCAACGGGATCGATGCCTCCGAGCTGGAGCAGGTGGCCGTGGGCTTCGAGCCCACGCCGCTGACCGCCGGTGAGGTCGACGGTTTCATGGCGTACCTGACCAACGAGCCGTTCATCGTCAAGGCCGACGGCAAGACCCCGGTCACCCTGTCCTTCGCCGACAACGGTCTGCCGCTGACCGCGGAGACCTTCACCGTCACCGAGGAGACGATCACCTCCAAGCGCGACATGCTGAAGGCGTTCCTCTGGGCCGAGATCAAGGGCTGGAACGACGCGGTCGCCGACCCGGCCGGTTCGGCGAAGCTGGCGGTCGAGACCTACGGGTCCGACCTGGGTCTGGACATCCCCGGCCAGACCGAGCAGGCCGAGGCGCAGAACACCCTGGTGGTCAGCGACGAGACGAAGACCAATGGTCTGTTCACCATCAGCGACACGCTGATGGGCCAGATCGGCGAGGCGCTGGTGGCCGTCGGCATCACCGACGTCACCACCGACCAGCTGTTCGACCTGTCGCTGCTGGAAGAGGTCTACGCGGAGTACCCCGACCTCATCGTCGGCTGATCCGCCCGGGACCGGGCGCCCCGGCAGACCGCCGGAGCGCCCGGTCCGTCCCGGTACCACCGGAAGAACAGAAGCACCGCATCACCCGGACACCGCGCCACCCGGACACCGCGCCATCTGGACCCGACTGGAGTGCCATGACCACCGCCCCCGACGCGACCGAGACCGGCTCCCGTTTCGCCACCGGCATCGAGATCCGTGGACTCACCAAGAAGTTCACCCTCGGCCGGAAGACCGTGGTGGCCCTGGACAACACCGACCTGACCACCGAGAAGGGGTCGTTCCTGTCCCTGCTCGGCCCGTCCGGCTGCGGCAAGTCGACCATCCTGCGCATCCTCGCCGGTCTCGAGACCCCCACCGCCGGAACGGCTCTGGTCAACGGCATGTCGACCCAGGACATGCAGCGCCAGCACGAGCTGGGCATCGCCTTCCAGGACGCGGCCCTGCTGCCGTGGCGGTCGGTCACCGCGAACATCCGGCTGCCGCTCGAGGTCGCCGGCCTGAAGCCCGAGCCGGGCCTGGTCGAGGACCTGATCAAGCTGGTCGGCCTCACCGGTTTCGAGAACGCCAAGCCCGCACAGCTCTCCGGCGGCATGCGACAGCGGGTGGCCATCGCCCGCTGCCTCGTCGTCAAGCCGTCGGTGATGCTGCTGGACGAGCCGTTCGGTGCCCTCGACGACATGACCCGCCAGCGGCTGAACGTCGAGCTGCTCCGCATCTGGACCGAGAAGCCGGCCACCACACTGATGGTCACCCACGGCATCTCGGAGGCGGTGTTCCTGTCCGACGTGGTCGCCGTGATGAGTGCGCGCCCCGGTCGTGTGGTCGAGACGGTGACCATCGACCTGCCCCGCCCGCGGCACCCGGACATGATGCGCACGCCCGAGTTCCACGCCTACGCCGACCGGCTCTCCGAGATCCTGTTCGGGCACGGCGCGGGGGACGACCACTGATGAGCGCGGCGGTCACGGACCAGGAGGCACCGCCGCCCACGTCCCCGGCGAGCTCGCCACGGCTGTCCGAGCGGATCGACGCGATGCCCGCCTGGATGGGGGCGACCGCCGGGGTGGTGGTCATCGTGGCGATCTGGTGGATCGCCTCGCTCGTGTTGTTCCAGGACAGCCACGCGATCCCGACCCCGCCGTCGGTCATCGCCCTGTTCTTCGACGGGTCCGTCTGGCAGAGCACCTGGAACAACGTCAGCGGCACCATCGCCTCCGCCGGCACCGGCTACCTGTGGGGCAACCTGCTGGCGATCGTGCTGGCGGCCGTGGTGATGCTGATCCCGCCGCTGGAGGAACTGGTCAACCAGATCGCCATCGTCACCTACTGTCTGCCGACCGTCGCCATCGGCCCGATCATCATCATCGTGGCCGGCCGGGACGCCCCGGACGCCGCCTCGGTCGCCCTGGCCGCGCTCGGCTGCTTCTTCACCACCGTGGTCGGCGCGCTGCTCGGCCTGCGGGCGGCGCCGCGCACCTCGCTCGACGTGATCCGCGCCTACGGCGGCAGCAAGTTCACCGCGCTGCGCAAGGTGCAGCTGATCGCCGCCCTGCCCAACCTGCTCAACGCGCTGAAGATCGCCGCCCCGGCCGCCTTCCTGGGCGCCGTGCTCGCCGAGTACCTGGGGTCGGGCGGGGAGAGCTCGCTGGGCAAGGCGCTGACCGCCGCCCAGTTCAACGCCGACGCTCCGCGGCTGTGGTACCTGGCGCTGATCTCCGGCGCCATCGCCGGCATCGCCTATTTCGTCATCGGTCTGATCGGCAGGATCATCACGCCCTGGTCCTCGGGCCAGGCCGCCCCCGGAGGTGCCTGATGTCGACGGTCACGCCCACCACCCCGGTATCCCCGGCCGGCGGGTCCGGCGGATCCGCCGCGGCGCCGGTCACCGTCCGGGTGTCCGCCGGGACCGCGGCCAAGGCGGTCGGCCGCCAGGTGCTGCGCGCACTGATGATCCTGGTGCTCTCGCTGATCGTGCTCGGCGTGCTGTGGACGGTGCTGCTGCAGCTGTTCGACGTGCCGCGGGCCTTCGGCAAGACCCCCGGTGACGTCTGGAGCTACCTGTTCTCGGCGACCCCGGAGAAGGGCGTCCGGCCCACCTCACTGACCGCGGCCGACGCCCGCGCCGCGTCCTTCGGCGCGCTCGGCGTCACGCTCTGGCACGCGCTGGTCGGGTTCGTGGTCGGCATGGTGGTCGCCATCGGCATCGCCTGCGCCTTCATCCTGCTCAAGCCGATCGAGTTCGCCTTCATGCCGATCGCGATGCTGCTGCGCTCGGTCCCGCTGGTCGCCATCGCGCCGGTGCTGCTGCTGATCACCGGCAAGGGCACCGTCGGCATCGCCGTCATCGCGGCCATCGTCGTGCTCTTCCCGGCGCTGGTGAACATGGTGCTCGGCCTGCGTTCGGTGTCCCCGTCCTCGCTCGACCTGATCAAGGTCAACGGCGGGTCGAAGTGGATGGCGCTGACCAAGGTCCGGCTGCCCACCTCGCTGCCGTACCTGTTCGCCTCGATCCGTATCTCCGTCCCCGGTGCGGTGGTCGGTGCCATGCTCGGCGAGTGGCTGTCCGGCTTCACCGGCCTCGGCGGCATCATCTCCGAGTACAAGGGCAAGGCGAACTACGGCGGCGTGTGGACCATCGTGGCGCTCGCGGTCATCGCCTCGATCGTCGCCTATCTGGTGGCGTCCGTCGTGGAGACCGCGGTGCTGGCGAAGTGGGGACCGAACGCCGGCAAGACCGGCTGATCCCTGCCTGCCGCCCCGCCGGGCCGGGTGGATGAATGAACATGCGGCATGACGTATAGTCGTGCACATCATGAGCGAGCAGACCTTCCGCGTCGCCGTCGCCGGTGCCAGTGGCTACGCCGGAGGAGAGATCCTCCGGCTGCTGCTCGGCCACCCGCACGTCGAGATCGGTGCCCTGACGGCACATTCCAGCGTCGGTGACACGCTGGCCGACCATCAGCCGCACCTGTGGCCGCTGGCCGACCGCGTGCTGCAGGACACCACCGTCGAGGTGCTCGCCGGGCACGACGTCGTCTTCCTCGCGCTGCCGCACGGCCACTCGCACGCGCTGGCCGCGCAGCTCCCGGCGGAGACGGTGGTCATCGACTGCGGTGCCGATCACCGGCTGACCGACCCGGCGGCGTGGGAGAGGTTCTACGGCGGGGAGCACCCGGGATCGTGGCCGTACGGGATGCCGGAGCTGCCCGGTGCCCGGGAGCAGTTGCGGGGAGCGCGGCGGATCGCCGTGCCCGGCTGCTACCCGACCGCGGCCTCGCTGGCCATGGCGCCGGCGTTGGCCGCCGGCCTGGTCGATCCCGAGGTGGTGGTCGTCGCCGCGTCCGGGACGTCCGGCGCCGGCAAGTCGCTCAAGCCGCACCTGCTCGGTTCCGAGGTGATGGGCTCGATGAGCCCCTACGGCGTCGGCGGCTTGCATCGGCACACCCCGGAGATGCAGCAGAACCTCGGCGCCGCCGCGGGCGGTCCGGTGACCGTGTCGTTCACCCCGATGCTGGCGCCGATGTCGCGCGGCATCCTGGCCACCGTCTCCGCGCCGGTGCGGCCCGGGGTCGACGTCGCCCAGGTCCGGGCTGCTTACGAGAAGGCCTACGGCGATGAGCCTTTCGTGCACCTGCTGGCCGAGGGGCGGTGGCCGTCGACCGCCGCGGTGGCGGGCGCCAACACGTTGCTGCTGCAGGTCGCGGTGGACGAGGCGGCCGGCCGGCTGATCGTCGTCTCCGCGGTCGATAACCTCACCAAGGGCACCGGGGGCGCGGCCGTGCAGTGCCTGAACCTGGCGCTCGGGCTCCCGGAGACCACCGGTCTCGGCACCGTCGGGCTCGCGCCGTGACCGGCGTGACGGCCCCGCTCGGGTTCCGGGCGGCCGGGGTCACCGCCGGGCTGAAGGCCTCCGGCAAGCCGGATCTCGCACTGGTGGTCAACGACGGCCCGCTGACCGCGGCGGCCGGGGTGTTCACCTCCAACCGGGTGTTCGCCGCGCCGGTGCGCTGGTGCCGCGAGGTCGTCGCCGACGGCGCGCTGTCCGCGGTGGTGCTCAACTCCGGCGGCGCCAATGCCTGCACCGGCGCCGCCGGCTACGCCGACACCGTCGCCACCGCAGAGCGTCTCGCCGAGGCGCTGGACATCGACCCGCAACGGGTCGCGGTGGCCTCGACCGGACTGATCGGTGAGCGGCTGCCGATGCAACTGCTGCTACCGGGAGTCACCGCTGCCGTAGCCGGCCTGGGCGCCGACGGTGCCGATGGCGGGGCGGACGCCGCGGTGGCGATCATGACCACCGACTCGGTGCCGAAGACGGCGCAGGTCTCGGTCGGCGGCTTCACCGTCGGCGGCATGGCCAAGGGTGCCGGCATGCTCGCCCCCGGCCTGGCCACCATGCTGGTCGTGCTGACCACCGACGCGGTCGCCGAGCCGGCCGACCTGGACGCGGCACTGCGTGCGGCGACCCGGGTCTCGTTCGACCGGCTGGACTCCGACGGTGCGATGTCGACCAACGACACGGTGCTGCTGCTGGCCTCCGGTGCCTCCGCCGTGACGCCGGAGTCCGCGGCGCTGACCACCGCCGTCACCCGGGTCTGCCAGGACCTCGCCCGGCAGCTGATGGCGGACGCCGAGGGCGCGACCAAGGAGATCGCGATCGAGGTGCGGCACGCCGGTTCCGAGGACGCGGCGGTCGCCGTCGGCCGGTCGGTCGCCCGGAACAACCTGGTCAAGACCGCCTTCTTCGGGCAGGACCCGAACTGGGGCCGGATCCTGGCCGCGGTCGGCACCGTGCCGGAGGACGTCGCCGCCTTCGACGCCGACGCCATCGACGTGGCGATCAACGGGGTGTGGATCTGCCGTGGCGGCGCCACCGGCGAGGACCGCGGCCTGGTGGACCTGTCCGGTCGCGCGGTGTCGGTGACCATCGACCTGCACGCCGGCACCGAGACGGCCACCGTGTACACCAACGATCTCTCGCACGCCTACGTGCACGAGAACTCGGCGTACTCGACATGAGCGCCGGCACCGTCACCCGGGACGTCCGGGAGCTGGGTGCGGCCGCCGCCCGGGCGCAGGTGCTGGCCGACGCGCTGCCCTGGTTGCAGCAGTTCGCCGGCGCGCTGGTCGTCGTCAAGTACGGCGGCAACGCGATGACCGACGAGAACCTGAAGCGCGCCTTCGCCGAGGACATGGTGTTCCTGCGGACCGTCGGCCTGCGGCCGGTGGTCGTGCACGGCGGCGGGCCGCAGATCTCCGCCATGCTGCAGCGACTCGGCATGCAGGGCGAGTTCAAAGGCGGTTTCCGCGTCACCACCCCGGAGACGATGGACGTCGTCCGGATGGTGCTGGTCGGTCAGGTCGGCCGGGAGCTGGTGGGGCTCATCAACTCCCACGGCCCGTACGCGGTCGGCATGTCCGGCGAGGACGCCGGGCTGTTCACCGCCGCCCGCCGCACCGTCGAGGTGGACGGCGTACCCACCGACATCGGGCTGGTCGGCGACGTCGTCGAGGTCAACCCGGCTGCGGTGCTCGACCTGCTGGCCGCCGGCCGCATCCCGGTGGTCTCCACCGTCGCGCCCGACGCGGACGGCGTGGTGCACAACGTCAATGCCGACACCGCCGCCGCCGCACTGGCCATCGCGCTGGGTGCCCGGCGGCTGGTGATGCTCACCGACGTCGAGGGCCTCTACGCGGACTGGCCGGACCGGTCCTCGCTGCTGTCGAAGATCTCGGTCGACGCGCTCGAGGAGATGCTGCCCCGGCTGGAATCCGGCATGGTGCCCAAGATGGAGGGCTGCCTGCGCGCGGTGCGCGGCGGGATCTCCGGCGCGCACGTGATCGACGGCCGGGTGCCGCACGCCGTGCTGCTCGAGCTGGCCACCACCGAGGGCATCGGCACCATGGTCGTGCCCAGCCTGGAAGCGACCCTGGCAGCGACCCCGACACCCGTTCCCGCACCACCCGTGACCGCACACCAGGACCCGTCACAAGACCAGGAGGAGGAGCAGTGAGCACGCAGGCGACAGCGCCCGGACCCACCCACACGAACGAGGACGCGGTCCGCCGCTGGTCCTCCGCGCTGATGCGCAACTTCGGTACCCCGGACATCGAGCTGGTCTCCGGATCCGGCGCGGTGGTGGTGGACGCCGACGGCAAGGAGTACCTGGACCTGCTCGGTGGCATCGCGGTGAACGCCCTGGGCCATGCCCACCCGGCGATCGTCGAGGCGGTCAGCACCCAGGTCGCCACCCTCGGCCACGTCTCGAACTTCTTCACCCACCCGACGGTCATCGAGTTGGCGGAGCAACTCCGGCACATCGCCGGCGCCGACGCCGACGGACGGGTGCTCTTCTGCAACTCCGGCGCGGAGGCCAACGAGGCCGCCTTCAAGATCGCCCGACGCACCGGACGTCCCCGGATCATCGCCTGCGAGCAGGCCTTCCACGGCCGGACCATGGGCGCGCTGGCGCTCACCGGGCAGCCGGGCAAGCGGGCCCCGTTCGAACCGATGCCGGCCGGCGTCGAGTTCATCCCGTACGGGGACGTCGAGGCCCTGCGCAGCGCGGTCGACGAGACCGTCGCCGCGGTGTTCCTGGAGCCGATCCTCGGCGAGGCCGGTGTGCTGCCCGCCCCGGACGGTTACCTGGCCGCCGCCCGGGAGATCACCGAGGCCGCCGGGACGCTGCTGGTGCTGGACGAGGTGCAGACCGGCATCGGCCGCACCGGTACCTGGTTCGCCCACCAGCGGGCCGGTATCCGGCCCGACGTGATCACCATGGCGAAGGGGCTCGGCGGCGGTCTGCCCATTGGAGCGGTCCTCGGGATCGGCCGTGCCGCAGAGCTTCTCGAGCCCGGGCAGCACGGTTCCACCTTCGCCGGCAACCCGGTGTGCGCGGCGGCGGCACTGGCCGTGCTGTCCACGATCGAGTCCGAGCACCTGCTGGAGCACGTCGACGCCCTCGGCAAGCACCTGGCGCACGGCATCGAGGACCTCGGCCATCCGCTGGTCTCGCACGTCCGCGGCGCCGGCCTGCTGCTGGGCGTGGTGCTCACCGAGCCGGTGTCCGCGGCGGCGTCCCTCGCCGCCCGGGACGCGGGTTTCGTGGTCAACGCCCCGGCCGCCGACGTCCTACGGCTCGCCCCGCCGCTGATCCTCACCACCGAGCAGGCCGACTCGTTCGTCACCGCCCTGCCCGGGATTCTCGACACCGCGTCGACCACCAAGGAGAACTCCGCATGACCGGCACGATCAGGCACTACCTCCGCGACGACGACCTGTCGCCGGCCGAGCTGATCGAGGTCCTCGACCTCGCCGACCTGTACAAGCGGAACCGCACCGCGGCCCGCCCGCTGGAGCGCAAGAGCGTCGCGGTGCTGTTCGAGAAGAACTCGACGCGGACCCGGCTGTCCTTCGAGGTCGGCATCTCGCAGTTGGGCGGCCAGCCGATCATCGTCGACGGCCGCACGTCGCAGCTGGGCCGCGAGGAGACCATCGAGGACACCTCCCGGGTGCTGTCCCGGTACGTCGACGCGGTGGCGATCCGCACCTTCGCGCAGCGGCGGATCGACGCCCTGGCCAGCACGTCGTCGGTCCCGGTGATCAACGCGCTGACCGACGAGTTCCACCCCTGCCAGGTGCTGGCCGACCTGCAGACCATCCGCGAGCGACTCGGCCGGCTGGCCGGCGTCACCCTCACCTACCTGGGCGACGGCGCCAACAACATGGCCCACTCGCTGATGCTCGGCGGCGCGAACGCCGGTCTGCACGTGCGGGTCTCGTCCCCGGAGGGATTCGTCCCGGACCCGCAGATCCTGCTCGACGCCAAGACCCGCGCCGGGCTCACCGGCGGTTCGGTCGAGCTGATCACCGATCCGGTCGCCGCGGTCAGCGGTGCCGACGTGCTGGTCACCGACACCTGGACCTCGATGGGCCAGGAGAACGACGGACTGGACCGCGTCGGGCCGTTCCGGCCGTACCAGGTCAACGCCGGGCTGCTGGCGCACGCCGACTCCGGCGCGATCGTGCTGCACTGCCTGCCCGCGCACCGCGGCTGGGAGATCACCGACGAGGTGATCGACGGGCCGGCGTCGGCGGTGTGGGACGAGGCCGAGAACCGGCTGCACGCCCAGAAGGCCCTGCTGGTCTACCTCGTCGAGCACTCGGACCCGGTGCACGTGCCGGCCGGCGGCTGAGCGGCCCCGGATGCCCGCGACGCCGGCGACCTCCGCGGACGGCCCGCGTGCCGTGCCCGCGACCAAGGCGGCCCGGCACGGGCTGATCGTGTCGCTGGTGCAGGCCGGGTCGGTGCACTCGCAGCCGGAACTGCTTGCACTGCTGGCCGGTAACGGTGTGGCGGTCACCCAGGCGACGCTGTCCCGCGACCTGGAGGAGCTCGGCGCGGTCAAGCTGCGCGGGGTGGACGGCGGGCCGGGACGCTACGTGATCCCGGAGGACGGCGCGCCGCGGCCGATGGCCGGGGGTACCTCCCGGCTGGACCGGCTGCTGGGCGAACTGCTGTTGTCCCATGCCTCCTCGGGCAACCTGGCGGTGCTGCGCACCCCGCCGGGTGCGGCGCAGTTCCTGGCGTCGGCCATCGACCGTGCCGCGCTGGCCGACGTGGTCGGCACCATCGCCGGCGACGACACCATCCTGGTCGTCGCCCGGGACGGGCTGTCCGGCGCCGAGCTCGGTGCCCGGCTGGCCGGCGGGGTGTCGCCGACCTCCGGCTGACCCGGACCGCTCCCGCCCGCCGACCCGGGGCGATCGTTCCCACCCGAAGGCCCGGTCCGGATCCGCGCGGGATCCCTGACAGGATGACCGCCGGACCGACGGCGTCCGCGCAGACCCACCCGGACCGGACCGCAGAGCACCACCGCAGGGGTCACCGGCAGCCGCCGGTGGCCGGAAGGAGTACCGCACCTCATGACCGATCCCGCCTCCGGAACCGCCCCCGGGCTCGCCCTGTGGGGCGGGCGCTTCAGCGGCGGACCGGCCCCCGAGATGGTCGAGCTGTCCCGCAGCACCCAGTTCGACTGGGTGCTCGCGCCGTACGACATCGCCGGTTCGAAGGCCCACGCCCGGGTCCTGCACCGGGCCGGCCTGCTCTCCGACGACGAGCTGACCGGGATGCTCGACGCGCTCGACCGGCTGCTCGCCGATGTCGCCGCCGGCAGCTTCGGCCCGGTCCCCGGTGACGAGGACGTGCACACCGCGCTCGAGCGCGGCCTGCTGGAGCGGGCCGGGACCGAGCTCGGCGGGAAGCTGCGCGCCGGACGGTCGCGGAACGACCAGGTCGCCACCCTCTACCGGCTGTACCTGCGGGACGGCGCCGCCCGGATCGCCGACAAGGTGCTCGACCTGCAGGACGCGCTGCTCGCCCAGGCCGATGCCCACCCGGGCGCGGCGATGCCCGGGCGCACCCATTTCCAGCACGCCCAGCCGGTGCTGCTGGCCCACCACCTCGCCGCGCACGCGCAGGCGCTGGTCCGCGACGTCGACCGGATCCGGGACTGGGACCGGCGGGCGGCCGTGTCGCCCTACGGCTCCGGTGCGCTGGCGGGGTCGTCGCTGCACCTCGATCCGGAGGCGGTGGCGAAGGACCTGGGGCTGGACCGGCCGACCGCCAACTCGATCGACGGCACCTCGGCCCGGGATTTCGCCGCCGAACTGGCCTTCGTGCTGGCGATGCTCGCGGTCGATCTGTCGCGGTGGGCCGAGGAGGTCATCGTCTTCTCCACCGCCGAATTCGGGTATGTGAAGCTGCACGACTCCTTCTCCACCGGGTCGTCGATCATGCCGCAGAAGAAGAACCCGGACATCGCCGAGCTGGCACGCGGCAAGGCCGGCCGGCTGATCGGCAACCTGGCCGGCCTGCTCGCGACGCTCAAGGGTCTCCCGCTGGCCTACAACCGTGACCTGCAGGAGGACAAGGAGCCGCTGATCGACTCGGTCACTCAGCTCGAGGTGCTGCTGCCCGCCGTGACCGGGATGACGGCGACCCTGACCTTCCACACGGCGAGGCTCGCCGAGATGGCGCCCGCCGGCTTCTCGTTGGCCACCGACATCGCGGAATGGCTGGTGCAGCAAGGGGTTCCGTTCCGGGTGGCGCACGAGGCGGCGGGGGAGTGCGTATCCCTGGCCGAGTCCACCGACCGCACCCTGGACCAGCTCACCGATGCGGAGTTCG
Source organism: Nakamurella alba (assembly GCF_009707545.1). NCBI lineage: Bacteria > Bacillati > Actinomycetota > Actinomycetes > Nakamurellales > Nakamurellaceae > Nakamurella > Nakamurella alba. The sequence goes on along the minus strand of NZ_WLYK01000002.1, from coordinate 2,833 downwards.
CCGGCATCGACGCCGCGCTGACCCCGGAGGTGCGCCGGGTGCTCACCGTCGAGGGCGCACTCGCCGCCCGGGACGGGGTGGGCGGTACCGCGCCGGTGCGGGTCGCCGAGCAGCTCGACCTGCTGCGGACCCGGATCACCACGGACCGCGAGTGGGTGCGGAGCCGGACGGCCCGCTGACATGACCGGTCCGGAACTTCCACCCGGATCCGGACGCCGGCTGACCAGGGCCTTCTTCGCCCGGCCACCGGAGGTCGTCGCCCGCGACCTGCTGGGACGGGTGGTGGTGTCGGGGAGCGGACCGACCACGGTCGCGGTGCGGCTCACCGAGGTGGAGGCCTACGCCGGCGCCGACGACCCGGCATCGCACGCCTTCCGCGGGAGCACCGCGCGCAACGCCGTCATGTTCGGGCCGGCCGGTCACCTGTACCTGTACTTCGTCTACGGGATGCACTGGTGCGCCAACGTCGTCACCGGCCCGGTGGGTGAGGCCTCCGCGGTGCTGCTGCGCGGGGGAGAGGTGCTGACCGGGTCCGACCTGGCGGCGCTGCGCCGCCCTGGCGTCCGGCGCACCGCCGACCTGGCCCGTGGGCCGGCCGGCCTGGCCACCGTGCTCGGTTGGGGACCGGCGACCAACGGCCACGACCTGGTGACCGGCGAGGAGCAGCTGCGGGCCGGCCGCCGGGTCGCCGATGACGCGCTCTCGACCGGGCCGCGGGTCGGGGTGTCGGTGGCGGCGCAGGTGCCGTGGCGCTTCTGGGTCACCGGTGCGCCCGGGGTGAGCGCGTACCGCGCCGCGGTGCGCAGGCCGCGGCGAACCGGCAGCTCGTCGATGGGAGACTGACCCTCGTGTCCGACCTGATCCCCGGCCCGACGGCCGACACCCCTGTCGCACCCGCCTCCGTGCTGGACGACCTGCGCGCCCGCCGCCTCGTCGCCCAGTCCACCGACGAGTTCGCGCTGGCCACGGCGCTGGCCGGCGATCCGATCACCTTCTACGCCGGGTTCGACCCGACCGCGCCGAGCCTGCACATCGGCAACCTGGTCCAGCTGCTCACGATGCGGCGGATCCAGGAGGCCGGGCACCTGCCGCTCGGCCTGGTCGGCGGCGCCACCGGGCTGATCGGTGACCCGCGGATGTCCGGGGAGCGGGTGCTGAACAGCGCGGACACCGTTGCGGAGTGGGTGGACCGGATCCGGGTGCAGGTGGAGAAGTACCTGGACTTCAGCGGGTCGCACGCCGCCCGGATCGTAAACAACCTCGACTGGACGGCGCCGCTGTCGGCCATCGATTTCCTGCGTGACGTCGGCAAGCACTTCCGGATGGGCCGGATGCTGGCGAAGGAGACCGTGGCCGCGCGGTTGAGCAGCGACGACGGGCTGTCCTTCACCGAGTTCAGCTACCAGATCCTGCAGGGGATGGACTACCTCGAGCTGCACCGCCGCTACGGCTGCAGCCTGCAGACCGGCGGCAGCGACCAGTGGGGCAACCTGACCTCCGGCACCGAGCTGATCCGCAAGGTGACCGGCTCCTCGGTGCACGCCCTGGCCACCCCGCTGATCACCAAGGCCGACGGCACCAAGTTCGGCAAGACGGAGTCCGGCACGGTGTGGCTCGACGGGGCGCTGACCAGCCCATACGCCTTCTACCAGTTCTGGTTCAACGCCGATGACCGGGACGTGGACGGCTACCTGCGGGTGTTCAGCTTCCGCCCGCTCGAGGAGCTGGACGAGCTCGCGGCGGCCACGGCCGAGCGTCCGCACGCGAGGGTGGCGCAGCGTGCGCTGGCCGGTGAGGTGACCGCCCTGGTGCACGGACAGGCGGCGACGGATGCGGCGATCGCCGCTGCCGGCGCGCTGTTCGGGCGGGGCGAGCTGGCGGAGGTGGACGAAACGACGCTGGCGGCGGCGCTCACCGAGACCGGTCTGCACGACATCGGCTCGACCGCGCCGACGATCGTCGAGCTGCTCGTCGGGACCGGGCTGGCGAAGTCGAACTCCGAGGCCCGGCGGACCGTCGCCGAGGGCGGCGCGTACGTGAACAACGTGCGGATCGGCGATCCCGAGCACTCGGTGGCTGCCGGGGACCTGCTGCACGGGAGCTACCTGGTGGTCCGGCGCGGTCGCCGGTCGGTGGCCGGCGCCCGGGTCCCGCGCTGAACCGTCGCCGTCGACGGGGCCGACCGGGCCCGGCGTGATCCCCGGCCGCCTGTGGTCCAGGTCACCGAAAGTCGCTTCTCGGACGTCCGTCCGGGAGCGAGGCGACGACCTGCGGGAACGTCCGACGGTCACCGTCCTGACCTCGGAATTTGACTCGCCGGTAGCGCGCCCGTAACTTAATCCATGCACCGCGGAGCACCGAAACACGCGAGGCCGGGACGAGAGTCCGAAGGCCGGAGAGCGTGGGCGGACCGAAGTGCCAACTCCCACTGACCGGGTCCGCAAGGACCGGGTCGAGGCCGCCCGCAGAGATGCGAGCGGGAGGGTCACGAGCCGGTTTGACGGGTCGGGATTCCGCGGGTAACGTTGATCGGGTTGCCCCAAGAGCGGTTGAGAGACTGTGATTGGTGCGCGTCCGTTCTTTGAGAACTCAACAGCGTACCGAAAGTCAGTGCCAAACTGATTTATTTTTCCTCGTCAGGCCAGGCGTTGTGTCTGGTTCTGTATGTGGATTCCTTTGGTACATTTACGAGCGAGTCAGCTTGTTTGTGCCTGTGATCGCATGGCCCTTCGGGGTTGTGTGCTCTTCATTTTGTTGATCGCGGCCCTTTGTGGGCTGGGGTTATATGACATTCGATGGAGAGTTTGATCCTGGCTCAGGACGAACGCTGGCG